>NZ_NHTT01000005.1:0-319937 GCF_002806845.1 Marinomonas sp. ef1 | reverse complement strand
TTTTGTGTTCTTTAAGACCTTGGTTTTCTGCTTATTTTTGACCACGTCGCGTAACCAACTAACATCTAACTTTTCTTTACCAACATCAATGCCAATAAAAGCCTTCATCTCTATCTACTCCCCTTGTACATGCAGCATCACCCTTACCTGGGGTGCTAGGATACCATTCAGTTTAATGGAGGTTAGGAAATCAGGGCTCAATCTACAAAACAGCATTTTTGTGCTAAGGTCGCGCACGAGCTCACCGATTTCCCGATGCGATAAGTGCTAGCTAAACACTCATCAAGAAGAGATACAAGGTCGTGCTTTAGCACGTCAAGGTTTTTGGTTTGGTGTGATCCGGCTTTTGACGGCCTGAAGGCTGACCTACATGTTTTTTTGTCTGATCTACAAGCAATTTGCTGGTTTGGGAAGGCCAGCAATCTTTGCTGCTAACTTAGGCGGGCTGCCGGGGAATAGTGTCATTAGATAAATGCTTCGTCCTTTTTCTGCGCCTAGTTTTTTTGATACCGCTTTTACCAGTGGTCGCATGGCAGGAGATACTTCAAACTCTTCATAGAAGTCGCGCAACAAATGAATAATTTCCCAATGAGCATCGCTTAGTTCAACGTCAACATCTTGCGCCAGTTGATTGGCAAGCTCTGGTGTCCAGTCTTGTAGATTGAGCAAGTAACCTTCTTCGTCTAGAACTACTGTATTGTTTGTCATATTGATTACCAACTAATGTTCGCTTCGGCAGTAAAGGTTAAATCGACCCATTCTTCTTCTGAGAGAGCGGTGCCTAATTGTGGTGATAAGCCATAAGCCGTTGCATCGCTTTGTAGATAGTAGATTTCGGCGTGTTTTTCTTCGGCCAGCGTTTGCATTGTGTTGGCGTGCTGAATCAGTCTTAAAAAGCCTTCTTCAATCAGCAATATTTGGTCGCCAGCCTGCACGCTATTTTGCCAAGTTGTTTCTAACGTTGCTGGGTAATCGAGTTGATTTATTTGGTGAAGTCGCATAATTAAAACCGGAAAACCTGTTGGTATTGTGAGAACAATGTTTGCCATTCGGCACCATCAAGAGACTGAACACCTTGCCACGTTGGATTGTCTTCAATCCATGTATTAGCTTTTTCTATATAGATGTTTTCAATATCATAAAATTCTAGCCCAGCTAGCAGCTTATGTAGGTTTTTACCTTGCTCTGCTGTTGGATCTTGATTATCCGTCAAAATCGCGAGAGCGGCGCCAGACAGACACAAATCGACAGGCTGTTCAAAGGTGGCCAGAACCAGAGCAAGATCTAAGCCTTCTTTGCAAGCTAAGCTGGAATAAGGGCTGGAGTTTAGGTGAATTAATGTGTGTTTCATAAGGTTACCTAAACTGAATGATTTTATTCGTGGTATTCATTAAATCAACGAGTGTGCCCAAGCCTTCTAGCTGGAAGTGCTCTGCAAGAGTGTGTTGCTCTAACTCATAACGACGGCTTTCACTTTCGTTAATGATGCCGCGTCTTACCGCAGCAGCAATGCACAAATACAAAGGGACTTTGTGTTGTTCTGCTATTTCTTGCCAAGCTTTGGTTAGGTTGATTTCATCTCTTGGTGGCTGTGCTGTCTGGTTGCCAATAAGCACGGCGTCTTCATAAAAAAATACGCCTTTTATACTGTCAGGGTATTTATTTAGAGCTGCATGGATAAAGCGAAGCGCTGTGTGGCAAGCCTTGCTTTGATATGGGGAACCAGTGATGAGCAGAGTGTATTGCATCAAAAATGACCTTGGTATGAGATGCAGTAAATTTTACACATAAAAAAGGCCGCAGTCAGCGGCCTTTTCGTATTGGTGTGACGGATTATTAATCGCGAGCCATACCAAGAAGGGACAATACGCTTAGGAACATGTTATATATGGAAACATACAGAGTCACTGTTGCAACTATGTAGTTGGTTTCACCGCCACGTACGATTTGGCTTGTTTGCAACAAAATAACCGCCGCAGAGAAAAGCGCAAAACCAGCAGAGATGAAAATTTGTAGCGCAGGCATTTTAATGAAAATACCAGCAATCACCGCGAACAATAAAACAAAGAAACCAACAGTGATGAATCCGTTAAGGAAGCTGAAGTCTTTCTTCGAAATAAGTGCATAAGCAGATAAGCCTAGGAAGGATAGGCCTGTGATGCCTAATGCACTCATGATCAAGCTGCCGCCGCCAGGCATATTCATGTACATGCTTAATATAGGCCCAAGGGTAATGCCCATAAATCCAGTTAACGCAAACACACAAAGAAGACCCGCAGAGCTGTTCTTAAATTTGTGTGTTAGGAAAAGCAAACCATAAAAGCCTACTAGAGTAATAATTAGGCCAGGATGGGGTAAGTTGAAAGCCATGCTCATGCCCGCAGTGAAGGCGCTGAACAATAGGGTAAGCGACAACAGTCCGTAAGTATTGCGGAGCGTTTTGTTTGCCGCTTGTGACGAATGTGTCGAAAGGGCTTCTGTGTAACGCATGAGATTACTCCTTTAGGGTTTAAGACTATCAATAGACTTAATATGCGGCTGAAAGTTCCAAACTTCAAGCTTGATTGTTTATCTAAAGTATAAATACAGAAAAACACCGCAGAATCGCGGTGTTTTTTCAAAATAATGAAGGAAGAGTTAAGTGGTTTTAGGTAACTAGTGGGTCGTCACAGGTTTGTGATGCGCACTGGATTGTTTGGTTTTATATTTGTCTATTTGCTTGGCTAACTTGTCAACCATGTCATCAATCGCGTGAAATAATCTATCTTCAGAGGAGGCCGCGGCAAATATTTCTTTGCCTGGAATATGTACGATCGCTTCCGCTTTTTGACTTTTGTTGTCCTTAAGTAAAGTGACATTTACCGAGGTTATTTGGTCTGTAAGCTTCGAAATTTTGCTGAGTTTTTCATTGATATGATCTTTTATGGCTGGGGTTACATCGATATGGTGACCAGAAATTTTGGTAGTGTGCATACTACTTTCCTCCTGAATGATGTTTTTGGAACTGGCAATGCCAAACACTCTCTATTAATTTGTCTTTTATAAATCTATCGTTACCCTGTTGTTCTGTATTAGAGAGAGTTGAATAAAAAGCATTGCCGCAACTTGAGCATAGGAGTGTTTTTGAGTGCTGTCAAAATTGCTTAGCAGTTGTTTTGTTAGTGAATAAAATCCTTCTATTGCTAAAGTCTAATGGTCAATGAAAATGGCAAGCGTCATTCTGTATCGATAGCAAGGTTACTTTAAGGTTCTCGTGCTAATAGGAACGGCTTTTGATAGACTGTGGTGCTAAATATGCGAAGCGAGATTTATGTTGGATAACGACTATTCATTACCGATATCATTTTCAATGGCAGCCCAGATCGGGTTAGAAGAAACCGTATTATTGACCTTTTTGAAGCAGCAGGCTTATCTTATTGGCTCCAATGCTTTACGAGTTGAAATGAGTCGACTTAGTGTTCAGCTACCATTTTGGACTGTGCCTATGTTGATGCGATTGTTGGCGAACTTACAAATTAGCCAACTATTGAGCTTTCAGCGGCAAGAAGAAATACTCGAGATTCATTTAGTGTCATCCCAAAAAGCGGCACAAACCATTAAACCAGCTGCTGAAGCGTCTGCTAAAGACGATTCCTTGATGAGCAAAATGGATCGGTTGCACAAAGCGTCTCGGGAGAAAACTGAGGAATTTACGCCGCAGCCTAAAAGCTATCCTGCGAAGCAGCCCGTTCGACAATACCAAGCGCCATCTCCGCCAGTGGTGAATGACCGTCGAGGCATCACTGATTTTGACTTGTATTTGGAGCAAAAAGAGCGTGCTCGACAACCTGATCAGTGGCAACCTGAAGAAGCGACGTTAGAGCAAATTGGCCAAGCTGGCATCGCCCGTGATTTTGCCTTGTCTTTGCAAACTGAGTTTTTGCTGAGAATTAAAGAGCAGCGAAAAAATGTCAGAACTTGGAACAGCGAATTTTTTAAATACGTAAAACGTCAGTGGCAATACAAACAATCGGATAGGTCTTCATATGAAGGAACCTCAGGCAGTACAAAATTTACTAAAACCTCTAGAGAGCAGGTTAGCGACGCCCTCAACAACATCCACGACACAGACTGGTGAGTATGGCTCTGGCAATCCAGGGTACAATAATTCAGGGTACAATAACTCAGGATATGCTAATGCTGGTAATGCTAGTCGTGAATCGGGTCCGACAGAGGCTGAGCAGCAAACACGTATTTTGGTTAATATGTTGTTCGCGCGTTTTAAAGCCATTTATACCCATAAATTTGCCTCGGCTTACAGTACAACGGATGAAGTTAAGCTAGCCAAGCGTGAATGGGCGATTGCATTGAAAGGTTTCCAAGAGCCGTTGTTGGCATACGCAGTAGAGCGTACAAAAGAAGAGCATACATGGCCGCCAACTATTGCAGACTTTTTGAAACTAATTAATACCGCTTATAAAGCTTATGGTTTGCCTGATCCGCGTGCAGCATATCTTGAAGCTTGTACTTGTCGAACGGATCCTTTGCAATATAAATGGAGTCATAATGCGGTATTCTTTGCTGGGTCTCAGGCTGGTTGGTACAAATTAAAGTCTGAAGAAGAGCGAGTGACCTGGCCTTTATTTGAGCAAAGTTATTTAAAAATCGTCGATCGAGTGATTGCTGGTGAACGCTTAGTGATTCCAAAAGTGATTATGATCGAAGATAAGCAAACACTAAGCGTGAAAGATTTATCTAGTAAAATTGCTAGTGACTTATCGGTTGATGAAGAACAGATCGCGCCTTTACTTTATTACACCCAAAAAACACACGGGTCTGGCGTGCGAGCTCGTTATCGCGAAATTAGTCAAAAAAAGCTCTTAGAAATGGGATATAAAGAAAAGCTGCCTGAATAACGGTGCGCTTTTTCTATTTGTTATATAACATAATTTTTTATTAGCAGGATGCTATAGGCGATTTCATGCTAGGTAAGGCAGAAATCGACACGAGGCGTAGGAAAGTTTTGGTGAGGTTGTTATGTTAAAAGTATTGATTGTTGACGACCATGACGTGGTTAGCCAAGGTATTAGTCGTGTATTACAGGATGTAAAAGGTGTTGAGGTAGTAGGTGTTGTGCATAGCGGTGAAGAGGCCATTATTCAGTCCAAGATATTATTGCCTGATATCATTTTGATGGACGTGCATATGCCGGGAATTGGCGGTTTAGGTGCAACGAAAGAAATAAAGCGGATTTTGCCGAAAACCAAGATCATTGCTTTGTCTGCGCTTGATGATAATTTATACCCAGTGAAGTTATTAGAAGCGGGTGCATCCGGTTATCTTACTAAAGGCACCAATACGTCAGAGCTATTAGAAGCTATTCAAATGGTGTCTAAAGGCGAGCATTATATTTCTAAAAGCATTGCTCAGAAAATGGCGCTGTCTAAGTTTTCTATCGATGGACAAGGTTCGCCATTGGGGCAATTATCAGACAGAGAATTGCAAGTGGCTCAAATGATCGTGGATTGCAAAAAATCCAACGAAATTGCAGAGCACCTATGTGTGAGTCCTAAAACCGTGAGTACTTACCGTACTCGTATTTTTACAAAATTGAACATTGAAAGCGATGTCGAGCTGATTCACTTAGCGGTACGTTACAATGTGCTTGGTATGGGCTAGGCGAAAAACGAGGTTTGTTTGAGCCATTCAGAATTTGATCCGAAGCATTTTGTCAGCAACTTAACCACACGTCCGGGCGTTTATCGCATGTACGACGTGAAAGGTGAGTTACTTTATGTTGGAAAAGCAAAAAATCTAAAAAATCGTGTCGCGAGCTATTTCCGTGTGACCGGATTAACGACTAAAACCATGGCCTTGGTTAGTCGTATTCACACCATTGAAATTGCTGTTACTAAAAGCGAAACGGAAGCTTTACTTCTCGAACAAACGCTTATTAAACAACATCGTCCACCGTACAATATTTTGCTACGGGACGATAAATCTTATCCTTATATTTTATTATCGAATCACCCTCATCCAGCTTTGCTGTTTCGTCGCGGTGATAAAACCGATAAAGGTACCTTGTTCGGTCCCTTTCCAAGTGGCAACGCTGTAAAAGAAAGTTTGAATACCATGCAAAAGGTCTTCAAGGTGCGCCAGTGCGAAGACAGTACGTACTCGAATCGATCTCGGCCTTGTTTGCAATATCAAATTAAGCGTTGTTCTGGGCCTTGTGTGAACTTGATTAGTGATGAAGAGTACGAGCTAGATGTTCGTCACGCACGCATGTTTTTACAAGGCAAAGATCAAGAGCTCACAGCTGAAATTACCACGCAAATGAGCGCTGCTGCTGCGGATATGGAATTTGAACGAGCCGCCGAGTTACGCGATCAAATCATTCAGCTCAAGCACATCCAAGAGCAACAGCATGTTTATGGGCAAACGGGCGAAGCAGATGTTATTGCCTCTATTATTCAGCCTGGTGGTTTGTGTGTTCATGTGATGATGGTGCGCAAAGGCAAAGTTGTTGGCAGCAAAAGCTACTACCCAAAAATGCCCATCGAAATCACAGAAGGCGAATTATTATCGTCTTTTATCGCTCAATTTTATCTTGGTGGTATTCAAGAGTTACCTAAGACGCTTATCATTAGTCACGAGCTAGAAGATGGTGATGCGCTGGTGGAAGGTATTTTCGAAACCACCCAGAAAAAAATTGAAGTCCTGAGCAATGTAAGAGGTCAGCGTGCGCGTTGGCTTGAGCTGGCGAAACTCAACGCAGAACAAGGCTTACAGGCGCGATTATCGGATAAGCGTAATCATTTTAGCCGTATAACCGCATTGCAAAAGTTGTTAGGCTTCTCTGAACCTCCAATGCACATGGAATGTTTTGATATTAGTCATTCTAGTGGCGAAGCAACTGTAGCGTCTTGTGTGGTGTTTGGGCCTGACGGACCGGATAAAAAGCGCTATCGCTCCTTTAACATCGAAGGTGTTGAACCGGGTGATGATTACGGTGCCATGAAGCAAGCACTCACTCGACGCTATAAACGCGTCAAAAGTGGTGAGCTAGAAGCGCCAGATGTGTTGCTTATTGATGGTGGTAAAGGTCAGTTAACTCAAGCTGAAACTGTATTAAAAGAATTGGGATTGGTGAATATCTTCTTATTGGGGGTCGCAAAAGGCGATACTCGTAAGCCGGGTCTTGAAACCTTATATATCGGCTCCAAAGAAGATGAAGTTGTGTTGCCTCCAGATTCGGCTGCATTGCACTTGATTCAACATATTCGCGATGAAGCACACAGATTTGCGATAAAGACTCACCGTCGTAGACGAGACAAGAAACGTCGGCACTCGGTATTGGAAGATATTCCAGGTATCGGGCCAAATCGACGTAAAGAGTTGCTGACGGCCTTTGGTGGATACCAAGAGCTACTCTCAGCGAGCCAGGAAGATATTTCAAAGGTGAAAGGGATTAGCGCCAAAAAAGCGGAAGAAATTTATCTCTACCTTCATAAAAGTTAAGTTTGGCTGAGTGTTGGTGCATTTAGCGTAATAATTAGGAATAAGATGAACATACCAAATATATTAACTTCCGTACGGATCTTTATGATCCCTATTTTGGTGGTTATTTACTACTTGCCGTGGGAAGGGCGCTATTACACCTGCGCGATTATTTTTGCCTTGGCTGCCATTACTGATTGGTTAGATGGTTATTTGGCAAGAAAGCTTAACCAAACGACTCCGTTTGGGGCTTTTTTTGACCCAGTAGCTGACAAGCTTATGGTTTCGATTGCCTTAGTCTTGTTAGTGGCTAGCTACTCTAATCCATTGCTAACGTTAGCTAGCGCCGTCATTGTCGGCCGTGAGATCGTTATTTCAGCATTACGTGAATGGATGGCAGAAATGGGCAAGCGCGCCAGCGTGGCCGTTTCCTATATTGGCAAACTGAAAACCACCATGCAGATGTTGGCTATTTTCATCTTGCTAGGAAGTCGACCAGATACCATGGCTGCCCATGTGGGAGAGATGGTACTCATTGCAGCAGCCTTGTTAACCCTTTGGTCTATGTATATTTACTTAAAAGCGGCTTGGCCTGAGCTAAAGTCCAAAGAGTCGAACAAAAACTAATCAGATTTAAAAAAAGTGCCTAAGTTAGTTATTTATTTGGATTTTTCCCTTGACGTGAAAGCTCAAATACATAGAATAGGCACCGTCTTTTGAGACGCGGGAATAGCTCAGTGGTAGAGCACAACCTTGCCAAGGTTGGGGTCGCGAGTTCGAGCCTCGTTTCCCGCTCCAATCAAAAGATGTATCTGATAGAAGGCCGGATGGCAGAGTGGTCATGCAGCGGACTGCAACTCCGTGAACGCCGGTTCGATTCCGACTCCGGCCTCCAAAATCAGATATGCCCGGGTGGTGAAATTGGTAGACACACAAGACTTAAAATCTTGCGCTTTAACGAGCGTACCGGTTCGATTCCGGTCCCGGGCACCATTTATGGTGCCTTTTTTTATGCCTGCACTTTCTTATCTTGCTCAATCCCTTTAAATATCTACTCTCCAGCATTTTCTTAGTGTTGCTTCAAATTGTAAGCTTTTCCGCTTATATGCTATCTTTTCTGAAATTTTTCACACACTTTAACAATACGAATTGGAGTTTCACATTGGTAAAAGCTTACAAGCATGGAGGTGGATTGCGGGCGCAAGCTCGGGTTAACGGGAAAAGAAAAAGCAAAGCTGGTTTCTCCACTAAGCGGGATGTCATGGCATGGGCTGTAAATGAAGAGCGTCTAACAAAAGAAAGTGCTTTTCCAAAGGCTTCGTGCCGTTCTTCTCATCTGATTTTGCCTAACTTAGAGAAAATCAGCCTAAGGGTTTTGTGCTGTGAATATTGCGTACCAAATATAAGCGATAGTTCAGGACTGCTTGGATGACTAAGAAAGTAGTATCTATTAGTGACTATAAGCAGCCTTTTATTGAAACTAGGACTCCTTGGAATGATTTTCCTCCTGTATTTTCTTTCGCTACGCTTAAATCTGCATCAAACCATCCAAATTATGAAGCATCAAAAAATGGTTTAGATGTCAGTGCAGCTATTCCATTGGTGGATGATGTAATAAGCAGTGTGGCTTTTGAAAGATTTTTAGAATGGATAGGAGGATCAAGGGATTTTGAGGTGGTGCCAGTTTATGCAGTAGAAGAAGGAGGGGTTAATCAAATTCCGTTGGCTTTGGCTCATACTATCTCATCAAGGATTGGGGTCGAGCTTTGTGTTGATATCATCCAGTCTAGTAGAGCGTTTAGAACGAATAAAGCGGCTTTTTATCGCTTAGTAAATTTTCCCGAGTTTTATGGGGATGTAGTACCGAATAAAAAATATTTAATTGTTGATGATACGCTTACTATGGGAGGTACTATTGCTTCGCTAAGGGGTTTTATAGAAAATAATGGCGGTATAGTGATAGGCGCTGTTGTCTTGACCTGCTTCCAAGAACAAACTAGTATTAATGTCAGTATGAAAATGTACAGTGCTTTACTAGATAAGCACGGGGAGAGATTAGATGAATGGTGGAAATCCTTCGTTGGGTTTGGTTTGGACAAACTCACTCAAGGTGAAGCAGGACATCTTAAAAAAGCGCCAGACATTGAGTCAATCAGAGAAAGAATCGCTGAAAGCCAGTCTGAAACGTAATGCTTCTTTGATGTCACGCCAAACTTTGGCAAATTAAAGAAAAATTAACCGCCCTCTAGGCGGTTTTTTGTGCCTGCCGTTTGGTTCGACTAGCGTATGAGATGTAAAATATATTGGCTTTTAATTTTAAAAAATTTAATGTAATGCTTTTCAGTTATTTATGGTAACAAAGGATATATAAACAACTTAATATACCCTTTCCTGAACTGAACCTAGGCATTGTGTCACTGCTCCTCAATACCAGTGACTTTCCTGCCAATCAATACGTCTCATTTTCCGAGTGAACGGAAACGGAGGTTGAGCCATCAAAGGCGGTGTCGATGTTGAAGGTGATCGGGCGGCAGCAGACTTGACAATCTTCTATGTATTCTTGGCTTTCATCTAGCACTTCGATTACGACTTCGATGCTTTCGCCGCAGTAAGGGCATGAAATGTCTGTTTCTAGTAGTTCGCTCATTTACACCTCTCATCTCACTTTAAGCGTTTCAAAATTACCTATAATTTAATCATAGGTGATAATTAGTCTGCTAGCTTGCGGGTTGATCCTCTTATTTGTATACCTTTTGCCTGAAAATCCACACTTTTATCGATCTGCTTTCACGCTCTTTGTGCAACACTGTTATGATTTGAGCTTCTAAGGTGAGGTGCTGTCATGATCAATTCTATTAAATATTTATCCGTTTTAGCGTTGCCTGCTTTGTTGTTTGGTTGTTCGTCTGGGTCGCATGTTGTGACTGGGCAGCAAATGCCTGAACTTGAAGTGGAGCAAGTGACGATATTTGAAGAGGCGCCAGCCTTTGATTATAAAGTGATTGGCACAGTGAGAGCATCTAGTGACAATGGTTTCACGGAAGATTCTAGAAAAGAGAAGGCCACTAAAGAGTTAAAAGAACAGGCGGCTAAAATAGGCGCGAATGGGGTGATTTTAGATGAAGTCACGCAGCTGTCTTTTAGACGTTTAGGAACCGGCGTTGGTATTAGTGCTGGTAGCGGTGGCGGGATAGGAACGTCTATTGGTTCGAGCTTCTCGTTCCCGACAACAGAAGCGAAAGGAACGGCTATTTTTTATGAGACTGACTCGGTGAAATAAGTCTCTTGTTTAAAAGTGTTGTTATAATTTTTTAAATGCTTGAGATAGTATTTTGTTGTTACTCTCAGTCTATATAAACAGATACACTTGCTCTTAGTGAACAGAGCAAATTGATTGAGAGAAAGTTATGTCAGAGTTTGAAGAAAAGGCAAAAGGTCGTCTTACGACTAGGACGGTTGCTATGCCGGGAGATACTAATCCAGCAGGCGATATTTTTGGTGGTTGGGTTGTATCGCAAATGGACATCGCGGCTGGTATATGTGCGGGTCAGCGTGCTCAATCTCGTGTGGTGACGGTTGCTTTGGATGGTATGAGTTTTATTCGACCAGTAAAAGTCGGTGATATTTTAGGTGTTTATACTAGGGTTGAGTCGGTTGGCCGTACTTCAATGAATATTCTAGTGGAAGCCTGGGTTCGTCGTGGCCGTATTGGTCAGCGCGAAAAAGTAACAGAAGGTATGTTTAAGTTTGTTGCGATTGATGAATCAGGATCATCGACGCCAATACCTAAAGAAGAAGATTTACCAGATTATGTATTGCATGGTTTTGACGATCATTGATCGTCGTCCCATTGCTCGACTTGCCTGTGCTTATTAAAAATAGATTTTTAGTGAGCATTGGTTTAGTTCGGAATGAGTTACCTTAATTGATTGAAGGTACTTGATTGACTAAATGTAATCCGTTGGCTAAAAGTTGAGAGCAAAAAAAAGCGCTTACCGAAGTAAGCGCTTTTTTATTGTTGGTACCAGTAGGCGGACTCGAACCGCCACACCCGAAGGCAACGGATTTTGAATCCGTCGTGTCTACCAATTCCACCACACTGGCCTTGAAAAAGGTGAAACGCATTCTATATTTTTTTGTATAGGTGTCAATCGTTTAACGAAAAAAAATACATTTAATTTAATTAATCGACTGCATGACCTCTTCAGACCACAACATAGCGTCTAAAAATGCTCTATTTAGAATCGTTCTTTCCGCAGGACTCAAGGAATGAATATTATCCCAGTCCTGCTCTTCACAGCTTAATGTTTGCGTTAGGTAAGATCCCAGTTCCCCTGTCTGGTTCATAATGGCGTCTAAGGCATTTTTATCTAGAGCAATTTGTTCTAATGCGACTGTCTTTTCGACATTGAAAACTGCATCTATGCCAGACATCAGTCCAACCATAAATGCAGAGTCTGCGAGAGGCGATTTTTTGCTCTCGGCAAGTAGTTGACAACAGCGTGCACGAGTCAATAGCACTTTAAGTAGTGCTTTAGGTTGGTTTGTTGATGAAGTGAGGGTGATGAGTAACGCCCATTTCTTTAATTGTACCAATCCCAAAAAGATGACTGCTTCTTTGATAGATACAACGGTTTTATAAACTCCGCATATTGGACTATTTAGTATTCGTAGTAATTGATAAGAAAGTTTAGGGTTTTTGGTCACTAAGTCCGCGATTGCTTCAATACTAATGTCTTTATTCTGCAAAGCATTAACTAGTTCAATGGCGCCATGTATTGCTGAGTCGATTCTTTTGCCCTTGATGAGTTCGGGGCGCTGCAAAAAATAGCCTTGAAATAAATCGAAGCCGAGTTTTTTGCATAGCTCAAACATGGCTAAGTCTTCGACTTTTTCTGCGAGTAAGATCAAGCCTCTAGACTTAAGTTCTGCTATTTGTGCTAGATGTTGTTCTGGTGGTGTCGCCAGAACATCTATTTTCACGATAGATACCCAAGGTAAAAGGGCTTGGTAATCGATATCAAATTGATAATCGTCTAGGGCAAATCGGTAACCAGCGGAACGCCATTTTTTTAATGCAGCAAAAAACTCCGGCGTCAGCTTTTGCTTTTCGAGAATTTCGATATAGACAGTGTCTGGATCAATGGGAAAAAAAGCATCTGACAACATAAGGTCGGTTGTCATATTAATAAAAAAAGGTTTTCTTAATTGGGATTCTAGCTTGGTAATGCCAATGCATAAATTAACTAATACTTGGCTGGTGGCAGTTTCACCATCTGCAATGTTAGCGTTCAAGGAATCTTTTCCACGGAATAAAAGTTCATAACCAAAAATCTCTTTTGTCTTTTTGAGTATTGGTTGCTGAGCCATCATTAGATCATCTAATACCGTTGGAAATTCGATCATTGAGCTTCTCTTATTTAATAAGGCTTTTTTAATATTGATAAAATAAAGGCCTATCAGAACATAAGTATGTTGATCATAACAATGTTCTACGTGTTAGGTTTTGTTGTTTTTACTACTTAAATATTCTGCTAGTGCTTTGCAAAAAGGTTGACAGCATGTAGAAGCGCCCATAAAATTCACGCCTGTTTTTGGGGCTATAGCTCAGCTGGGAGAGCGCTTGCATGGCATGCAAGAGGTCTGCGGTTCGATCCCGCATAGCTCCACCAATTACCGTTAACTCATGAGTAATTGGAAAACAACATTCCTAGGACATTCTGTCCACTTACGCTAAGCGTTTTGTGGGGCTATAGCTCAGCTGGGAGAGCGCTTGCATGGCATGCAAGAGGTCAGCGGTTCGATCCCGCTTAGCTCCACCAACTCCCTTCATTTCTGCTTTATTTTTAAGTTATAAATGCATCTTGCTAGGCATTAGCCATTGATCACAATTAAAAAATCGCCCTTCACGAGATCTCTACTGATATACAGCTCATAATTAAATCTATATTTTTGGGGCTACTAATACTAAACAGCGACAAAATATTAGCGGTAATGTCTATATTTGACAAATATAGACATAGGGTGGTAGCTTTAAATGAGAAGGTTATGAGGTTTAATAGTATGAATATCAGTTTTACCGACAAACAAGAAGCTTACATTGTTGCCCAAGTAAAAGGTGGTGATTTTCAAAATGCCAGCGAAGTGGTGCGCGATGCATTGCGCCTGCATCAAATCTACCGTCATCGCATAATAGAAGAACTACGCGCAGAAATAGCCAAAGGTTGGGACGGTGAAGCTAGCCCGAATAAAGTGCAGGATATTATTAATTCCAAGCTGGAAGAAAGACGCTCTTAATGGCTTCTTCTATTTCAAACTATGAGCTGTCTCCAGAAGCGGAACAAGACTTGAGTGACATTTTTGATTATACAGAAATTGAGTTTGGCCTCGATCAGGCGGTTCAGTATTTAAAATATCTAGAACGCTGCTTTATCCAGCTCTGTAACAATCCCAATATCGGGCGTGAACGTACCGAAATCCGTGAAGCGCTTTATAGCTTTGTCAGCCAATCCCATGTGGTGTTTTATCGTATTCTCAATGATCGCTTAAGAGTTGTTCGCGTTCTGCATGGTAGCCGTGATTTGCCTAGGCATTTTTGAATAGAAATTTTCAGTAAAGTATCCTTTAGTCTCTTTATCTTAATGTGTTAAAGCTTGGAGAAATTAGTATTCTTCTTTTTGGTCACTTCTAACACCTAATTTGTCGTCTCTGTACTTTTTAAACCATTCAGTTCTTCTTTTTTACGGCTTCCAAGGTTAGGCTTATTCCCAGCTTAAAAAGCTGATTACAAGACAGCTTAAACTATTGGTTGAGGTTTATTTCACTTTGTCTTTTAACTTTATTGATTCTTTTTCTGAAGCCTAGGATTCGTGCATGTTTCAACTTTACACAAGTAACCGTCTAGAGGATTTGGCCGTGTTGCTTGCGAAGATTTTGGCTATTTCACCGCCAGAAAATCCGTTTGATGATGAATCTATCTTGGTGCAGAACCCCGGTATGGCGCAATGGCTGAAGATGTTTCTGGCCGAGTCTCATTCTATTGCTGCGGGTTTGGTGTTTCCTTTGCCTTCTACCTTTGTTTGGCAAACTTTTGCGCAAAGCCTAGACGATATTCCGGCGCAAAGTGAATTTAACAAGCCTTTCTTAGTATGGCGCTTAATGCGTTTGCTGAACTCTCGTCTTGGTGACCCAGAATTTCAGGCGTTGAGTTGGTATCTTGAAGAAGACGATACCCAAATCCGCCGCTTCCAGTTATGTAGTAGCATTGCCGATATTTATGACCAATATCTGGTGTATCGCCCTGATTGGATCAAATCTTGGGAAGGTGGCGAAGCACAAGACCCCAAGTTGAAAGCTATCTTTGAGCAGCAACCTTGGCAAGCCATTTTGTGGCGAGATCTGGTCGCTGATGTCAGCCAGCAGGGCACGTCGCTTTATCATCGCGGCAATCTTATTGAAGCCTTGTATGACAAGACTCAATCCTCTATGCGACCTATTGGTGTGCCTGAACGAATCTTTATTTTTGGCGTGTCTTCCTTGCCGCCAAATACTCTCGAATCTCTTCGTGTATTGGCCGCTTCTGGCTGGATTGATGTGCACTTGTTTTTACAGAATCCTTGTCGTTTTTATTGGGGTGATGTGGTTGATAAACATTACTTAGGTCGTGAGATAAAACGCCAAACCCTAAAGCCTGGATTGAGTACCGATACCTTGCATCTTGATGCTAATCCTCTGTTGGCAAGCTGGGGGCGCTTAGGTCGAGATTATATTGCTCAGCTGCAAGAGATGGCTGACAACGAGTTAGAAGTCTTTGAAGACTATCTGAGTGAGCATTCAAGTGGCTTGTTGCAATGGATTCAGCAAGATGTACTGACTTTAGAAAATCACGGCTCTAAACAAGAAAGAGACGCCAGCATCGCCAATGCCGATTATCGACATCCCATTGCTGTTGATGATCAAAGTATTCGTGTACACCTCTGTCATAGTCCATTGCGGGAAGTGGAAGTGTTACACGACCAACTTTTGCAAATGTTCGAGAGCGATCCGAGCTTGACGCCAAAAGACGTTATCGTCATGTTGCCCGACGTAAACACCTACAGCCCGTTTGTTAAAGCCGTCTTCGGTAATATTAAAGGTGGCGCACAGGGCAGAAAACACATTCCATTTGCTTTGATCGACCAATCTGGTGGCATGGAAAACCCAATTGTTGATGCCTATTTGTATTTGCTTGGTTTGGGTGAAAGCCGTTTTACCTTGTCAGAATTGATCAGCGTATTAGAAGTTCCCGCCGTGTTGGCGCGTTTTGAGTTAACCGCCGATGAATTAGAACGTATTCGCCAGTGGTCAACAGAAGTGGGTATTCGCTGGGGGTTGGATGGCAAAACCGCTCAACAGCACGATTTACCGATGCAAGAGTCTCATACTTGGCTGAATGGCGTGCGCCGCATGTTATTGGGTTACGCCATGGGACATGACCATATTTGGGAAGGCACGTTAAGTTACGGCGATGTGGAAGGTTTAGAAGCGTCTGTGGCCGGTAAACTCGCTGAGTTTTTGGTCGCCATTAATGATACTCAAGCGAAATTGATGGAATCTCTCGCCCCGAAAGAATGGATTTCAACCTTGTATTATTTGGCGGAACGATTTTTTTTGGTCGACGAAGACGATGCGTTTCCTGCCTTGTTGAGTAAGCAGCTAGACGCGTTAACGCTGCAATGGCAGCAAGCGCATTTTGATGCACCATTGGATCAGCAAGTGTTACGTCAGTTGCTGTCGCCGTTATTGCAAGAATCCCAAGGTGGTCAACGATTCCTAGCGGGACGAGTGAACTTTTGTACCTTGATGCCAATGCGCTCGGTGCCTTTTAAAGTTATTTGTGTGTTGGGTTTAAACGAGGGCGATTATCCACGTAGCGTTGCACCGATGGGTTTTGACCTGATGGTCGGACAATATCGCAGCGGCGACCGAAGCCGACGTGAAGACGATAAATACTTGTTCCTTGAAGCCTTAATGTCAGCCCGAGATTGTTTCTATATCAGTTATGTCGGTCGCAGCATTCAAGACAACAGCGAAAAGAATCCGTCGATCTTAGTAAGCGAGTTGTTGGAATACATCGGCCAGAGTTGTGTGTTTGAAGGCGATCAAGCATTAGCGCCAGACGAAGCGCAGAAAGCTTTACTAGAACGACTGATTGTCGAGCATCCGTTGCAGCCTTTCAACGCGGCTTATTACTTTCAACCTCAAAGCGGTTTTCAAGAACAGGGCACGTTGCAAGAATCTACTACTCAGTTTGATAAACGCTTATACAGTTATGACGAGCAATGGCTGCCAGCCTTGCTAAGTGTTCCTGTGGACGACGAATACCATGAGTTCTCACCACTCGATGGCTTAGAGCAACCAAGGTTAGATCTTGCCCTTGATGAGCTGTCGCGCTTTATTGGGCATCCGACGCGTTACTTTACTCAGCGTCGATTAAAAGCCTATTTGAGCCTGCAAGAAGAGGAAGAAAAAGAAGACGAGCCGTTCGCTTTGGATGGTTTAACGGGCTATCAATTACGCGAAGGCTTGCTGCAAGCCATGCTAAAAGGCGATGAAGATCAATTCGTCGAGCGTTTGTCTTTGATGGGCGCATTGCCTTATGGCGCGTTAGGGCGTTTGTCTTTGCAGCAGAGCCGTGGACAATGCCGTCAGTTGTTGTCTGTATTGCAAGGTTATGCGTTGGAAGAGTGTGAACCGATTGAAGTCAATTTGGCGCTTGGCAGTATTGTACTGCAAGCGTGGTTGGATTTACCGACGGCGACCACGCGTTTGTCTTATCGCATCGGTGATTTATCCGCTCATCAAAAAATGCAGGCGTGGATCGAGCATTTGGCCTTATGCGCCCAAGGAACGCCAAAACAGCATCATCTTATTAATCTGACCAAAACCGGCAAGTTGCTTCAGCACAGTTTTATTATCATTCCGCCAAACGATGCCCAAGAACATTTGAATAATATGCTGGCTTTGTTGCAGCAAGGCTTATGTCAGCCGATTGCTTTGCCAGCCAAAAGCGCCGATGCATGGTGCAAAAGCTATTGTTCGAGTAAAACGCAAGAAGACGCGGATATCGCTTGGGAGCAGGCGTTGAAACTGTATCAAGACAACAGCAGCGCCTTTACTCGCAGTGAAGTGGACGATGCTTATTGGCAGCGTTATTTCCCTGATTTAAATCGCCAAAAAGCGCAGTTTGTCGCCTTGTGTGAGCAAATTTGGTTGCCCATGCATCGTCATTTGGAGGTGATGGAATGAGTCTTTCTAACGACCTAGCTTTTGCTAATGAGTCTTCAGCCAATGCAGAAACCTTAAATATGATACCTGAGCCGCTCGATGCCTTAACCTTTCCATTATTTGGCAAACGCTTAATTGAAGCCAGCGCGGGCACAGGGAAAACCTACACGATAGCCAACTTGTATTTGCGCTTGCTGGTGCCGACTGGGCAGTCTTTATCTGGAAATAACGGAGATTTAGATAAACCGCTGACAGTGGATCAAATCTTGGTGGTGACCTTTACCGAAGTCGCTACCGCCGAGCTAAAAGCGCGGATTCGTGGACGCATACGGACAGCGCGAAAAGCCTTGTTGCAAGGCGAAAGTAGTGATGTGTTTCTGGCTGATTGGCTAGCGCAAATGTCAGACGAACAACGCGCTGGCGCCATTGAAAAGCTACTGTATGCCGAAAAGCAAATGGACGAAGCTGCAGTATTTACCATTCATGGTTTTTGTCAGCGCATGTTGAGCCAGAACGCCTTTGAAAGTCGCATGCTATTTCAACAAACCATTGAGACCGACGAGCTCGCGCCATTGTCTATGGCGGTGAAAGACGTTTGGCGCAGTGTGTTTTATCCGATGGACGACACCAAGGCCGCTTTGATTCAACCTATTTGGTCGAACCCAGATGCTTTGCTGAAAGACTTATATTTATTGAATAACCAGCCTGACGCCAAAATTGCTGTACCTGATTACGATTGGGAAAGCGCGTTAAGTCAGGCTCAACAAACCATGGCAACGGTTCGTGCTATGTGGCTTGATCAATCGCAAGACATCATTGACGCCCTTGAGCGCAGCGGTATTAAACGTACCTTTTGGCGTAAAGATCCGTCGAAAGACATTCAAGCCATCACGCAATGGGCGAACTCGACGCGTTTTGAACTAGACAAAAGTCTCGAGAAATTTGATACCAATGAGCACGCCAGCCGATTGAGCAAAGGTGGCGACCTGCCGGCTCACGAATTCTTTGGCTTGGTGCAAGCGCTGCGTGAAAGCTTTCCTGATGCAGGGCGATTAAAAGCCGTATTGCTAACTCAGCTTTGGCAGCAAACGCAAGAACGCATGAAACGCTGGAAGCGCAGTACGCAATCGCTGACCTTTACCGATTTGCTAACCTCTCTCGATGTGGCGTTAACGAAAGACGAAGCGGGCAAATTAGCCGAACGTATTCGTCACCTTTATCCCATTGCTCTGATCGACGAATTCCAAGACACAGATGCGGTGCAATATCGAATTTTCTCCACCATTTATGCGCCAGCGCAAGTGGATCAAAATACGCTTGGTTTGATCATGATTGGTGATCCAAAACAGGCAATTTATGCCTTTCGTGGCGCGGACATTTACACCTATTTGGCAGCAAAGAAACGTGTCGACAGTGTGTATTCTTTGGCAACCAATTATCGTTCTTCTGCGGCAATGATCCAGTCGGTGAATGGACTTTTTACTACGCAAGCTGAACCCTTTCGCGTCACCGGGATTCCCTTTGTTGAAGTGCAAGATCGGGGCGTTGTAGGTGGTTTTTCTCGACAAGGTCAAACGCAAGCCGCGTTGCAATTTTTGTATCAACGCAGTGACGAGCCAGTTTCTGTCAAAGAATATCGTCAAACTATGGCGGAGTCGTGCGCAGCGCATCTTCATGAGTTGTTGTTGGAAGGACAGCAAGGCGAAGCTCTCATTGATGGCAAAGGCGTGCGACCAAAAGATGTTGCCTTATTGGTAACCAACTTTAGCCAGGCCAATGCCTTGAAAGATGCATTGCGCCAGCGTGGCATCGCCAGTGTGTATTTGAGCGATAAAGGTTCCGTGTTCGAAACCGTCGAAGCGCGAGAATTATTGATCGTGCTGACGGCGATTTTATCCAATGGGCAAGAAAGCAAACTGCGTTCGGCGTTGGCAACCAGCCTGGTTGATTGGTCATTGGAAGACTTGGACACGTTAAATCACGACGACGTGGTGTATGAGAAATGGGGACAAGCGTTCCGAGATTATTTAGAGCTCTGGGACAAGCAAGGCTTGTTGCCTATGTTGCGCGAGTTTATGCAGGACGTTGCCTTGGCGGCGAATATGCTCAGTCATACTGGTGGCGAACGTCGCTTAACTGATTTTTTGCATTTGACCGAAAAGCTCCAGCAGAAGTCTCTTGAGTTGGACTCTAAAGAAGGTGTTTTACGTTATCTCAGATTGGCGATTCAAAATCCAAACGGCAACAGTGACGAGCAAAAGATTCGCCTTGAAACCGACGCGGAACTGGTTCGAATCGTCACCATTCATAAAAGTAAGGGCTTGGAATATCCAATAGTCTATTTGCCTTTCGCGCTTACGCCGTATCGCGATCAGGACAGTTCCGCTTTGTATCACGATGCTCAGCAGCAATTGTGGATCGCTATTGATCCTGATGAAGCGCAAACCGAGTTGCACAAAGAGGAACTGTACGCGGCGGAAATTCGTTTGGCTTATGTGGCGTTAACTCGTTCCAAAGAGGCGTGTTTTATTGGTTCAATGGAAGTGGGCAAAAAGTCTAATAAGACGCGTGGCGCCGTATCGGATGTTCATCTTAGTGGTGTTGGTGCTTTGATTGGTGAAGGCGAGTCGCTTGAGGCTGGCGATTTGTATCCAAGTATTAAACGCCTTTGTGAGCGTTATCAAGATGGTCAAATGCAGTTATTGGATTTGCCTGAAGAACCACAGCGTTTACCACGATTCAAAATGGCGGCTTTTAATAAGGTGCAGGACGAATTGATCGAACCTCATGCACGAGACTTTACCGGACGTGTGGAACGAGATTGGTGGGTCGGCAGTTATTCCTCGCTGGTGGTGGAAGATAAAGAGTATCACGATGAAAGTGTACCCGGTTTGGATGAAATGACGCGTTTCGTCGATCCTTTGCTGGACAATATGGAAGTGCCTGAGTCGCCATTGGAGCTACAGCAAAAGGAACCGGAAAAGAATCGTTTTACCTTTCCCAAAGGCGCAAAGCCTGGAACGTTCTTGCATGACACGCTGGAAGGTAAAGCATTGCATGATGTGTCAGCTAATCCGAGCTTTAAAGACTTATTAAAAACCAGTCACCATAAGCTGATGGCTGATTTTTACGAACGTCAGGGTTTTGATGAATGGCAAGATGTATTGAGCGAATGGCTGCCCGATATCGTTAATACCGAGTTAATTGCGGGAATGAGTCTGGGGAGTTTGGCGCCATCGGCCTGTCGCAAAGAAATGGAGTTTTTTATTCCTGTGACTGGCATGAACGCCTTGCAGCTGGATCGGATTTCTCGTGAGTACGATGACGTGTCGCGAGTCGCACCGATGATTCAGGATCGCCCCTTAAAAGGCATGTTAAAAGGTTTTATCGATTTACTGTTCGAATATCAAGGTCGTTATTACGTGTTGGATTATAAGTCTAATTATTTGGGTGACGACTTTGCCGATTACGAGCCAGACAAGCTGGTTCATGCCATCGCCGAGCACAGATACGACTTGCAATATCAACTTTATACCTTGGCTCTGCATCGCTTATTGAAGCAGCGTTTGCCAAATTATGATTACGACAAACATGTTGGCGGCGTGGTGTATTTATTCCTCCGCGGTATGCAGCCAGAACAGCAAACGGGTATTTTCCAAAGTCGTTTAACACTTGAGCATGTTAATGCACTGGATGCCTTGTTTAGCGGCGACAACTTAGATAAAGCGCAGAATGACTCATCAAATGAAGGAGCCGTGCAATATGGACTTTTCTAACCAGCTAGGTTTGCTTGACTCTCTTAATGAAAAAACGCTTGAGGAAAATTCTCAGGTAGTAACATCATTCAGTTTGTTGGATTGGCAGGCCAAAGGCATATTGCGAGCGATTGATTGTCAGTGGATTGAACAATTGGCTCAACACGCCAACGAAGGCAATCCAGACCAAGGTAATAATGCTGTTCATATCGCCGGTGCTTTGTGCAGCGCTTATCTTGGTGCAGGTCATATTTGTATTGATCTGGCGGCCATTTGGCAAATGCCGCCAGAAGGCATTGACCTAGACGAGTTACGAACGGCGTTAGGAAGTAGCGGCGTGAATAGTGTTGCTGCTTGGTGTGAAGCATTGCAGGCGAGTCGTTTGGTTTCGTTAGCAGAGAGTGTCACTGAACGTCCGATGGTATTGGCAGGCACGCGTTTGTATTTGTATCGTTATTTCCAATATGAGCAACAGGTACTTAACTATCTCAAAGGGCAATTTTCTGTTGCGCCTTTTACTGTGAATGCGGGTTTATTAGCGCAACTTTTTCCTAACAAAGCGGACGTTGTAGATTGGCAAAAAGTGGCGGTTGCCAATGCGGCTAGTTTGCCTTTCTCTGTTATTAGCGGTGGCCCCGGAACTGGAAAGACAACAACTGTGACACGCTTGTTGGCGTTGCTGGTGGCTCAGTCGCTTGCTGAAGGTAAGTTGTTGCGTATTGAGTTGGCTGCACCAACAGGTAAGGCTGCAGCACGTTTGACAGAGTCTATTTCAAAAGCCAAAGCAGATTTGCCATTAAGTGATGAGGTTAAACTTGCTATTCCAGAACAAGCCAGTACCTTGCATCGTTTATTAGGCAGCGAATTTGGACGCAGCCGTTTTAAGCACAATAAAGAAAACCCTCTGCATTTGGATGTGTTGCTGGTGGACGAAGTGTCCATGGTGGATTTGCCAATGATGGCGAAATTGATCGATGCGATGCCAACCCATGCGCGATTGATCTTACTTGGAGACAAAGACCAGCTTGCCTCGGTAGAAGCGGGCAGTGTGTTAGGAGATTTTTCCTATGGCATCGAAGAGGTTTACTTCCAACCAGAATGGGCTGAACGCCTTGGTAATCTTACTGGGGAAAATCTTGCTCCGTTTGGTAATCCATCGGCTCCGCCAATTAGCCGAGCGCTTACTTTGTTACGCACCAGTTATCGCTTTGACGCTAATAGTGGCATCGGACACTTGGCAAAAGCCATGAACGCAGGCGACAGTCAGGCTGTTTTGCGTTGTCTGCAGTCTAATTACGCTGATGTTGAGTGGCGAGCACCAGAAGAAGGGCAAACCAAAGCCGATATCGCGACATTGGCTAAAGGTTATGACGATTATTGGGAAGCGGTGCGTCAGAATCTAGATATTGCCAAGTTGTACGAAGTGTTTTCACGTTATCAAATTTTGACAGCGGTTCGCCAAGGTGAGTTTGGTGTCGAGAAGGTGAATGCCCAGCTGGAACAGTATTTTTATCAGCGAGGACGAGTAAAAGACCCCCATGTTTGGTATCCCGGAAAAGCCGTAATGCTAACCCGAAATGATGCAGCATTGGGCTTGTTTAACGGTGATATTGGCCTTTGTATGCCAGATGAGTTTCAGCGTCTTCGCGTGTGGTTTATGCAGCCGGATGGCTCCTTTACCGGCTTGTTACCGAGTCGTTTGAGTGAGTTTGAAGTGGTCTTTGCGATGACGGTACATAAATCCCAAGGCTCTGAATTCGATCAGGTTGCCTTGTTATTGCCTATGACACCTTCCCCAGTGTTAACTAAAGAATTGCTTTATACGGGCATCACTCGTGCAAAGAAGGTGTTTGCTTTGTGGGGATCAGGCGGATTGATTCGGGCAGCGACCACTACTCGTATTCAGCGTTATTCTGGACTTATTGGCGAGCTTTGGCATTGATATTGAGGTATTCGACTCCATTATTCTTAAAACCTTTAAAAAGCGAATAAAAGCTCAAGCTAAATAATCTTGTTACGCGATTCTTGATGTGATTTTTTTATGTTAGGGTAAGCGGCATTTCAACACTGTAAAAATTTAAAATTTCGACATTATGTAAAGTAGGAAAGAGTAGCAACAATGGCAAAAGAAATTGTTTTAACCGGTGTTACCACCACAGGCACTCCACACCTAGGCAACTATGTGGGTGCAATTCGTCCTGCGATCGAAGCGAGCCGTCAAGAAAACACGGAATCTTACTTCTTCCTTGCAGACTATCATGCGTTGATCAAATGTCAGGATCCAGAGCGCGTGAAACAGTCTCGTTTAGAAATCGCGGCGACCTGGCTAGCGTGTGGCTTAGATACTGATAAAGCAACTTTTTACCGTCAGTCTGATATTCCTGAAATTGCCGAATTGAATTGGCTACTGACTTGTGTGACCGCTAAAGGTTTGATGAACCGCGCGCATGCTTATAAAGGCGCTGTCGATGAAAATCTTGCGAACGGCCAAGACCCAGATTTTGGTATTACCATGGGCTTGTTCTGCTATCCAGTGTTGATGGCTGCAGATATTTTGGCGTTTAACGCGCATAAAGTGCCTGTTGGTCGTGACCAAATACAGCATATAGAAATGGCGCGAGACATTGCAGGTCGTTTTAATCATTTATTTGGTGAGCATTTTGTATTACCTGAAGCCGTTGTTGGCGAAGAGGGTTCAATACTTAAAGGCCTAGACGGTCGTAAGATGAGTAAGAGCTACAATAATACGATTCCATTATTTGATACTGAGAAAAAGCTACAAAAAGGTATCAATAAAATTAAAACAAATTTGTTAGAGCCAGGTGAAGCTAAAGACCCTGAAGACTCTACCGTGTTTGATATTTATAAAGCGTTCGCAACACCTGAGCAAACAGCACAAATGCGTCAGAATTATGCAGAAGGTATTGCATGGGGCGAAGCGAAGAAGGAACTTTTTACTTTGGTTAATGGTCAACTATCTGAGCCGCGTGAAAAGTACCTTGAGTTAATTGCCAATCCTGCTCATGTAGAAGAAGTGTTACAAGCAGGGGCAGAGAAAGCGCGAGCTCGTGCACGTGGAATGATTTCAGACTTACGCAATGCCGTTGGTTTGGTCAACTTTAAATAAAGGAGAGTTTTGTGAAAACAACAGTATTTGCCATGTTAATGGCGTTTGTTTTGGCAATCGGCGCTGGCGGTTATAGTGCGGATGTTCAGGCTAAAAAGTTTGGTGGTGGTAAAAGTTTTGGTAAAAGCTTTTCTGTTTCTAAACCTAAAAGCACTGCAGCTAATACAAGCAGTACGACGAACGCTGCAGCTGGCGCTAAAAAACCTGGATTTTTGGGTGGTTTAGGCGGCGGTTTGTTAGGTGGTTTGTTAGCTGGTGGTATTTTTGCTGCCTTGCTAGGAAGTGGTGCTTTTGATGGCATTTCTTTCGGTGATATTTTGCTATTTGCTGTGATCGGTTTCTTGATCTACAAGTTCTTTATCGCACCAAAACGCCGTGCTGCTCAGGCTCAAGCCAGTGGTGCAGGTACGAATGGTATGTTCCGCGAAGTGCCAAACTCAACTCGCGATAATGTTCAGCCTTCTCCAATGTCTGGAATAAGTGGCTTTGGTGCACAACCAGAGATTAAGCTTCCACCAGGATTTAATGAGCAGGCGTTTGTTGCCGAAGCAAAAAATCATTACATCACGCTGCAAAAAGCGTGGGATGACAATAATTTTGATGAAATTCTTGATTATGTTAGCCCTGAGCTTTACAACCTTTTGGTTGCAGAACGTGCGACTCATGGTGATAACAAACCGCGTACCGAAGTTATCTCTTTGATGGCTGAGCTTGTTCGTGGTGAATATATTGGTTCAATAGCTTCTATCTCTTTGCAGTTTTCAGGCTGGATCAAAGAAGGTGATCAGACTTCCGATACAAATGAAATTTGGCATTTGGAAAAGAATATGTCTGATGCAAATGGAAATTGGACAATAGTTGGGATACAACAAGACAACTAATTGTTACTTAACTTTGCTCGTAGACTCATCATGATTTGTTTAAACTAGACAAAGCTTGTGATGAGTTCTACATTACTCTTATTAAACTGAATATGGATGTGAGCCATGTCTGAATTAGCGCCTATTAAAGAAAATGGGAAAGCCTTATCTGAATCGAAAAAAGGCGAGTTGTTACAGTATCTAACTTTTAAGCTGATTGACGAGACCTATGGTATTAACGTCATGCAGATTAAAGAAGTGCTACGGTATAGTGAAATCGCCCCAGTTCCAGGTGCGCCTTCTTATGTATTAGGCATTGTTAATTTACGTGGTAATGTCGTGACGGTAGTGGATACTCGAGTACGTTTTAGTTTGCCAGAGTGCACTATTACTGATGATACTCGGATCATTATTATCGAACACGATGGCGAGCAAGTTGGTTTGCTTGTTGATGCAGTCCAAGAAGTATTCTATTTATACCAGGGTGAGATTGAGCAAAGTCCTAGCGTTGGTAATGATGAAGCATTGAAGTTCATTCAAGGTGTTTATCAGAAAGAAGAAGAGTTGGTTATTTTACTTGAGCTTAACCGTATGTTTGAACGCAATGATGCACTTGGCATCGAAGCGATGAATTAAACCAACAGATTCTTTTTGAGCTGCTCTTTTATTGAGTGAATATAGAAAAAACCATGCCGCCGAGCATGGTTTTTTTATGCCTAAAATTATATTTTATAGGCAGTGGTCTTGAAGCTTATCTTTCCCAATAAGCTTCCTCTAAGCTGTCTTCTCGTTCCGGTAACCCTCTGGATAAACGAGACGCGTTTTGGGCGAGTATTTCATAACTCACGCGGTTTGAATATTTGCAGATCTGTGCGAAAGAAGAATAGGCTAGAAATGGCGCTAAGTGTTTGCTGGAATTTGGAATAACTTCTTTGTGAAAATGATTGGCAGAAATATCATGCAGTAAAGCCGATAGCGCGCCATCACCAGCGCCATTGGTGTTGCGGATTTTCTCTGGACCACCCATATACGGGTCTATATGAGAAAAAACTTTCACCGGTTGTTTGCACGCTTTGCGCAACATTGGGCGACTAAATTCCCAGCGGTTAAAATCTGCCAAACTACCAGATTTTATTGGGTGTGTGGTTTCACGTCTTAGTTCATCATCAGTATGTCCGCATAAATACATGCCATCAGGGCCAGCGGTAAGCAGCACAATGTCTACATGGTCTAGAATTGCACTGGCGGCTTGTAATGGATCTGAGAAGCCCGTTAATGCTTCGGCTTCTAGTTCATTCATCGCTAGTACGTTGACGTATTTTTTAATCAGTTCGAGTAACTCTTCGCGATTATCTTCTACAAGGTGCTTGGTGCCTAATGTTAATACGGTTGGAACATGGTGCAGGCGAGCGTATTCCAAGGCTTTTAACATAGCTTGTTTAATCGGTTTGCCTTGGTGGCGCAATGGATAGGCGCATGTTACCAATGCTGCACTTCCTGCGATGATATGTTCGGGTATGTGATCGACGTCTAGTTCATCCATGTCACCGGGGGCGATAGCAAAAGTGCGTTCACCATCCGGTGTGATCAAGGTAATACCTCGGCCAATATCACCAGGTACGCCTTGTAAGTGATTCATATCGACTTTGCTGCTGGTATGGCAGATATAATGGTAAGCTGGTGACCCTAAAGTGATGTTGGCTGACATAACACCAAGTAGTACAGATTTGTCATCGGCTAATACAGAATAGTTATGAATGGTGTTGCCAATGGTGCCACCGGCAAAATGATCAGAGATACTATTTTGTGCTGTTAATTCGCTGTAAATAGCGGAGGCTGTATCAGCATCTACAAGATTAGATAAGCCTTTTTGGATTTTAAAGGTCTCTAAAAATTGATCAGAGACATTAGCGACTACGTCGACAATAGTTTCATCCAAACCAACAATGTAGGTGTCTTTATCGGGTCGAACTTCCGATGTCGGCAAAACGGGCTTTGGTTGTGAAACAGGAAAGTAATGTTTAAGTTTGCGTCTGCCGGGAAACTTCATATTGGTGCTCGTGGGTAAAATAATTAAGCGAGTTTAGCAAAGAATTGACCGGTCGGGCAGGATGAGTTGTAAGAAAGTAAGGTGAAAATGAACGAATCAGAGTTAGATCGTTATAGTCGTCAGTTATTATTAACCAATTTTGATATTCAAGGGCAACTCAACCTTGCTCAAGCGAAAGTCTTGGTCATTGGCTTGGGTGGATTGGGAAATATTGCTGCCACGTATTTGGCAACTTCCGGAGTTGGCTATTTGATTTTGGCTGACGGCGATCAATTAGAAAGCAGTAATTTGCCTCGCCAAGTGCTTTATGATGAAAGTCAGATTGGTTTAAACAAGGTTGATGCAGCGGCGAAACAAATCGCTCTTAAAAATCAAGCTGTCAAAGTGGAGGTTATCGCGCAAAAATTATCCGGCGATTCTCTATTAAACGCCGTAGAGCAAGCGGATGTGGTGTTGGACTGTACCGACAACTTTACTGCTAGACAAGCCATCAACCGAGCTTGTTTGTCATTAAAAAAACCATTAGTTAGTGCGGCAGCAATTCGTTGGGAAGGGCAGTTGGTGAGCTTTTTATATCATCAGCACTCAGCACCTTGTTACGAATGTTTATATCCGTCTTTGTCGGATCAGCAGTTAAGTTGTAATGAGAGTGGAATTGTCGCACCTGTTGTTGGCTTGTTAGGCGTCTATCAGGCACTTGAAGCCTTAAAGCTGGCAAGTGGCTGCGGAAAGGTCAAACATGGTGTATTAAGGCTGTTCGATGGTTTTGAAGGGGAGTGGCGTGAGATGCGTTTAACTCAAGATCCAGAGTGTTTGGCTTGTTCGCAGGAAGCTGGTGTGATGGTTAAAATTAGCCCTACGCTTGAAAACTCATAGATAGTCCCTATTTTAGTAATTAATATTTTTCTCTAAGAATTTCAGCTGATTTTCGTTAGAATCCACCACAGACTTTTTCGCCGACCATTTTTGTGTCAGGCAAGCATTCATTTACAGGAGCAATAACATGAGCGATGTTAAACACGCTAAATTAATGATTTTAGGTTCTGGCCCAGCGGGTTATACCGCGGCTGTTTATGCGGCTCGTGCGAACCTTAATCCTGTGATGATTACAGGTATGCAAATGGGTGGTCAGTTGACGACGACTACCGAAGTTGATAACTGGCCAGGTGATGATCAAGGCGTACAAGGTCCAGAATTGATGGAGCGTATGCGTAAGCATGCAGAGCGTTTTGAAACAGAAATCATTTTTGACCATGTCAATAAAGTAGATTTAAAAAACCGTCCATTTCGTTTGGAAGGTGACAGTGGTGTTTACACTTGCGATGCGTTGATTATTTCAACTGGTGCGAGTGCTCAGTACTTGGGTCTAGAGAGCGAAACGAAATTCATGGGCCAAGGCGTATCTGCTTGCGCAACTTGTGATGGTTTCTTCTACCGCAACCAAGATGTTGCTGTAATCGGTGGTGGTAATACAGCTGTTGAAGAAGCGCTTTACCTTTCTAACATTGCAAAAACGGTTACCGTTATTCACCGTCGTGACAAGTTCCGCTCTGAAAAAATTCTAGCGGACAAATTGATGGAAAAAGCGAAAAACGGCAATGTGAAAATCGAATGGCATTCTGAGCTAGACGAAGTGCTAGGCGATAGTGCAGGTGTAACTGGTGTTCGTATCAAAAATAGTCAAACAGGCGAGACAAAAGAATTGGCTGTTGCTGGTTTGTTTGTTGCGATTGGTCATAAGCCAAATACAGATATCTTCCAAGGTCAGCTTGAAATGAAAGATGGCTACTTAAAAGTGCAATCTGGTACGCACGGTAACGCGACGCAAACTAGCGTTGAAGGTGTTTTTGCTGCGGGTGATGTGTCTGACCATATTTACCGTCAAGCAATCACATCAGCGGGTACTGGTTGTATGGCGGCGTTGGATGCGGAACGTTTTCTTGATTCTCAAGAGTGAGCAAGTTAGGAATGAGGTGGTATGTTCAATACGTTGTACATAAGCCTTAAACTTTGTTGAATTAGTGTCATAAACAAAAAAAACCGATTCTAGGATCGGTTTTTTTATGCCTATGGTAATTCGTGTTAAACGAATTACTGAGCGTTGTAAGCTTCGATGCCTTCAACGATGGCTTTTTTCGCTTCTTCTGCGTTCGCCCAGCCTTCTACTTTTACCCACTTACCTTTTTCAAGAGTTTTGTAGTTTTCGAAGAAATGTTCGATTTGATCACGTAGCAATTGTGGAATGTCGTTCACATCTTGGATATGACCGTATTCTTTACTTAGTTTTTCGTGAGGAACGGCAACCAATTTAGCGTCCATACCCGCTTCGTCAGACATGTTCAGTACGCCAACCGGACGGCAGCGAATAACAGAACCTGGTACAACTGGGTAAGGCGTAATAACCAATACGTCAACTGGGTCACCGTCATCAGCTAAAGTGTTGTTTACGTAACCGTAGTTTGCAGGGTAAAACATAGGAGCCGTCATGAAGCGGTCAACAACAAGCGCGTCCATGTCTTTATCAACTTCGTATTTTACTGGGTTCGCTTGTGCTGGAATTTCGATGATAACGTTGATGTCGTTTGGTGCATCTTTGCCGGCAGGTATTTTGCTATAGCTCATTATTATTTCTTCCAATGTATTAAATATGGGCGATATTATAAAAGCTAGACAGCTTCTATGCTAGTTGTGGAACGCATCCTTTCGTAATATTCGCTATTCAGATCGAATTAAATGAGTAAAAATAGCCTTAAAATGCGTTAACTTATTGCTTTCTTTCTGAATTTAGCTAGTCTTACACAGTGATCAAATTATAGTCGCGAGGACAGTAATGACAAAATCTGAGCTGATAGAGCTGCTAATCGATCAGCAATCCCATTTACCAGTAAAAGATGTTGAGCAAGCAATCAAAGCAATGCTTGAACATATGTCTGATTCTTTGGCAAATGGTGAGCGCATTGAGATACGAGGCTTTGGTAGTTTTTCTCTACATTATCGAGCACCTAGAATAGGCCGAAACCCTAAAACTGGGGAGTCTGTTGAGTTAAGCGCGAAATATGTACCTCATTTTAAACCAGGTAAAGAGTTGAGAGAGTTAGTCAACCTACCTGAAGACAATGAGATCAACGAACTTAACTAATTTACGTCTTATGCCTCGAAATCTATGAGCTATCACGGCATAATAACGCCATTCTATTTTTGGTAGGTTGTTTTATGCTTAAATGGCTGAAAAGAGTTACTTATACAGTACTCATTGTTTTCTTTCTCGCCGTGGGTGTGTTTTTTGCCATCCGTAATCCACAACTTATTCCCCTTGATCTTGTTTTTTGGCAAGGTCCCGAACTAAGCGTCGCTCTTTATGTCATTTTATCTTTTACCGTAGGAGCTTGTGTGGCTCTTTTAGTCAGCTCTATTGCGTATTTGCGTAGTGAACGCCAGATTAGGGTGTTGACTCGTAAATACGAAAAAGCACGAGATGAAGTGGATGCCTTGCGTAAAGCCTCTATTGCTAAAGAGCTTTCTGTTGGGAAGGAGTAATTGAGTTGACCGAAATTGGGTTGTTTTTGGTTCTTTTTGTCGCGCTCTTCGTTGGCTGGGCAATGGGGCGTAAAAATCCGACCAAGAAAAATAAGCAGGTTAAGAAAAATATTCCGACGGATTATTTTCGTGGCCTCAATCATTTACTTAACGATCAACACTCAGAGGCTATTGATGCTTTTGTTGATTCCTTAGAAGTTAACTCTGATACTTTTGATATTCATCTCACACTAGGCAATTTATTTCGTAAAAAAGGCGAAATACAAAAAGCGATTAACATCCATCAAAACTTACTCGCTCGCCCCGAAATATCCCAGCGTGAAATGCGTATGGTGCAATTGGAATTGGCCAGTGACTTTATGTCGGCAGGTTTGTTGGATAGAGCGGGTCGCCTGTTATTAAATATGGCGTCCACATCACGAAAAAGTGAGTTTCAACCTAAAATACTTACCTTGCTCGTGGATCTTTATGAATTTGAGCAAAGCTGGGATAAGGCTATTCAAATCGGTTCTGAATTGATAAAAGAAACGCCAACCAAAAAAGAGATTAAGCGCTTGGCACATTTTCATTGTGAAATGGCGCAAGAACTCCAAAAGAAAGAGCAATGGAAGCAGGCCTTCCAGCATTATAAAGATGCTTTAGATGTAGATTCTAGTTGTGTTCGAGCGAGTATTGGCGCTGCCGATGTATTAAATAGTCAGGGCCGTTATCGTGATGCGATTAAAGAGCTAAAGCATGCTGCGGAGCAAGATCCAGAATTCATTTCAATCATTATCCCCAAGTTAAAAGAGTGTTATCAAAAGGTATGGGGTAGTGGTGGATATATTAAATTTCTACAAGAACAGAACCAGAAAAAACCTTCTACAGCGTTAATTATGGCACTTGTTCAGCATTATATGGAAACCGATAAAGACTACGCCGAAATGTTTTTGGTTGAGCAGTTAAGGCAGCACCCAACAATTAAAGGCTTCAAAGAGCTAATTAGCTTGCAGCTTGCTGATTCTCAAGGATACAACCAGCAACATCTGGTGGTTCTATTTGAGCTTATTGATCAGCTGGTTCAAGCGAAACACAAATATCAATGCCGTCAGTGCGGCTTTCCAGGCCATCAATTGCATTGGCAGTGTCCAAGTTGTAAAAATTGGGGTGTGGTGAAGCCGATTCATGGATTGGAAGGCGAATAAAACCACCAGAGCATTGTGACACTTATAAACGATAGAAACTGAAAGAAAGAGGACACTGAATGAGCTGCCAATCCCCTATAGTGGTTGCCCTAGATTATCCAACCATGGCGCAATCTATTGAGATGGCCAAACGACTTGACCCTGAACAATGTCGAGTTAAAGTCGGCAAAGAGCTATTTACAACAGCTGGTCCTGTGATTTTGGATGAACTGCATAAATTAGGATTCGAGATTTTTCTAGATCTTAAATTTCATGATATTCCCAATACGGTTGCCAATGCTGTTAGTGTGGCGGCAAGGGCTGGTGTTTGGATGGTAAACGTACATGCCTCTGGTGGTCGCCGAATGATGGAGGCCTCTGCTAATGCGTTACAACAACTGCCTGATAATAAAACCTTGCTGATCGCGGTGACGGTACTGACCAGTATGGATCAAAGCGACCTTATAGAAATAGGTATAGATGCAACCCCTGAGCAACATGTAAAACGTCTTGCTGCATTAGCAAAATCATCAGGAATGGATGGTGTGGTTTGCTCTGCACAAGAATCCAGTATGTTGTCAGCAGATCTAGGTAAAGACTTTGTTTTAGTAACTCCAGGTATTCGTCCTGCTGGTTCTGATCAAGGCGATCAGAAACGCATCATGACACCAGCTGAAGCAATGGCAGCTGGTAGTCATTACCTTGTAATGGGGCGTCCTATTACACAGGCGAATGATCCTATTGCGGTATTAACTCAGGCAAATGCTGATTTGGGCTTGATGACATAAATTGCTCGCCTTGAGCCTTGAAGTCTGGTTAAAAACCTTTTACTCTAAAACCACTTACTTGTTTCAGCTCTTGTTGACGCAGTAAGTGGTTTTTTATTGGCAAGATGCCATCTTCTGTTTTTAAAAGAATTTGAAAAGGATTTTTCTATGACGAATTTCAAACGTATTTTGTGTGTTTGTGCTGCTCGCTCACTTCTTGTTATCTCTCTGGCTTTTATGCCTTTCTCGCTTTTCGCTGCAACCCCTTTGGATATAAATACCGCAACTGCTACCCAGTTTTCTGCGGTGATGTCTGGTGTTGGGATTAAAAAAGCGGAGGCAATTATTGCTTATCGTGAGGCTAATGGCGGCTTTGATTCCGTTGATCAATTAGCTCAGGTTAAAGGTATTGGTGATGCGCTTTTGGCCCGCAATAGGGATTTACTTCAAGTCGTGGCAACCGGTGAAAATTCGAAAAATTAGCTTTATTTAGATAACTGAAAACAAGCGGATTATGCGTCCGCTTGTTTTATTGTTAAGGCTTTAATGGCTTGATGTTGGGTTAAAAAGACTTGTCCACTCAGGTTTTCTATTAGGCTAGAGTCCGTTAGCTTATCCATTACGGGGCCTTTAATTTCTGAAAAATGCAGCATGACGCCAGCGGATTTCAATCTATCGTCAATGGTTTCTAAACTATCTAATGCACTGGCATCTATCATATTGACTGCGTTGCACATCAGAATGAGATGTTTGGTGTCTTTATGTCTTGATATTAGCGTCAACACGTAATCTTCTAGCACTCGGGCGTTGGCAAAGAAGAGGTTTTCATCAATTCGAATGGTGACTATTTCTGGGTCTGTTTCGACATCAAAGCGATTCACATTACGAAAGTGTTCTGTTCCTGGAAGGCGACCAACCACGGCAATATGTGGATGGCTAGTGTGCCAAAGAAAGAACAAGAGTGATAACGAAACCCCAACGATTATTCCTGTTTCCATACCAATAAATAGTACGACAAAGAAGGTTGCTAACAAGCCGAGTGCTTCTTGTTTAGAGAAACGATAGAGTCTTAAGAAGTCTTTAAAATCGATAAGCTGCAAAATAGAGATAGTAATGCTGCTTGCTAATACCGCTGTTGGAAGATAGTAAAAAAGCGGTGTAAAAAATAGCAAAGTTATAAGCATTAATAATCCGGTTAATATGCCTGTCATTGGGGTTTTCGCTCCGGCACTGACATTGACCACCGACCTTGAAAACCCACCTGTTACTGGGAAAGAGGCACTAAATGCTGCGGCTAAGTTCGCCAACCCCAATCCGACCAGCTCTTGGTTTGGATTAATATCTTGTTTACGCTTTGCCGCAAAAGATTGAGCAACAGAAACAGACCCAACGAAGCCCACAATGCTGATTAGAAAAGCCCCCGGTAACAGATCAATCATGGTATCTAAAGTAAAATTTTCAAAAGGTATCGTGGGTAAACTATTGCTTATATCGCCAACGATTTTGATACCGATTGAGTCTAGAGAAAATACTGCAACGCAGCTTGTTGTTGCAAGGACAACGATTACAGGGCCTGCTTTGCCCAACATGCTAGCGGTATTTTTCGCTAACCCAAGTTTGCTAAGAACAGGTGTTAAATAGCGTTTTAGTAGTATTAAAAGAGTGATGGAAATCGCACTTAAAATGACAGTGGGTAGATTGATGTCTTTGCTATGCAGCATCATACTTTTCGCTAGCTCGATTAGATTGTTGCCATGGGCTTGAACACCAATTAAGTGCTTGAACTGGCCAACAGCAATTAAAATTGCAGAAGCACTAATAAAACCGGAAATAACCGGATGACTTAATAAGTTAGATAGAAAGCCCATTTTTAACAGGCTCATCAAAATCAAAAAAACACCGGATAGAAACGCCAACATCATTGCGATAGCTGCATAATTTTCACTTCCAGGTAGTGCGAATGGCATTGCGATGGTCGCGGTCATCATTGAGGTAATGGCGACTGGGCCAACAGCAAGTGTGCGGCTAGTTCCAAAAAGGGAGTACAAAATAGCAGGAATGATTCCTGCGTAGAGGCCAACCACGGCGGGTAGCCCTGCAAGCAAGGCGTAACCCATGCTTTGTGGAATTAACAAAATGGTGGCTATCAAACTGGCCATCGCATCTGTTTGCATGTCTTCTCGTGAATAGCCTTTAAGCCAAGCCATTGCTGGAAAGTATTTTTCCAATTTAGTCATTTTACTCGCTTAAAAATATTTTGGTTGAGTGCTTTGTAATCATGACACATAAAAATGCATGCCTAATTCCCTAGTGCTAATATTTTTGAATGAATTGGTTTAGGTTATAAGAATATTTCATTATGTTATATATGGTGGCGAAATTGGTAAAGTCTAATCTTGATAGTTTTCTTCTTTGAGATAGATATTGCTGGAATCAAACTGTTATGAGTGATTGAAATACCAGACGTCTCTAGCAAAATTTGGTAATCTATTAAGTCGATTGTAAAGCTAAGGGAAAATATCCGTGTCGCAAGAGTTTCAGGTTGTTTCATCTTATTCACCCGCAGGCGATCAGCCAAAAGCCATAGAGAAACTTGTTCGTGGTGTCGAAGCGGGCTTGGCTCACCAAACATTACTTGGGGTAACAGGCTCAGGTAAAACGTACACTATTGCCAATGTCATCTCACAAGTGAAACGCCCAACCATTGTCATGGCTCACAACAAGACCTTGGCGGCACAGCTTTACGGCGAATTCAAAGAATTCTTTCCCAATAACGCCGTTGAATATTTTGTTTCTTACTACGATTATTACCAGCCAGAAGCGTATGTGGCTGCGTCTGATACCTTTATTGAGAAAGACGCATCAGTCAACGAACACATAGAGCAAATGCGACTGTCGGCGACTAAAGCCTTGCTAGAGCGTGAAGACGTTATTATTGTTGCTACGGTTTCGGCGATATATGGTCTGGGCGATCCGCAATCTTATTTAAAAATGATGTTGCACCTTGATCGTGGTGATCGCATTGATCAGCGTGATGTGTTGCGTCGTTTGGCTGAGCTGCAATATAGCCGCAACGATTTGGTATTAGAGCGCGGTAATTTCCGTGTTCGTGGCGATGTTATCGAAGTGTTTCCTGCGGACTCTGAAGACACCGCGATTCGCATCGAACTATTTGATGACGAAGTCGAAACCTTATCGATGATTGACCCGTTAACTAACAAAACCATTCGCAAAGTTCCCCGTGTGACGATTTATCCGAAAACTCACTATGTGACACCAAAAGAAACCGTACAAGCAGCAATTGAACGTATTAAAGTGGAATTGGATCAGCGTCTTGAGCAGCTTAAATCGCTTAATAAGTTGGTAGAAATGCAACGCCTTGATCAGCGTACGCGATATGATTTAGAAATGATGCAGGAGCTGGGCTACTGCAACGGCATAGAAAACTACTCGCGTTATTTGTCTGGTCGTGAAGAGGGCTCACCACCGCCAACTTTATTCGATTACCTGCCAGCCAATGCTTTGTTAGTTATCGACGAATCTCACGTTACAGTGTCGCAGATCGGCGCCATGTACAAAGGCGATAGGTCTCGTAAAGAGAACCTTGTCGAGTATGGCTTCCGTTTGCCTTCTGCTCTTGATAATCGTCCTATGAGATTTGAAGAATGGGAACAGATTAAACCGCAGACTATTTTTGTGTCAGCAACACCGGGAAAATACGAAGCAGAGCATCAAGACTGGGTGGTAGAGCAAATTGTTCGCCCTACAGGCTTGATAGACCCTATTCTAGAAGTTCGACCTGTGGCAACTCAGGTGGACGATTTGTTGTCTGAAATTAATCTAAGAACGCCGATTGGTGAGCGTATTTTGGTAACCACTTTAACCAAGCGGATGGCGGAAGATTTAAGTGACTATTTAAGTGATCATGGTGTCCGTGTGCGTTATCTGCATTCTGATATCGACACCGTCGAACGAGTAGAGATCATTCGAGATTTACGTTTGGGTGAGTTTGATGTGTTAGTTGGGATCAACTTGCTGCGAGAAGGTTTGGACATTCCAGAAGTTAGCCTTGTGGCGATTCTTGACGCCGATAAAGAAGGCTTCTTGCGCTCGGAAAAATCGCTTATTCAAACTATTGGTCGTGCTGCTCGTAACGTTAATGGCAAAGCGATTTTGTACGCCGATCGTATTACTGGATCCATGGAGAGGGCGATCAGCGAAACGGATCGTCGCCGTGAAAAGCAAAAAGCCCATAACGAAGAGCATGGCATTACGCCTGTAGGTATTACCAAATCCGTGGAAGACATCATGGAAGGTGCTTATAACCCTGGTGCTGGTAAACGTGGCAACAAAACCAAGAAAGTGGCTGAGACAGCAAAAGATTATCAAGTGGAAAGCATGGAAGACGTGGCACAAGTGCGTAAAGCTATGATCCAACTGCAAAAAGAAATGATGCTAGCTTCGGAAGAGTTGAAATTCGAATTAGCGGCGGGTTACCGGGATCAGATTCGCCAGCTTCAACGAAAATTAAAAGACGTTGGCGAATCATAAAATAACAGAGGAGTCTTAAATGGCCATAACTCTTAGAAATTACAATATTATCCGCGTTATCGACAACGGCGTCATAGTCAACTGCACCGTAATTGAGATGTGCTACGACTATGCGCTTGTGCGATTTAAAGACAAAAAATACAAAGTGCCGTATGGCTTAATTGACGAAGTGATTGGCCACGAACTGCTTGTTCCTGTCAGTGAATAATAGTTTTAAAACAAAGACTTCAAAAAATACCAACGAGGGCTTGTCAAAAGCAAACCTCTGCGTATAATAGCCAACACTTTTTAGGACTATAGCTCAGTTGGTTAGAGCGCTACCTTGACATGGTAGAGGTCAGCAGTTCGAATCTGCTTAGTCCTACCACCTAATTTAGTAAAAAAAATCAAGGGCTTACGTTAATTCGTAAGCCCTTTTTTTGTATTCTTTTTCCGTATATTTTCCTTAAATTTTCTAAACCTTTCTTTTTTTCTTGGCTTTTATGGGGCTTTTGGCTTGTTTTGTGTGCTTGAAAAGTTGTCGTTATTGCTGTCATTTTCGTGCAGGCATAAAAAAAGAGAGCGGTTAGCTCTCTTCTTCGTCGATTAGTTTGGCGAGTTCTCGCGGTATTCGTTGGTCTTTCCAGTTGATGTTTGTCATGTCTATTTTAGTCACATCTAACCCTGCGGCCACTTGTAGGGCTTCTTTTTGTTCGTGGCCGTCTATGTAGTGGTTTGTCATGTCTTCGGTAGCATGGCCAGCCAGTGCCATGATGTATTTTTTGGATAACCGGATTTAAAGTAGAACTATATACGCTCTTCGCCATGTATAAACGGTTTCTCTGCAAATCCCAAAATGACGACATGTCTTCGATATATTGCCAGTTTCTTCTGTATAATTTAGCATTTTTAATTCCACTAAAATATCTTGTTGAGCTTTACGATCCATAAGAATGCACCTCGATCATTATTTAAACAGCTTAGACTTTCTATTTAAGTCGAGGCTTTCATAGATAGGTTGGCAATACCTATTGGTGACGTGTTTGATAAACCAATCTTTTTTTATCGCTCGGTAGTCCCTATGCCCGAATGTGTTCATGGCATTCAACGTTAGATGTTTTCGCCCATTCTGCAATCTTAGCACTAGAAAGCTTACTCGCAGAATTTCTTTTATCTATAATGGTTTTGACTATTTCAACATAGCTTTTATCCATTACATAGCTCATCTAGAGCAACTGCAGTAACCTCTACGTTAAACCCTAATGCCTTTAATGTGCGTTTTATATTTTTCTTCATCTTTTATCAACAGTCGTCTCACGCTTAGCCCCAATCGACAGGTTAGAATAATTTTATCTCGTATGCTCAGAGCAAACTAATCATTGAGATTTTTCTGTTAAAAATGTCAGAAAGCAATTTTCAACTGTATTTCGAACACAAAAAATCCCCGTAAAAACTTGGTTTTATCTTGTTTAATATGGATAAAATTTTCCACTGTTAAACGTTTAACAAAATACTTGCCTATTATTATATTTCTTTGCTAGTCTTATTGCTGTTAAACGTTTAACTATAAATACAAAAAAGGTACGTTTGCAATGAGAAAGCCTTCCATCCGTGAAGTCGCTAAATTAGCTGAAGTGTCGACAGCTACCGTTTCTAATGTCTTTTCAGGCAAGAAACCAGTTAATGACGACCTTAAAAAGAGAGTGCGCTTAGCCGCGACTCAGCTTGGCTATGAAGTCGACCGCGCTGCTTCCCAATTACGTTCACAACGAAATAAAGTTGTAACGGTTTTGGTGCCAAATATCACAGATACGTTTTTTGCTACCATTGTCTCCCACCTTGAAAACCTTGCTTTTGAACATGGTTACGACGTTATTGTTGCGAGTTCCCACGACCGTATCGATGTAGAAACATCACGCATTAAAGCGCTGATGAGCTGGCGGCCTGCTGGCATGATCGCTATTCCATGTTCTGGGCAGTTGTCCGAATCACTACTAAACCTAAAGAATATTTGTCCAACCGTATTAATTGACCGTGTTTCTGTCCATGCCACGCCTTTCGATACAGTAACGATTGATAATCGAGCCGCTGGCGATCTAGCTTGTCAACATTTGGCAAATGCTGGACATGAAAACATCCTTATTGCTGCTTCCAATTTATCCTTTCCGCCGATCCGTGAACGTGTCGAAGGCGCTTTTTTAGCAATGGGAAGATCCCAGCTAACAAAGCCTAACGTGATTGAATTAGGGTCTGAATTAGAAGAAGGAGCAGTAAAGATTACCAATTGGTTAAAACATAATCCTCAACCTACCGCAATATTTGCATTAACCAACGTGACCACGCTTAGCACGCTCACAGCCCTTGCTGAATGCAATATTAAAGTAGGTCAAGACATATCGTTGGTGGCTTTCGATGATTACGCTTGGATGTCTGCACGAAGCACTAGCCTTACGGCAATACGTCAGCCTGTAGAAGAAGTCGCTGCAAGTGCTTGGAGTAAATTACTCGAGCGCATTGATTCGGACAGAAAAAACATTGATCCAAATGCTACTGTTCTTGATGCAACCCTGATTGAGCGTCATTCAGTAAAAAGCATTATGAAGCAGATTTAAGATATCTAAAGAAAGAGAGTGATCGGGTTCCGATCATTTTAAATATAACCACTGAAACTTGAATGAGGAGGCCAAGATGCAGAATTAATCTGAGAGAAATAGAGCCGGTAATACTGACGTTTTACCAAAACAAATTAACCCTACATCTTAGCTAAGGTTAGCGATCAATTACGATGTCTAACCGACTTACATGACTGTTGGAGCAGTGATGCAAGACGGGTTTAGTGTATTACATCTGAGTTTGTTTAACCAATAGAGTAAGAGTGAGGAGCAAAGCATTAGCCACTATTTGGCTGATGTGGGTGATTTTCGCCTAAAATTATTGATCGGAGTGTAAGTAATGAAATCTATAGCAACAAAAATAATCGGTTTTACTACGCTTGCCGTTACTTTCGGAACGTTTGCAGCGCAATCTCAAGCGGCATCGACAGTAGCGTTTTTGATGCCAGATCAGGCATCTACTCGATACGAAGAACATGACTTCCCGGGCTTTAAGGCCGCAATGAATAAGCTATGTGCTGATTGTAAATTGATCTATCAAAATGCAAATGGTGACGTGTCTTTGCAACAGCAACAATTTAACTCAGTCATTACACAAGGCGCAAAAGTTATTGTGTTGGACCCAGTAGATTCCAGTGCAGCTGCTTCTCTAGTGAATTTAGCACAAAGCCAAGGCGTGAAAGTCATTGCCTATGACCGTCCTATTCCAGGTAAAGCTGCTGATTTTTATGTGTCTTTTGACAACAAAGGTATAGGCAAAGCCATTGCAGAAAGCCTAGTTAAGCATTTAGAGAAGATGGGGGTGCCAAAGGATAAAGGTGGCATTCTACAGATTAATGGCTCTCCGACTGATGCAGCAGCTGGTTTGATCCGAGATGGTATTGACGAAGGTTTGGATAATAGCGGATACACCACAATAGCAGAATACGATACGCCAGATTGGGCGCCACCAAAGGCTCAAACATGGGCAAATGGACAAATCGCACGATTTGGTTCGAATATTTTAGGTGTTGTTGCTGCTAATGACGGTACTGGCGGTGGTGCTATTGCCGCATTGAAGGCGGCAGGTGTGAACCCTCTTCCTCCTGTTACTGGGAATGATGCCACTATCGCAGCATTACAGCTGATTATTGCGGGCGACCAATATAATACTATTTCGAAGCCTTCTGAAATCGTTGCTGCCGCTGCGGCGAACGTGGCCGTGCAAATGTTAAATGGTGTTAAGCCAATGGCAAAAACAACGCTGTATAACACACCATCTGAGTTGTTTGTTCCAGAGGTTGTGACTCGTGAAAATATCAAAGAAATTGTCTTTGATAGTGGCGTTACCTTCGCTGGTGATGTGTGTACTGGCCGATATTTGGCTGGCTGTATTGAGCTTGGTATCTGGCGCTAATTTAGCATTGATTATTATACGCTCCGCCACTCAGCTCCTCTGAGTGGCGTCTTTCCTAACTTATATTTAGTGGAGCAGACCATGTCTTCCAATACTTCTGCACGCTCGGAAGGGCTTCAGCCTATCCTGAGTTTGCGCAAAGTGTCTAAAAATTTCGGTGCCGTAGCAGCCCTTACTGACATCGATCTTGATGTCTATCCTGGCGAAGTGGTTGCTTTAGTTGGAGACAATGGCGCAGGCAAATCAACACTCATTAAAACCTTAGCAGGCGCGCATTCACCTTCGTCTGGAACGATTCATTTTGAAGGCAAAGAAGTGGTAATGGATGGGCCAAGCGATGCTTTGAGTCTTGGCATTGCCACAGTTTTTCAAGATTTAGCATTGTGTGAAAACCTAGATGTTGTTGCGAACATTTTCCTTGGGCAAGAACAAAACCCTTTGCACCTTGATGAAACGCAAATGGAGGTGACGTCTTGGAAATTATTAAACGAGCTTGCTGCCCGTATTCCTAGCGTTCGTGATGTTGTGGCATCACTTTCGGGCGGACAGCGACAAACAGTGGCGATTGCACGTTCGCTATTAACCAATCCAAAAATAATCATGCTTGATGAGCCTACTGCTGCACTTGGTGTGGCTCAAACCGCTGAGGTATTGAACCTAGTCGAACGCGTCAAAGCAAAAGGTCTTGGCGTCATTATGATTTCCCACAATATGCAAGATGTACGAGCGGTTGCTGATCGTGTGGTGGTATTACGATTAGGTAAAAATAACGGAGTGTTTAGCGCTGATGCCTCCAACGAAGAGCTAATAGGTGCCATCACTGGAGCAACAGACAATGCCGTTTCTCGAAGAGCAAAACGTTTAGCTGAAGCGGATAAAAACGTTGGAGAAGTACTATGAGTGATCAAACAAAAGAAAACATTAACAACGTAGGTCTTCTAGATCGCAGCGATGAACGAGTAACCCATGCAAATGATTTTTCCGGCGGCCTTAGCGCCTTTATTGATCGTGTTAAATCAGGTGATTTAGGGTCTTTGCCTGTTGTCATCGGGCTTGTGCTAATTTGGGGTATTTTTACTGCGATTAATCCTATTTTCTTGTCTGCAAACAACCTTGTAAATCTGCTGTTTGATTGTTCAACGGTGGGCGTTATCGCACTGGGGATTGTCTGCGTCTTGATGCTTGGGGAAATTGATTTATCCGTTGGTTCTATGAGTGGTGTTGGTTCTGCGCTGTTGGGCATGTTGTGGATAAATCAAGGATGGCCACTGCCTTTGGCTATTGGTGCAAGTCTTTGTATGGGTGCCATGATGGGCTTTGGGTACGCCTTCCTACGCACTAAATTCGGCATGCCAAGCTTTGTTTCTACGTTGGCTGGATTGTTAGCGCTACTGGGGTTCCAACTTTTCGTATTGGGCTCTACAGGCTCCATTAACCTTCCGTATGGTTCGTCAATGGTGGACTTTGGACAATTGATGATTATGCCTGCTTGGGCGGCCTATACTTTTGCCTTTATTCCAGGGGTTGTAATTGTGGTTATGGGGTTGCGTGTTCGCATTAAACGTCAGGCTGTAAACCTATCTGCCAAGAGTGTGAACAGTATTGTCTTCAAAGCGCTGATCGTTACTTTTGCCCTAGAAGCAGTAGTAATGTACTTAAATCAATCCCGTGGCGTGCCATGGATGTTTGCCCTGTTTGTTTTATTGGTTATCAGTATGGACTATGCGTTAACTCGAACTAAATGGGGACGTTCCATGTTTGCTGTTGGCGGCAACGCTGAAGCCGCTCGCCGTGCCGGTATTAATGTTAAAGCAATTTATATCAGTGCCTTTGTACTGTGCTCTTCGTTAGCGACCTTAGGAGGCGTATTAGCTGCCTCTCGTTTGGCCTCAGCAAGTCAGCAAGCAGGCACAGGCGATGTAAACTTGAATGCAATTGCCGCTGCCGTTATTGGTGGTACAAGTCTATTCGGTGGCCGAGGTTCCGCGTGGTCTGCACTGTTAGGAATTATTGTTATCCAGTCCATTGCAAATGGATTAACTCTTCTAAACCTGTCTTCTTCTCATCGTTACATGATTACTGGCGCAGTATTAGCCATTGCCGTAATTGTAGACAGTTTAGCCCGTCAAAGTCGTGTTTCTCATGGTAAAGCGTAACGCTATCGTTAAGGAGTAAAGTGTATGACTACAAATTTAAATGGAAAAGTAATTGCGATAACTGGCGCGGCATCCGGTATTGGTTTGGCGTGTACAAAAGCCTTTATAGAACAAGGTGCTAGCGTTGTGTTAATTGACCGTTCCGCAACCGCACTAGAAAAAGCGTGTAAGGAGCTTGGCAGTAAAGCGCTGCCTTTAGTTATCGATCTTTTGAAAAACGAAGAAGTGGATCATATGTTAGAAGGTATTTTGTCTTTAACAGATGGTCGTTTAGATGCTTTCCATGCAAACGCGGGGGGCTATGTCGGTGGTGTTTTTGCTGAAGGGAACCCTAATGAGTGGGACCGTATGCTGAATTTAAACATTAATTCTGTCTTTAGGTCCGTTCATGCTGTCTTGCCACATATGATCGCTCAAAAAAGTGGCGACATTATTGTTACTAGCTCTATCGCGGGGATTGTTCCTGTGGTTTGGGAGCCAATTTATACTGCATCTAAGCATGCGATTCAGGCGTTTGTTCACACACTACGTCGCCAGCTAAGCGTGCATTCCATTCGTGTTGGCGCTATCGCTCCAGGCCCTGTAGTAACTGCTTTATTAGACGATTGGCCAAAAGCCAAAATGGAAGAGGCGCTTGCTAATGGTAGCTTAATGCAACCAGAGGCAGTCGCTGATGGTGTTGTCTTTATGCTCACAAGACCTGCCAATATTACGATTCGTGACCTCGTGATTTTACCCAATAGTGTGGATTTATAAATGAACAGCTTAATGAATAAAACCTCCAAGTCTTATGTGATTGGGGTCGATGTTGGAACAGGAAGCGCTAGAGCTGGCTTATTTGATCTACAAGGTAATATGCTACATGTTGCGAAGCATGAGATCACAACGTTTCAAGATGTCGATGCTCGATACGAACAATCGTCCGACAATATTTGGCAAGTCATCTGTGCCTGTGTGAAGTCCGTCGTCAGTGCATCGAAATTGTCTGCTGATGCTATTGTTGGCTTATCATTCGACGCCACCTGCTCTTTAGTGGTCGTAGATGAGAGCTTTGCCCCTTTACCCGTTGGCGAGCATAACATTGCGGAACGCAATGTTATTGTTTGGATGGATCAACGAGCAACGGACCAAGCTCATGATATTAATGCACTCGGTCATAGTGTTTTAAACTACGTTGGGAATCGCATCTCACCAGAGATGCAAACACCGAAATTATTGTGGCTTAAAAAATACTTGCCAGAGACTTATCACAAAGCTGCGCATTTCTTTGATCTAACGGATTACCTTACCTTTAGGGCTTCAGGTTCATTGGCACGGTCTATTTGTACGCTTGTGTGCAAATGGACTTATCTTGCCCATGAAAGCCGTTGGGACGCCTCTTATTTCGAAGCCATTGGGTTAGAAGATTTATCTCATACTCAGTTTTCAAAAATCGGCTCTGAGGTTGTTTCTCCAGGAATATCGTTAGCTCAAGGCTTAACGGATAGTGCTGCAATGCAACTTGGGTTAAACGCAGGAACCGCTGTGGCGGCTGGGTTAATTGACGCTCATGCTGGCGCTATTGGATCTGTTGGAGCGCTAACAGAAGACGGAATTTCTGCGCCCTCTGAATGTATGGCTTATGTTTTTGGCACCTCGGCTTGTACCTTAACGACCTCATCAATTGAGATAAAAGTTCCCGGTGTTTGGGGGCCTTATTTCTCAGCAATGCTCCCAGAAATGTGGCTTAACGAAGCTGGCCAGTCTGCGGCAGGGGCAGCAATTGATCACTTGGTAATGATGCATCCTTCTTCGGCCGAAGCGCAGCAGTTAGCAAAGGAAGCCAAACTTCCTTTGAGTGTATGGCTGTCTAATCGTGCTAAATCAAACATTCATAATTTGAGTGAAGCGATCAATCTAGCCAAGGGTGTTCACGTTGTCCCTGAGTTTTTGGGTAATAGGGCACCTTTTGCTGATCCAAAAGCCAGAGCAATCATAGCGGGGCTAAATATGGATAAATCTATTGATAGCCTAGTAACACTTTATATCGCTGGTATTTGCGGACTTGCTTATGGGTTGCGACAAATTATCGAAGCTCAGGCAGAACAAGGGTTGACCATCTCAAGGGTTATTATCAGTGGCGGTGCTGGACAAGACCCATTGGTGCGTCAGCTCATTTCTGACGCAACTGGTAAAGAGGTTATTGCGCCAAGCTCGGATGAACCCGTCATGCTTGGAACCGCTATGCTAGCCGCGGTTGCTGCTGGCAGATATTCCAACTTAGAAAGTGCGATGAAAGCCATGTCTTCTTTTGGGAAAAAGTATTTACCGGCCGAGACTGATATCTGCAAACAGCATGATGCTCGATTCTTAGCGTTTTGTAGACTTCAATCTGTTGCTAGGGAGTTGTAACCGTGACATTCGATACTGAAATAGCAGTGGCATCTGAACTTGGAAAGCTCAAGTTAATTATCTTTGATTGCGATGGCGTGTTAGTTGACAGTGAAAATTTGTCTATTGCGGCTTTGCATGATGTGATTCTTAAACAAGGTGGAATACTGAGTGAAGAAGAGGTAATTCAACAATTCCAAGGTCGCAGTATGAAATCGGCACGGGATGAATTGTTTGCTAAACAAGGCGTAATGCTATCGCAGGAATCGTTGGATGAAATGAACAAACAGTTGTTTACGTGTTTTAAAGAAGAGCTACAGCCCGTTCAAGGTGTAAGGAGCTTCATTGAATCACTCGATTTGCCTGTTTGCGTTGCTTCATCCTCTCATCCAGAACGAATTGATGTGAGTCTAACTGCTACAAAGCTTAAGTCGTATTTTGCTGGCAATATTTTCTCTTCCACTATGGTTCAAAGTGGCAAGCCAGCACCGGATTTGTTTTTATTTGCAGCAAAAAATATGTCTGTTCCTGCGGACTGTGCTCTAGTTATTGAAGACAGTCCTGCTGGTGTCGAAGCCGCTCGACGTGCCGGGATGCTTTGTATAGGCCTGACTGCTGGCTCTCATGCAAAGCATCCAAATCACAAACAACGACTTATTGAGGCTGGAGCCCATTGGGTTGTAAGTAGCTATGAAGAGGTTGCTGAAGTGGTTGAGAAGCTATCAGAGATCAACTAACCTAAGAGCAATGGACTTATCAGACTTTACTAGACACCATCAAACTCGAAAATCCTCATGAAGTCTCTGCAAATGTTCTTTCAGTCGTTTTTTATGCTCTTCATTCATCGGTAGGTTTTTTAAAGCCTCAGGCCAAAGGCTTCTGGCTTTTTCCATCGTATCGTCTAAATGTGGTTTGATCGCTCGCCATGGAATATCTGATTTAATTGCCCAATGTTCAAAGTGTTTATATGAGACATCATACCAAGCCTTCGTCTTTGCAAGGTTAAGAGCGAAGTGTTGTTCGTTTTCAATATAAACACTGGTGGTGACTATGTCGTAAGCAGGCGAGAGTCTGGGAGTTACTTGATCTAAATACAGTAAGCTCCAGTTTTTCAAATGGGCGTCGCCGTTTGCTAATAGGATGTTGGCGAGTAAACGACGGGCAAGTTGTTGGGCGTCATTTAGACCATCACCAGAAAACTGATACAAGATTTTTGCTATTTGTTCGTAGTTGCCTGAACTGTATTTTTCATGTGGGTACTTCACAAGAACTTGAGCAAAGTCTTCCATATGAATGCGTTGATCGTCACGTCGATCAAATCGTTTTATGGCGAAAGCTAATTTTTCATCAGGAAGATTGATTTGAGGAAGGTTGTCTAATTGGTCTATCTCGACCAATTTTATTTCAGGAATATCAACGCCAATGAGAGAGGCGAGAGTCATGGCTGTGAACTCGTTTGCGGGCACTTCTTTGTGTTTAGTAGAGGGTGTTTTCACAATCCAATCGCCAAGCACATTGTCTTTCGAAAGATTATATCGACCGTCTTTTTCTTTCATGGAAAACTTCATCTGAACGCCTGCCAAGGAGAACTTGTTCTCTTGGCTGAGTTTGTCGAATTTAACCGCTTTTACTTGACCATGAGATGAGAATAAATGGACAGGAACATCTTCAGGCTCCATCGGTTCAGCGACTAATGCACCCGGTAAATCCATACCCAGATAAGACAAAATATGGAACTCATTATCAACATGAGTTTTGAGCCCTTGAGCGATCAGTTCTCGCAAAGAACCTTCAGGCAATAGATTGGACAAAATAGGGTGCAGACGTTGGTTTGTCGCCCATGGCTCAGATAGCATTTTATCGGCACGTGGAAAATTTGGATGGGTGGTTAAGCTAAAAGTGGGGCGCGCTATATTAGATTGAAAGCTTTCAGCAAAATGTAAAACATTACGTCCATTCTTTGCCCCTGCCAAATACCCCACTAGATGGCCATGTAACGTCAACTTAAGAACACTAATTTCCGTTGTCATATTCGTCTCCATCTTCTAATAACCCTTTCCATGGATCATCCGATAGTTTTTTTTGTTCATCAGAATGATCAGACTGTTTGTGCGGTAAAGATGTGTTGTTACCATCACTTTCAAGAACAGCTAAAACAGCATTCAGCTTTTCTTTTGGAATCAGCATGACGTCGCTATTTAGGCCCTTAGCAATCAGTTCAAGCGTATCGAGTCTTGGGTTGCCTTTTGCTTCAAGCCGCTGGTATTGCTGCCTAGAAATACCAATACGCATTAGCATGTCATTCTGCTTGAGTTTCAGTGCTAAACGGCGATTTTTGATTTGCTGTAGTAGATTTATCATAAGGAAACTAATAAGTTGCTTTTTAATGTATAGAAACATATTAGTTGCTATTTTGGTTTAAGGCAACTAAAGAGTTTCTTTTTTCGGGCTTAATGATTAGTGTAAGTGGCATAGAGATAGCCGTTGATAATTCAAATAGCCTACCTATTCAAATCATGGTGTGATTTGAATATTGCGGATAATCTCATCATCACCTTTATGAAGACTAAGTTGGTGAAAGTTGCTATAGAGGAAAATTGAGCGTGAAAGCAGGGTGGTCTTGAGCAAATTATTTTATGAATTGGTCTACAAAATAATACGTTATAGGTTATTTTTTGTAGACCTTTTATAGTGCTGAGAAGGCTTTAATCCCACTGAAATTCAATTTTATTACGAATCAAAGTAACAAATATGTCCAAAATTATGCTTTGATTCAAAGCAATTTAAACCATGCATTTATGGGTATTTTTGCCTTTAAAGTATGGGGTAATTTGAGATGCTTTGATTCGAAGGGTAGAGGTCATGAGCCAAAATGGGCCAAAATCCCCTGATATAGAGCTTTATTGCCTTATATTGCTTTGATTCAAAGGATGTGTGTTTACTAAGGCGTTGAATACGTTATATAAAGTAGTTCATTGTCATGTAAGGGAATGTTCAGAGTAACCTTGACATGGTAGAGGTCTATTTTCCTTAAATTTTCCAAACATCTCTGTTTTTTCTTGGTGTTTACGGGCTGTTTGGCTTGTTTGGTGTAATTGAAAAGTTGCCTATATTGCTGTCATTTTCGTGCAGGCATAAAAAAGAGAGCAGTTAGCTCTCTTCTTCGTCGATTAGTGCTGAGTTGCGATTAATCCTAAAGATACTTTTTTAGTCAGATTTTCTAGCCAATTTTTATCGCCAATGAGCGAAATATATCACTTAGTTAGTGGTGTACTTACATGCCGTTAGACTGTTTGCAATGTTCACAAGCGCATTGCAAACAGCTTGTTTGGAGTTGGCTTCACTATTTGATATTAAGCTTTAAGCTGTGCAATATTGAGTGCTTCGCCACATTTGATTATTGATCGCTTTTGCGTATTAGCGTAAAGAGCTAGCTCGTTAAGTACTTCTGCTCCAAGAAAATTTTGAAATTCTGTCTGATTGGATGAAATTTTGTAGTCTGTTTGAGCGTTATCTCCGAGATTTGACTGGAAGATTCCGGCAGCACTAACTGGTAAGAAGTCTTCATATACTAACGGTTCATACTCGATGTAGCCGGCATCAATTAAGTCCTTTAAGTTAGTTGGAATAGTCGTATTGTTTAATGCTTCATAGCCTTTATCCGTTACAAAATAGCGGAAGTAGGCGAGGTTCTGATCGTGCATTTCCTTATGATTATCGGGGAACTGAGAGAAGTGTTTTTCTAGTATTTCTGTGTAGCGTTGTGCGTTTTCCTCATTAGGAAACTCTTTCAATTCAGACCGACTAGCATTCAGCAATTCATCATATAGCGTTCTACCCTTTGGAGTTAAAGCCGCACCGCGTTGTTCAATCTCACCGAAACGAGCAGTGTGACTGCCTGCTTCACTGTCTTGATCGCTGAACGCCACTTTTTCTTGTAAGGCTTTGAAGCTAGTTTGACGTAGTAAAATAGGACAATTACGACGTGGTGGGCCTTCAACAACGGCTTTTGGCGTAATGTTTCGAGTTGGCATTTGAGTTTGAACTTGGTCGATATCTAGTGTGCGGGGAGTCAGGTGGTTGATGTGAGGTCCCTTGAAGGCAACCACATCCGCAATTAATCTGTGCTGATCATGCAGTTTTATATATTCATCACTTGTGACGGTTGCAGTCTTGTGCCAGCGAAACGTTTCTAACGCTTCATTAATGAAAGTCTCAGAATCAACTTGGCTCAGTCCACCGTTGAGTTCACACTGTTCGATTAGTTCTAATACTCTCGGAGTGAATATTTGTCGTTTAGCCAACGTGTTTGCTGCGAATTTTTGTGTCTCTCCGTTATCTATCAATTCGAGTCTAAGTAACGATGTGAACACTCGAAAAGGACTGATTTGTAAGTCTTCCTCATGTATTGCGCGAAACGCTGTGGAGTGCACTGGTACACCCGCTGGTGTTAAATCGTAGTATCCAACTGGTTCCATTCCCATGACGGCAAAAAGACGACGAATCGTTGAAAGCTCAGATGGTGTGCCTACACGAATAGCTCCATGACGTTCCATGGATAGGCGTTTCAACTCGCCAGTTCGTTCTAAATGAGCTTTAGTATTTGGTGATTTTTCTAGTACTTCTTGATTGATGTCCTCCACCAAAGAGAGTAGGTCACCATAAAGAGGTACTTCTTCTCGATACATATCAGACATGTGCTTAGAAAACTGCGCGCGGATTTCAGATGGGTTAACAAAATTCTCATTCTTTGGCTGCATGGTTAAAAACCTTTTGGAATTATTTAATTGGATTTTTTTAATCTGCGGACTAGTACGCTCATTTATACCTTTAACACGAATCAGTTTGGTTTAGGTTAGCTTAAAACATAAAGCGATTTATATGCATAACATCATTCCAAATTTGAATGGAAGACTTGGAGTTCAAAATTTTTTAGCACGATAAGGGCATTGATCCTGAAGTTGTTTAAGGTTTGGGAAGGGGATTTTTTGATGAGGTTTTTGTTTTGGTTGGTTTTTTTTAATTTTTCTAAATGTATTTTTTTAGAGGAGAGTAAAGCATAAAAAATTATGCATTCATAAAATGAATGAAAGGTGTTCATATTTTGATGTTGTCTTGTGCTTTTCTTTTTAAGAGTATGTGTATGCGTATTGAACATACAAATAAAAACCCAAAGCCGAAATAAAAATAAAAGAGGCAAAAAATGAAGATTAAAAATGCAGTTATCGCGATTTCTCTTGTTACTTCAAGTGTTGTGATGGGATTGGGGGCAAGTTCTGCTTATGCTGATTGGCCAACCAAGGACATCCACTTAGTAGTGCCGTATTCTGCGGGCGGCAATACGGATGTACTGTCGCGTCAAGTGGCGGATTTACTGCAAAAAGAACTGGACGTAAACATCATAGTAGAGAACCGACCTGGTGCCGGTTCAACAGTAGCGACGGGGCGACTTGCTCGTGGTGGTCGCGATGCTGATCACACTATTTTGATGGCATCACCTGGGCATGTAATTGGAGCCTCCATCTATCCTAACCTTCCTTATGACGCTGTAAACGATTTTAAATTTATAGAAAAGCTGCTTGATGCTCCAAATATTATGGTTGTGCCTTCTAGTAGTCCGTACAACACCGTTGCTGAATTTATTACAGCGGCTAAATCTAAGCCTATGACCTTCAGTCATCCAGGCGTTGGCAGCTCCATACATATGTCTGGGGAGTTATTTAAAACACTGACTAAAACAAAACTCACTGCTGTTCCATTCCCTGGTAGTGGTGCAGCACTTCCTGCTCTTTTAAGTGGTGATGTTGATGTTTCATTTGAAAACGCTTCTACCGTTCTTCCTCATATTCAGTCTGGTGGGTTGAAAGCTCTTGCCGTCACTTCAAAAACTCGTTTCAAGGCATTACCTAATGTGCCAACGGTTATAGAAACTGAAGGTTATGATTTGGGTGGATTTGTGACAACCGTGTGGAATGGCGTAATTGCAGGAAATGGCTTCCCGGATGAAGGCGTTGAGGTATTACAAGCAGCATTGCAACGTGTGAAAGAAAGAAAAGAGTTTACTGAATTCATCGACAAAATGGGCGCTGAGAAGAGCTCTGTTTCTGGTGAGGACTTTAAGTCGTTTATTGCCTCAGAAGTTGAGCGTTGGAAAATGGTTGCTGAAGAAGCTGGTGTTCGTCAGAACTAATGTGGTTACCGAGCGAGAGAGGTAGGTTTTTTCTTACCTCTCTCAATACTAGTAAGCTTAATAAGGTACCTAAAATGTTCAAAGGTTTTAAGCAATCATCTGCTGATATTTCGACAGTCTTGGTTGGCGGTGTGATGCTGGCCTTCGCTTGCCTGTTATTGTTTTATCTTATCCCTCAATATGTGACTGAGCCTGCACTGGTTCAGAATCCTATGATGTCTCCAAGCTGGCTACCTCGTTATATGGGGTGGTTGATTTTTCTAATAGCGATTTTGCTCATTATCCAAGGTTTATTCCGTAATGATAAAGACAATAAGGAATCCGCTGGTTCTGAACGAGGCCCCGTTTTACGGTTTTTGTTAATGGCTCTGGCGTTGGTAGTCTATTTGTCTTTTTTTGAGTTAATTGGCGCCATATTTAGTGGCGTCCTAGCCACTCTTATACTCTTTGCTGCTCACCCAATTCGAAAAAAATGGGTATATAGCCTCGCATTTATTATTCCTGTTGTTATCACTTTATTGTTTACCAAGGTTCTAGGTGTGCCATTACCTGTAATGCCTTATTAAATAAGATTCTTGAGTATATTTAGGATTGTTTTATGGAAAATTTTTCAGAAGTTTTATCGCTCTTTTTTGTGTGGGATAACTTCATTGCAATTGCTATCGGTGTCTTTTTAGGTGTTGTAATTGGTGCTATTCCTGGGCTTACAACAACCATGGCTGTGGCGTTAGCATTGCCTTTTACATTCTCTATGGAGCCTGTCTCAGCGATACTTCTACTAGTGGGGATATATAAAGGTGGTATGTATGGTGGGTCGATAACAGCAATATTGATCCGTACACCAGGCACACCTGCTTCAGCTTGTACGCTATTGGATGGCTATCCTATGGCGCAAAATGGCGAGGCGAAGAAAGCACTAAAAATGTCCCTATATTCTTCAGTGATAGCCGATATCATATCTAATATTTCACTGATATTTTTTGCTGCGTACCTTGCGAAAATAGCTTTAAATTTTGGTGCTCCGGAATTCTTTTGGCTTATCTGTTTCTCCCTGACCATCATCGTGTCTTTATCAGGGGCTTCCGTTCTCAAAGGCTTTTTAGCGGCTGCATTAGGGCTCATGATTTCCTTAGTAGGTTTAGACCCTGTTTATGGATCTCAACGACTTACTTTTGATGACTACAATTTGATGGATGGGATTTCGTTTATTCCCTTGCTAATTGGCCTTTTCGCTATCCCTGAGGTGATTGGTTTTTACCAACGAAAAGTCGCATCAAAAATTGTTATCAATGCAAATGGCAAAGAGGTTTCTTGGAGTGAGTTCAAAAGATGTCTTAAAACGATTGTTCGAGGCAGTTTCATTGGCGTCATCATTGGTGCTATTCCAGGTAGTGGTGCGACCGCAGCAGCCTTTATTTCTTACAGTGAGGCGAGAAGAAAATCTCCTAATAGAGAAAATTTTGGTAAAGGTGAAATAGAGGGCGTTGCAGCAGCCGAAGCTGGAAACAACGGTGTAGCAGGGGCGACTATGATTCCTTTGCTTTCTCTTGGTATTCCTGGCGATGTGGTGACGGCTATTATTCTGGGGGCATTCATGATTCATGGACTGACGCCGGGTCCTTTAATGTTCCAAGATAATCTCTCGCTCATCTACGCGCTCTTCATAGGAATCATGGTCAGTTCCTTATTTTTATTAGTAGTTGGGCTTGGCGCTATAAAATATTTCTCAAAAATCGCAGATGTTCCAAAGGAAATATTATTCCCAATCATTGTGATGTTTTGTGTCTATGGTGCTTATGCCGTCAATAACAATACGTTTGATATTTGGTTAATGATGGGCTTTGGTGTTCTAGGTTATATATTCAATAAAACAGGGATTGCTTCTGCACCTTTTTTAATTGGATTCATATTAGGCCCCATGTTCGAAGATAACCTTAGGAGATCATTGTTAATTGGTAACTATGATATGTCTATTTTCTTTAGAGGACCGATTACATGGTTCTTTATCGTGCTGACACTTGGGTCAATTTTCTTTTCTTTTAAACGATGGCTTGCTTATAGGAATAAATAGAAAGCCATTATTCTTATTTAAAGACTTAATTCTAAATTGAAAAATTATTTATTTCCTTTTTTAGGTAAGGGTTAACCCTGCCTGTTTATAAAGATTTTTATATTCAAACTTATTATAAGGTTGAGGGTTCGTATGGATACTTTGTTGGATTTCATAGAAAAAGTGGTGGGAGCAAAAAATATCCTTCGTGGTGAGGATGTCCGTGCTCGACCTGCAGATTGGATTACAAAAGAGCCGTGTTTGGCGTTAGCGCTTGTTAGACCCGCTAATGCTGAACAGTTATCGCAAGTAATGGCTTTGTGTTACGAAGCGGATCAGCCAGTTGTAACACATGGTGGTTTGACTGGGTTGGTGCGCGGTGCTGTAGCTGCATCGAATGAGTTAGTTATCTCGCTTGAGCGTATGACTGAAATTGAATCGGTCGACCCTGTGGGCGGCACTTTGACCGTTCAGGCTGGGGTGCCACTTCAAATCGTTCAAGAGGCTGCGGAGCAAATCGGGATGCAATTTGCTTTGGATTTAGGGGCACGAGGGTCTTGTACTATCGGTGGCAATATTGCGACGAATGCAGGTGGTATAAGAGTTATTCGTTACGGCATGATGCGTGATCAAGTGCTAGGTCTTGAAGTGGTACTGGCTGACGGTTCAGTGGTCAGTTCAATGAACAACATGCTGAAGAATAACGCTGGTTATGACTTAAAACATATGTTCATCGGAAGTGAGGGAACACTTGGAATTGTTACCCGTGCGGTTCTCAAATTGCAACCACAACAGTCTGCGTCACAAACGGCGCTAGTCGCTTGCGACAGCTTTGAAAGTCTTGTTGGGTTACTGCAGCACATGAGACAAACATTAGGAGGAGAGCTCGGTGCATTTGAAGTGATGTGGCGCAGTTATTATGCATTATTGACGAAAGAAAGCGGTCGTCATAATGCCCCTCTAGATACGGATGCGCCTTTTTATGTGTTGATAGAGAGTTTGGGGAATGACCAATCTGAGACAGCTCAACGATTTGAGCAGGCTATTACATTGGCTTTTGAAAAAGAGCTTTTAAGCGACGCCGTAGTTGCAAACTCCGATACACAACGTGACCGTCTTTGGGCTATTCGGGAGGATATCGAAGGGCTTTCTGAATTAATTGCTCCACGCTTTGTTTTTGATATTAGCCTACCGATTGTAGACATGGATACTTATGTTAATGAACTAGAGGTGTCAGTGAGAGAAATCTGGCCAGATGCCAAAGTCGTTGTATTTGGGCATTTAGGTGATGGTAATTTGCATGTCTCAATTTCGACAGGGGATTCCAATGAAGAAACGCGTATTAAAATTGAGAGTTTAGTTTATAAGCCACTGCAGGAAATAGGTGGATCCATTTCAGCTGAACATGGAATAGGATTAAAGAAAAAAGATCACCTAAGCATATCTAGAAACCCTGGTGAAATAGCACTAATGATGAGGCTAAAAGAAGCGATGGACCCAAAAGGTTTATTGAATCGTGGAAAAGTTTTGCCGAATAAAAACTAAATTACTTAATAAATAATATCGAGACCTATTTATGAAAATAATTGTTAGCGTCAAGCGCGTTATTGATTACAACGTAAAAGTACGCGTGAAGTCTGATAATTCAGACGTAGATTTGAGCAATGTAAAAATGGCTCTTAATCCCTTTTGTGAAATTGCCGTTGAAGAGGCAATACGTCTAAAAGAAGCTGGCATAGCTTCTGAAATAGTGGTGGTTTCAATTGGTCCTAATGCCGTTCAGGAACAGCTACGTACTGCCATGGCGCTTGGTGCGGATCGCGCTATTCATATCGAAACTGACAGCCAACCTGAGCCATTAAATGTCGCTAAGCTGCTTGCCAAAGTAATGGAAGTTGAGGCGCCAGGATTGGTGATACTAGGCAAGCAATCGATCGATTCCGATAATAATCAAGTTGGCCAGATGCTTGCCGCTTTAACTCGTCGTCCTCAGGGCACTTTTGCCTCGAAAGTAACGGTTGAAGGAGGCGATGTTCTGGTTACTCGAGAAGTTGATGGTGGTTTACGTACCTTATCATTGACACTACCAGCGATTGTTACGACAGACCTGCGTCTGAATGAACCACGTTATGCCAAATTACCAGACATCATGAAAGCTAAGCGAAAGCCTCTAGAATTAAAGACTCCAGCCGATTATGGTGTGGAGCTCAAGCAGCATATTTCACAATTAAAAGTGGAAACGCCAGCTCAGCGACAAGCAGGTATTATGCTGGACAGTGTAGACGCGTTGATCGACAAGTTGAAAAACGAAGCCAAAGTCATTTAAGGAGAATGGGATGAGTATTTTACTTATTGCTGAACACGATAATAGCACACTCAATCCAGCAACTCTTAGTGCTGTGACGGCCGCGAGTCAGCTTGGCTGTGATATTTCAATACTGGTCGCAGGTAGCGGTTGCCAGAGTGTTGCTGATGAAGCTGCAAAAGTTATGGGTATTAGTAAGGTTTTGTTGGCTGATAATGCTTGTTATGAGAAGGGGCTAGCTGAAAATCTAAGTGTCTTGATTGTTGAGCTGGCGGCTGACTATAACCATATTATTGCAGCAGCGAGCAGTACCATTAAGGATACGATGCCACGCGTTGCAGCCCTACTTGATGTTGGTCAGCTCTCAGAGATTGTTGCTGTGGAATCTGCAGATACATTTAAGCGCCCGATTTACGCTGGTAATGCTATCGCAACAGTGCAATCTCTAGATGCGGTCAAGGTTATAACCGTTCGGGCTTCAGCTTTTGAGAAGGCTAAGGCGGAAGGTGGAAATGCAAATACTGAGGTTGTAGATGTTGTCTTCGATATAGGGGGCTCGCGTTTCGTTAGTGAAGAGTTGGTTAAATCAGGCCGCCCAGAGTTGACCGCAGCAAGTGCAGTAATTTCCGGTGGAAGGGGGCTGGGCTCTGCTGAGAACTTTAGCTTGCTTGAAAAGGTTGCTGACAAACTAGGAGCCGCGGTCGGTGCGTCCCGTGCAGCGGTGGATGCGGGTTTTGTAAGCAATGATCTGCAAGTTGGTCAGACCGGAAAAATTGTGGCACCAGAGTTATATATTGCAGTGGGGATTTCTGGTGCGATTCAGCATTTAGCTGGAATGAAAGAATCTAAAGTGATTGTAGCTATCAATAAGGATGGAGAAGCGCCAATTTTCCAAGTGGCTGATTATGGCTTGGTAGGTGATTTGTTTGAGATTCTACCTGAACTGGAAGCAAAGCTCTAAAACTGCCGTCAGAATTTCTAATCACACGCTTTAGGATCAAATGTGGCATACGGTGCTCGAGCTATTACTAGGGATGGGTTTAATTCTCTGCCAAAGATGACATTTCCTGGTGGGGTATTGATCGGTTGCAACGCCGGCATTCTCAATTTCAGTAAGATTAAAGAGACTCACACAGCCATGAAATCGGGCATGTTGGCTGGTGAAGCTATGTTTGAAGCAATCGCTGAGGGGAATGAAGGCGGCTCTGTACTGAATAGCTTCAGTGACAAATTTAAGTCTAGTTGGGCTTATGATGAACTGTTTCGCTCCCGCAATTTTGGAGCATCGATGCATAAATTCGGACCGATTCTCGGAGGCGCTTTTAATTTTGTTGGCCAGTACAACTGATGGGATTAATTATTGGGTTGACAGTTCTAGAAGCCACTCCCGTAAAGCCGAAACAGTAGGAGATTGGTCTTGATGAGGAGTGATGTGTAGAGAGTAGTCATATTTCAGTGCATCTACTTTTGACGGACTGAAAGGCATAATTAATGATCCGTTTGTAAGTTCATCTTCAACGAGACAAGAAGGCACCAATGCAATTCCAATTCCAGCGATAGCGGCTTGGAGTACATGAGAAGTCATTTCGAATTGAGGGCCAAGACGTATATTAGTTGTTGAAAGATCATGGACAGAAAACCATTGGAACCAATCGTCAGGCCTTGTAGATACTTGTAAAAGCGTATGTAATCCGGCATCAGATGGCGTGTTGAAAGGAACTCTTTCATGCAATGCTGGGCTAATTACTGGAACTAGATAGCCCTTGACTAGAGGATAGGATGCCATTCCAGGCCAAGCTCGTCCACCACCACTTATAGCGCAGTCCATTCCCTCTAATTCCATATTAAATTGGCGGATTTTTGCATGTATGTGTACAAGAATGTTGGGATGTTTAACATAGAAATCTGCCAAACGCGGCATTAACCATTTTGCTGCGAAAGTTGGTAAGCAGGCGAGGTTAATTGATGTTGCTGTGGATTTATATGTGTTTAAATTTTGTGATGCATTACGTATTCGTTGAAGTCCGCTGCTTACTTCTCTCATGTACATCGCGCCAGCTTCGTTCAATTGTAACTGCTTGCCATTTCGGTGAAAGAGTTCAACTTCCAGTAAGTCTTCCAAAGATTGTATGTGTCTGCTTATAACGCTTTGTGTGAGAGAAAGCTCTTTAGCTGCTAATGTAAAGCTAAGATTTCTTGCTGCAGATTCAAAAGCTAATAGCCAAGGCATAGATGGAGTAAGTCGGCGTGGGTTTGTTGATTTATTAGTCATATATTTACTCTATAGACCTCTATTCCATTTTGGATCGAATTTTGGGTAAGTTCGAATGTAGTGACTTAACTGGACTTTTCTAGACACTTCTAAGCCTTAGTCAATGTTCTCTCGGTTGGTGCTTATACTCTTCATTCATTGGAGAGTGGCCAAAGATATCAGACCGAAAAACCTTCGGCTTTTTTCATAATATCATCCAAATGCGGTTTTATTGCTTGCGATGAAATGTTAGTTATAGTTGTCCATTACTCAAAGTGTTTATATGAGACATCGTACCATGCTTTTGTCTTCGCAAGGCTAGGAGGAAAGTGTTGTTTAAACACTAAACTGTAATTCATGACAGTGTACGAAATGATTTGTATTTTGAGCTTGGTGATCGAATTGAATTCGTAAAGATCTCTGAAAATATATATGAAGTAAACGCTGCGTGGATTCTCCCAGAGTTTACTGGGTATCAGTCATTTTTTCACTGTTAGTGACGTTTCTACTTTGACGTTACACCGCTAAATTTGCATCGCTAACACAAGAATTAGAGCGATTTTTAGCTCCCCTTATATAAAGGCAAGTGTTATCTAACCTCGCTATAATTGCTTGCACTTCAGCTTGTTGACTAGTTAACATCGTATCTATTTTACCCAACTCATCATTCCTTCCTGTTAAAAGATAAGTTGAAATTAAATATCTAGATTTTGAATTATTTTCTATTATTAGCTTTCTTAAAGGTGATGAGCATGCCTTTGCTTAAATAATACTAACCATACTAAATGTCAGACAGGTTTTAAATACTCCGTCACTTGCTAGATTCGAGCTGTAAAAATCTATTGGAATAAAAAGAAGATTTTCTCGCGAAACTAATGGTTTTTTAGCTCGCATTGTGGTCTTTTTCGTTTTTTATTCGACCTAAGGTAAGCTATAAACGGATTAGTGCTCAATCATTTTTCCACTGTGATAAAAAATTAGAGTTATGTAGAAATCAACCAAATAAAATGAACCACCCTTACATTTTTTGACCATTCCTCTTCAAAGTTTTCCATATTTTTTCTTTTACAATAAATTATCAAACGCCTGTTTTTTTATATCTAAAATTCAAATAAGATTGTTATTTTGACCCATTAAATTATATTTTTTTAGCCAAGGGTTTTAACAAAATTATAATTTTTATAGGTAATATCACCATGTAAGTCAGTTATTTTAATTAGTCTTAAATTTCCGGTTGAGATGATTTAAATAGAGTTGAATATGTGTTTTTTATATTAAGGAAGGTGTTAAAAAATAAATTATATTTATAAATTTGTATGTATTTTAAATGTAAGTTTTAATGTTTATATTTAATTATTTGTTAAATATAAAATCTATTTATAATTGTGTATTTATGTATTTTTTATGGTGTATTTATGTATTTTTTATGGTGTATTTATGTAATTATTTTGAAATTTCGTTTTCTTATTTATATTTTATTGTTTTAATGTTAAACAATATTTATTTTGAAGTATTTATAGATGATTGTAAGTCTATATATTATTTAAATTTATAGTTTTTAAGGATTTTTTTGATGCCGGCTAAAAATTTGTTATCTGATTTGTTTGTAGAAACACTTGAGCAAGCAATAGATAGTGTGGTTGTAATTAATCCTGAAAATGATATCGTTTTTTACAATTATTCAGCAGAAAAATTTTGGGGGTACAAAAGAAAAGAAGTCATCGGAAAAAATGTAAAAATTCTTGTCCCTGATAGCATTAAACCTAATCATGATAATTATGTTAATGCTAATCGAAATGCCGGTGCGAATAAAATTGTCGGTACCAACCGAGATGTTGAGATAGTTTGCAAAGATGGTTCGAAAAAATGGGGATCAATGTCCATATCAAAAGTTAATGTTGACGGTGTTTTTTTGTACACTGCTTTTATTCAAGATGTAACATCTTCTGTTATTGAACGTAAGCGTGTTGAAATGCTTTCTTTAGTAACGGATAAAACTGGTAACGCAATATTGATTACTGACGCTTCTTGGAAAGTTGTTTACATTAATGAGGGCTTTTCGACTCTTTTAGGATATGAAAATGACGATCTTTTGGGTCATACGCCCACTTCTGTTATTGCTCCGCACTTTAGTGAAGACCGAATTATAGAATTAAGAGAGACATTGGTAAACGGCGTTGAGGTTAAGATTGATGAACTTATTAAGAGTAAATGTGGAAAAAAAATCTGGTGTTCTGTGATGATTGATCCTGCTTTTAATGAAGCTGGAGAGCTCACTAACATTGTCGCAATTTTATCCGATATTACTCAAACAAAAATTCATGAAGTATTGCACTCCAAAATTGTTGGCTCTCTAGCTAGAGATGAGCCTTTAGAGATGATTATGGAATCTGTTTGTCATGAAATTAGTCGGTTAGTCGACGACATTACTCCTGCAATTTTATTAGTCAATGGTAATTATCTGCAACTTTTATCCTCTCCAAAATTACCGAGTGAATACAAGAAGTTTTTACAAAAAACTCCATTGGGTAGTGATGTTGCTTCTTCAGGCACTGAGGCATATCTCAGTCTGCCAGTACTTGTTACTGATAGTGAAAGCGCTCCATTATGGGATAATTTTAGGGGACCTATCTTACCCTTACCTTGCGGTTATAAAGGTTGTTGGTCCTCTCCCATTATAGGTAGTCAAGATGAATCTGTAGGTGTAATTGCTTTTTATAGAAAAGACAATCATCCTCCATCATTATTTGAACGGCAACTAGTAAAGGTACTTGCTCCGTTATGTTCTTTAGCTTTCGATAGGGAGAAACAGCGTGAAAATATAAGACATCTTGCCTATTATGATAGTTTAACAAAGTTGCCAAATAGAAGTGTTTTGCATGCTCGTGCAGAACAGGCTCTAAAGAATGTTGAAAAAAATAATGATGTTCTTGCTGTGCTCTTTATAGATTTAGATCGTTTTAAGTTAGTTAATGATTCTTTTGGGCATCATGTAGGCGATAAATTACTTATTGAGATCGCTGCAAGAATAAATAAAAAATGTTTAAACTCAGATATTTGTGGACGTTTAGCAGGAGATGAATTTTTATTAGTTGTTTTGGGGAAAAGCTCCAGTGATCTAAATTATTTTATTGAAGATTTAAGGTTGTCATTTTCTCATCCAATAGAGATTAATGGTTCTAAAATCATACCCTCTGCTAGCATTGGTATAAGCATTTTTCCTGAAGATGGTCATGATATTAGTACTCTAATTCATCGTGCAGATATGGCAATGTATCAAGCTAAAAAACAGGGGAAAGGACGATTTTCTTTTTTTAGTCATGAATTAAATCAATTGGCAATCGAAAGGCAAGAGCTCGAAGTTGAACTTCAAAAAGCAATATCAAATAACCAGTTAGAGCTAAATTATCAGCCTCAAATTAAAATGAATACAGGCAGTTTGTATGGAGTTGAAGCGCTGGCTAGATGGAATCATCCTAAGTTTGGTGCTGTTCCACCTACACGTTTTATAAAAATTGCAGAAGAATGCGGATTGATTACTGATCTTAGTCGTTGGGTATTGAGAGAGGCATGCCGTCAAATGTCAGTTTGGCGAAAAAAAGGTATATTTATTCCTACTATATCTGTGAATTTATCCCCACTTAATTTTCATGACGTTGATCTTTGTAATTTAATAATAAGTGAATTGGAATATCATAACCTAAAAGTATTAGATCTTACTCTAGAGATAACAGAAAGTGTCTTACTTGATACAAATCCAAGAACAATCCAAGTTCTAAATGATATTCATAATAAAGGTATTAGTCTTTCAATTGATGATTTTGGAACAGGATACTCTAGTCTTAGCTACTTAAGAAAAATCCCTTTTAAAGAGTTAAAATTAGACAAGAGTTTTGTTTCTGAACTTGAAACAGATGATATTAGTCGAGCCTTAAGCCTGGCAGTGCTGCATATAGGGTATAGCTTAAAGTTAGATGTCGTGGCCGAAGGTGTTGAAAGTCAAGAGCAATGTAGCATTTTAAAAGAGCTAGGCTACGGTATTGCACAAGGTTTTTTGTTTTCTAAGGCGCTTAATTCAATTGAAATTGAAACATGGCTGAATAACTCTCAGATAGAAGTCATATCTAATGAAAAAATACATGTCGTTTCTTAGTAAGTAATTATAAAGTTGGATTATTTAGTTAGGGGGAATATGATTAAAAATAGTCGATATTTTTTACTTATCCAAAGTAAAAATAAAAAGCCTTTACTGTTAGTAATCATTCAAAGAGCCGGGGCTTTTTGTGATTTAAAACGATCTGTAAAGTATAAAATTTTTATACTGCTTCTTAAAACTCTCTTATTTTTCGAAACGTTAGGAAGGTAGTTTTATTGGGCAATGCAGCATGTTTTTCCAGACATTTACTACCGTTAGAGTCAGGCACCAAATAGGTGCCTATACTTATTGTTCAGATTAAATTATTCATTAATAAAAGCCTTCAATAAAGCCGCTAAATTATCTCCTAGAATTGGAGAAATATAACCACCTTCTTGTACGATTAATATTGGTAGATTAAGTGCTTTCACGCGCTGTCCAATTTCTGAAAAGCCTGCGGTTGTTAAACCTAACATGTCAATTGGATCTTGTTCAGAGGCATCGAGGCCTAAGGCTAGGATGATGACATCTGGAGAGTAGGCTTTAAGTTGGTCAATTGCTTTCTCAAGGACAGACATATAATCATTATCAGATGTACCTTCGGGAATCGGATAGTTGATATTAAAACCATAACCTTGGCCTTCACCCTTTTCATGTTCATATCCCCAAAAATGTGGATAGCAAATAGCAGGGTCAGCATGTATTGAGATTGTCATAACATCGCGACGATTCCAAAATATTGCCTGGGTTCCATTTCCGTGATGTAGATCCACATCTAATATAGCAACTCTATCAAAGTCTTTTAATAATCTTTCAGCGGCAATAGCAGAATTGTTTAATATGCAAAAACCTGCGGCAGCATCCGAATGGGCATGATGGCCAGGTGGGCGGCAAGCAGCATACGCAGTACTGGATTTTCCTGTTGCTATGCAGTCTGCAGCACTAATGGCTGTTTGTGCTGATGCGTAAGCTCCCAACCAGCTTTCTTCCCCAATTGGACAAGATAAATCCATAATATGCCATCCGATTTGACCAATAGTATCTTTGGGATATGAAGGAGTGTGTTTTACTGGGTGACTTTCAGGAAAAATCTCGGAGCTAGGCTCAGATAATAAAGCCCATTTAGGATAGATAGTTTTTAAAAAAAATAAATAATTTGGTGTATGAACTGCAGAGATAAATGACATGCCAAAATCATTAGCTTCTTCCAAGGGGATATTAAGCTCATTTATTACCTTTATAAAAACGTCTTCTCGCTCTGGGATTTCTTTTGCAGGTGTTGGTTTGCCATGTTTAATATAAAATTTAGGGCTGTGTTTATTTTGGTTTTTATGATAGAAGGCTTTCAAAGTATTTCTCCATAAAGTTTATTATTGATAATAGGGCAGATGACATTATTTAAAAGCTTTACTATTTAATATGATGAACAAGTGTTTAATCAATTATTTCTAACAGTAATTCAGCACCAAAACCAGTTTTTCCTGCCGATTAAAATAACAAAATGGCACGACCATTTTAGGTCTTTATGCGTATTTTAGGTCTTTATGTTAAACTAAGTGTAACACCTAATGTGGTACTCACATGGCCATCATGACAGAAAAAAAATCAGTCGAAAAACAATAAGCCTCTAAGGTTTCTCTAAATTTGATCTGCGCCATATTTTTTTAGTTCTCATATTTTCATATCCTTTGCATATCTAATAAAATAGAAAAACGTATTTTTTATACGGTTTCTTTATTAATAAAAACTTTAAAAAATGTTTTAGGATAATCAGGAGTTAAGATGCTTACGCAGAAAATTTTGAGTCCGTTCCTGATCAGGGTTACTAAATAACTTCTGAGGAGCGCATTCTTCAACAACGACACCACCATCCATGAACATAGCCCAATCTGAAACATCACGTGCAAATCCCATTTCGTGTGTCACGATCAACATGGTCATTTGCTCTTCAGCTAGGCTTTGCATTACCTGATTAACTTCTTCAACAAGCTCTGGGTCTAAAGCAGAAGTCGCTTCATCAAATAGCATTACTTTAGGCTCCATTGCTAAAGCTCGAGCAATAGCGACTCGTTGCTTTTGACCACCTGATAACCAATTTGGAAATACATCAGCTTTACTGGCAAGACCTACTCTATTAAGCAACTCCATACCAAGTTCTCTAGCTATTTTTGGGGGCATTTTTTTAAGTTTTCTAGGTGCTAAAGTGATGTTATCAATTGTAGATAAATGGGGGAAAAGGTTAAAGTGTTGGAAAACCATACCCATATTCTGGCGTATATGGTTAATATGCCGCTCAAATTGCAAACCTTTCATATCGGGCCGATTAACTTGCACTCCATCAAGAAGAATATTACCTTGATCAATTACTTCAAGGTGATTCACAGAGCGCAATAATGTACTTTTACCAGATCCAGAAGGGCCAATAATAGAGACTATTTTTCCTCTATTAACCGTTAAGTTGATGCCTTTTAGAACTTCCAAGTCGCCAAAACTTTTGTGAACATCACGAATTTCAATCATCGGTTCGTCTTTATTTCGTTCTGTATTCATTTCCGTTCTACCTTAATTATAAAATTGGTGAAGTTTTAACGACGATACGCTGTTTCACGTTCAAGCCAAACTTGTCCTAGTTCCATAAATATATTGATTAGATAATACATTGCAGCGATGACAATAAAGAATTCAAATGGTCTGAAAGACACACTTATTGCATACTGAGAGGCATACACTAATTCAGCAACCCCAATTGCTGATAAAACCGACGTGTCTTTTACCATCAAGATCATATTGTTTCCTAATTGAGGGATAGAGCGAATAAAAGCTTGTGGGACGATAATATAAAAAATAGTAGCTGCATGTCCGAATCCGAGAGATCGTGATGCTTCATATTGTCCATTTGATACTGACTTTATAGTCGCTACGAAGATGTCAGCATTATATGCCATATAATGAAAACCTAGTCCGAGTATGCCAACTAATATGGCGGGAATCAGAATCCATTCGCCAAGACCAAAATATAAAAAATAGAGCTGGAGTAATAAGGGCGTTGTCATGAATAGCCAGATAAAAAAGCGTAGGGGCCAACTCACTATTTTATTAATATAAATAGATATCACCGCTACTAATAAACCACCTACAATTGACATAAAAGCAACGATAACAGCAACAAGAGAACCCACTCCAACCCCTTTTAATAAGGTAGGAAAATAAGTTATTACCGGAGTGAAATCAAATTCCATTTCTGGAACCTCCTATAGGGTTGTATAACGCATTGCACGACGATAGGCTAATTCAATAATTCCCATTACCGCATAAATTATGATGACATACATAAACGCACTAAGCGTAAATATCTCTAAGGGTTTATAGGTAGAACCAATCAAACGTTGTGCTTGATAAGTTAATTCAACCACCGATATTATAGAAACCAATGAAGAGTTTTTGATCAACACGATGGCTAATATCCCGATAGAGCGGATCATCAGTGCAGCTGATTGCGGTAGTATAATAGATACTAAAGTTTGAACTTTCCCAAAACCTAGAGACCTTGAGGCTTCTACTTGGCCGCTATCAACAGACTCAATAGAGCCCCTAATAGCTTCGCTCATATAGGCCGCAATATTGAATGCACCGACGACAACTCCGCACGTAATGGGGTCAAGCCTTAAGCCAATACTTGGTCCACCATAAAACACTAATAATAGCTGCACGAAATATGGCGTTCCTCGGATGACACTAATATAGCCACGAGCAAACCAGCGTATAGGTGCAAATTGAAAAGACTGTAAAAAAACCAGTCCGCACGCAATAAAGAAGCCAAAAAATAATGAGCGGATAGAAATATCGATCGTGATCCACGCTGCTTTGACTAGCAACGGAGTAACCTCGATCATCAAATTGAAATCCATGAGCTTACCTTTGTTTTTCGTTATTAAGCTGCTACGTACAATGTAACTTCTTAATGAGAAGTATTAGCGTGAAAAAAGATCAGCGCATTAAATGCGATGATCTTTCCCATGGTCTTTACTGGATATTGGCACCTTTACCAATCCATTGATCTACAATTGCCTGGTAAGTACCATCGGACTTGATCTCTTTTAAAGCAGAATTTAAAGCAGCAAGTAACTGAGGCTTATTTTTTTGAATAGAAATTGCGGCTGGAAAGCGAGGTAAAGGACCTACATCGACTATTTTAATATCGCTTTTGTTTTCTCTAATGGCCACCATGACAGGTACGTCATCAGCAATCATTATATCAATGCGGCCTGTATTAAGAGCATTCATCATGTCAGGTAAGCCTTGAAAGGTTTGGTTACGCCATTTACCATCGGCTTTTTCTACTGCCCACTGGTTACCTGTTTCACCTAAAGTAGAGCCAACACGCTTACCAGAAAAATCTGCAAGACTACTCACATCATTAGTATTACTTTTTACCCAGACTGCTAAGCCAGCACTATAGTAAGAGTCTGTGAAAGCGACGGCTTTTCTACGTTCTTCGGTATCACTCATACTACAAATACAGGCGTCAAAACGACCACCGGCTAGAGCTGCAATAATGCCATTCCAAGGAGATGACTGAACATTAACTTTAACTCCCATCTTTTCAGCTAGAGCCTCGGCAATATCTACATCAAAGCCGACTAACTCACCTTGAGTATTGACAAAACTAAACGGAGGATAAGCACCTGAATTGACCACTTGAAGTACATCACCACGGATTTCATCTAGGTCACGTGCGTATGTTGACGTGGAAACCATAGCGGTAGCACCAGAGATGACGGCTGCAAGCATAAAAGTTTGTGATATTTTTTTTGTGAATTTTTTCATATTTTGTTCCTTTCTTTTCAGTTTATTATGATAGACGGCGCACATTATTGTGCATCGCAATTTTTATACTGATTTATTATTATTTTATCTTTTAACTCTCTTTTTATTCGTTTTTAATATTTCTAATATCAATACCTGCTCTTATATGGAGTATTATTTATTCTATTTTATTTGCTCGAAAGCAGTAAAACTTTCGTCCAATAAGGTAATTATTTCATCAATATCTTCACTGGTTACGGTTAGTGGCGGTGTAATTAATACATGGTCTCCTGCTAAACCATTTAAACAACGTCTTGGGTAAATAAGTAAGCCGCGTTTCTTGGCTAGAGTTGTGATTTTTTCAAAGGCATTAAACGATGGTGGATAAGGTTCTTTGGTTATCTTGTTTTGTACGAGTTCTAGACCTTGAAGCAAGCCAATGCCACGTATATCACCAATACAATTATGCTTAAGGGCCAGTAGTTCAAGTTGCTGATGAAGATAGGTGCCTTGTTTTGAAGAATTACTGATCAGTTGTTCAGTATTCATTACATCAATAACAGCAAGGCCGGTGGCGCATGCTAGAGGGTTTCCTGCGTATGTATGACCATGCATGAAACCACCACTAAGGTCTACAACATCGACTAACTCTTTTCGCGCCATCATAGCCGCTATAGGGTAATAACCAGAACCTAAGCCTTTGGCCAATGTTAAAATATCAGGTGCTATGCCGAAATGTTGATAAGCAAACCATTTTCCTGTGCGTCCCATACCACTGAGTACTTCGTCCATAATTAATAGACAACCATATCGATCACACAAAGCACGCAACCCTTCCATATAACGTTTGGTGACCATGCGTCCACCAGTACTGGCTCTAAGACAATGCCAGCTATTGTGTCTGCACCTGCTGTTAAAATAGCGTTCTCAGTCTGTATCAGTACTGTTGTGATGTGTTCTTCAATGTTGGCTTCTTTGTAGCGGTATAAATCTGGAGAGGGCACTTTTATAGAACTAATAGAAATTGAGCGATATGGTGCCTCTAATGGTTCGTACCCAGTTAAACCTAAGGCTCCAAGAGTGCTACCGTGATACGAAGGACTTAAGGATATAAACTTGCAGCGTTTTGGTTGGCTACTAGCGACAAAATACTGTACTGCTAGCTTTATTGCGCTTTCGACAGCTTCTGAACCACTACCAACAAAGAAAACTTTATCCAAGTCACCTTCAGTTATATTGACAAGTTGATCTGCTAAATCTACAGCAACTTGACTTTCGAATTGAGTTCGATAGCTAAAAGCAATTTTATTTAGTTGTTCAGACATTGCCTGTATTACGGTCGGATGGTTGTGTCCAATATTACAAGTAATAGCACCTGAGCAACCATCTATGTAGCGATGTCCTTGTGTATCCCAGATATAAATACCATTTGCATGACTGACAACCGGCATATCGTTATTGGTCAAGTAGAATAAAGCGTTATTAGTCATTACATTTCCTATTGTCAGGTGCATGACGGTGTTTTTCGACTGAATTCATTATATGTACAAGTAAAAATTTATTTCAATGAAATATATTAGTTAATTTGTTTGATTTTGGATTATTTTGCCATTTATCTGAAAATATATTAGCTGTACTTATACCTTATATTATTTTATATAATTTGACCTTTCATTCTGTGGGAAATACATTTGATCGATCAAATGTAAAAATGTCTTTAACCGAGAATTTAAGCGTTAAATAAGAGTGCGTAATATGAAAATATACAGTCATGAAAATCAAAAGTTACATAAGCCTAAAAGCTTTTATTCTCGGGGTAAAATACATCAACCTCAAGAAAAGCCAGAGAGATTAACTGCTTTATTAAGAGCTCCTGAAGCCATGGGTTTAAACGTAATAGATGCTAAAGAAATTGGCATTGATCCAATTCTAGCAGTACATGACTTTGGTTATGTGGAGTTTCTAAAAAATGGCTATGATGAATGGATTGCTTTAGAGGATGAGGTAGGAGAAGAGGTTCAGACATCAATCTATATGCCACATAATAACTTTGGGCTTGGTATTTTAGCTAAAGCGGCTAAATATCAAGCGGATGGTAGTGCTCCTATAGGAAAATACACATGGACATCTATTTATTGGTCTGCTCAAACTGCATTAAATGCAGCTGATGCATTATTAAAAGAGGGAGAGCCGTCAAATAAAGTACAGATATGTCTAACAAGGCCTGCTGGACATCATGCGCGAAAAAGTGCAGCAGGTGGTTTTTGTTATTTGAATAATGCTGCAATTATTGCTGAGTATTTAAAACCAAAATTTAAAAAAATTGCCATCATAGATACAGATATGCACCATGGACAGGGAATACAGGAGATTTTTTATAACCGTAAAGACGTTTTATATGCTTCAGTACATGGTAGCCCTATCAATTTTTATCCGATAGTTTCTGGGCATGAGCACGAAAAAGGAGAAGGAGAGGGTTATGGGTATAACAATAACTTTCCAATGCCTCATGGAACAGATGAAGACGGATTTTTCAACTATGTTGATAAAGCAATTGATAAAGTAAAATTATTTAATCCAGACGTTGTTATTCACGTTCTAGGTTTTGATGTTTATAAAGATGATCCGCAAGCTAAATGTAATGTTAGTACAAATGGTTTTTTTAGATTGTCAAAAAAACTAAAGGCACTTAATAAGCCCATTATTATTTTGGTAGAAGGTGGTTACTGTATTGAAAAGCTGAATGAAAACCTTCAAGCATTTATATCTGGTTTCACCTTAGATGAATAACACTTTGCATTTTTATGTCTAGGTATATGTGAATTTATACACAGATTGGGAAAAGGATATGTTATGCGCTATGAGGTTATTGTTGTTGGTGCAGGTATGGTTGGAACGTCTATAGCTTGGCACCTTCAGGAAAAAAAAACTAAGGTTCTATTAATAGATAGAAAGTCACCAGGATCAGAAACATCATATGGTAACGCCGGTCTGATTCAGCGAGAGGCGATCCACATACATCCTTTTCCAAGACAGCTATTTGAACTGTTGAAAATAGTGCCTAACAACAATACCAGTATTCGTTATCGTTGGCCTGCACTTCTACATTATCGACAAGCTCTACTCCAGTACTGGCAATTTTCATCTCAACATTTAATCCAAAAAATAGAAAAAGAATGGCAGACTCTAATTGAGCATTGCACATGTGAACATCAAAAGATGATTACAGCCGCCAATGTTGAAAACCTCATTCGGCGTGATGGTTGGATTGAGATCCATAGAACCGAGACTAAATTTAAAGCGGCTGTTGAAGTTGCTAAAAAAAGTTGTGATCAAGGTGTTAATCATCAGATTCTTTCTTTGAAAGAATTGCAAAAATTAGAGCCTCATTGCAACTTTAAAGGGGTAGTTGGAGCAATACATTGGTTAAATTCTTGGCAGGTTTCAAACCCTGGAGCATTGGTTAAATTCTTGGCAGGTTTCAAACCCTGGAGCATTGGTTAAAGCCTATGCTAAAAGCTTCCAAAACATGGGAGGAGAGATAAGAGATAGTGATGTTAAAAAAATTCTTCCAGATGGCGATGGGTGGCAGATAATAACGGATGACGGTATTTTTTACTGTAATCACATAGTTGTTGCTGCCGGGCCTTGGTCGAATCAGCTGATAAAGCCTTTAGGGTATGATTTTCCTTTATTTCCAATGCGTGGTTATCACCAACACTTTAAAGTTCAAAACGAAAACACAATTAATCACAGCTTGGTCGAAGTCGACAAAGGATTTGTTATGGGGCCTATGCAACAAGGCATTCGTATTACTACTGGGGCTGAGATGACCTTAATAGACGCGAAAAAAAATGTAGGACAACTGTCTGATGTAGTGGCTTTCGCAAAAAAAATCTTACCTTTAAATAATAGCGTTGAAAATGAACCATGGTGTGGCTCTAGACCTTGTATGCCAGATATGAAACCTGTAATTGGTGCTGCTGGTAAGCATGCTAATTTATGGCTCGCATTTGGACATGGCCACCAAGGCTTCACATTAGGGCCGATTACAGGTCGTATTATTGAAGAGTTAATTCATAATAAACCGACAATAGTTGACGTTAGTCCATTTAATGCTCAGCGATTTTCTAAAATAGAATGATTTTTTACTACCTAGAGGAAGAATAATGCAAAAGTTTCATAGCAATCAGCGTATGAGCCAAATAGTGACCCATAATCATACGATATATTTATCAGGTCAAGTTGGTGCTATTGATGAGGATGTGTCAGAACAAACATTAACTTGTTTGAAAAAAATACAAGCGCTATTAGAAGAAATGGGTAGTGACAAATCGAAAATATTGTCAGCAACGGTATGGTTGAAAAGTATGACCGATTTTAAAGCAATGAATGCAGTTTGGGACAAGTGGTTTGATGGTACTTTACCGCCAGCTAGAGCATGTGGCGAGTCGGTTCTAGCCCATCCTGATTTGTTGGTAGAAATCACAGTGATTGCTGCTGAATAAGAAGTTGCGTATACGCTGTATGATCATTGGCTGATGACAAACAGTCTGCTAATGATCATGCATTTCTACTTGAAAAGAAGACAAATTTCTTAAATTTTAAAGAATAGTATAAATAATAAAATAAAAATCTGTGTAGTATCTAACTATATTGTAGTATCCGTTACAATAGGGTGAAAAAATGTATCGTGCTGTGTGATTGTCGGTGTAAAAACCATAGCCTTCGATTTGCATTTTTCAGTTATAAAAACACGATAATATAAGTGCTTTGATTATTATGATACAACAGAAATTAGCAGATAATTTGAATTGGACACTACTTCATGTGCTTATTGTTATATATGAAGAAGGGAGTGTTAGTGCTGCTGCTAATCGTTTGAACATCACTCAATCGGCTGTCAGTCAAAGCTTAAAGAAGCTTGAAGAGAAAATTGACAGTCAACTTGTTATCCGCAATACCAAACCTTTAAAGCTTACTCCAATGGGTCACTATTGTTTGAAAGTTGCTCAAACAATTTTCACAGAAATTACTTCCATTGAGGCGATGAAAGGAATTAACTCACATTTATTAGAAGGTGAGATTAAGATTTTGGTGGCTAGTCGAATTCACAATCCAAAATATAATAATTTTTTAGTCTATTTTAAAAGAAAGTATCCTAATATAACGTTGAATATGAACGTTAAATCTAGTCTGGATATTTTAAGTGATATTGAGCAAAAAAATCCTGCAATTGGTATTTGTTTAGGAAGATATACCCCTGAAGTAATTAACCATAAACTATTGTTTGAACAGCGATATTATTTGTATTGTGGGTATCATCATCCTCTATTTGATGCTATTGATTTGAGTCTAGATAGTTTATTAAAAGAAGAGTTTATTGCTTTATTGTGTGAAGATATTGGCGATGTTCTTTCACCAATTACTTTATTCAAGGAAGCCCATGGTTTAAATGGTCGTATTAGTGCTTATACTAATAATCTAGATGAAGCTGTCCGCCTCATTTATACTGGATATGGTATTGGAGCATTGCCTGATCAATTTATTGAAGCGACCCATCTAGAATCCAAGCTTAGACGCTTACCTCCTGAAGACGGCGTGGCTGATATCCCTGTTCATATTTATTGGCATAAAACCCGAGCCTTGTCACTTATAGAGTCTAAGTTTATTGAAGAAATAGTAGCGTTTTATGGCTCTTGATCTACAAACGCCAATTTAACCTTATAACGTTCTTGTTAATGTATTGATATAGGCGTCTGTTGTGTCCCATTGCTCTGATATTACTTTGTCTGCATGCGGAGAACTTGAATACGTGGGTAAGCTAAAAGCAGGGTTGCTTACATTAAGCCGGTGATTTTTTTTGCTCATCGAAACTGTTCGGCTGCTTGTACTGTAAGGATGTGTTGTTACCATCACTTTCAAGTATTACTAGATATGGTTGGAGCTTTTCCTTGTCATTGCTATTTAATGAACAAGATTGTTTTGTGGCTTTGTCTATACATACAACTGTTGTACGTCCTACTACGCAAAGTTTCTCGTATTGAAACATTTCTTGATAAAAAGTAATCGACTTGCTGCCAGTGCGTTCCACATAAGTATTGACGATGACATCATCACCATGAAGTACTTCTTTTTTGAAATCGATAGAAATATTAGCAACCACCCAAGGCTGTATTATTTCAAGGGCTGATCGGCAGAAATCGGAGCGTGATTCGGCCATCCAAACAGGAAAAACGGTATTGCTTATATGTCCTAATTTATCTGTTTCAGAAAATCTAGGTTTTATTATTGTAGTATGAAACATAGTTGATCTCTGTAGGGTAAAGCGTTAGTTGCAATAAATTCATTTTAGAGTAAAAATTTTTAGTGTTCGCCTATTTGTGCATATTAACATCTCTCATTAGATAGCCAAATTAACTACGCTGCTACACTAGGTTTAACTCTATGTGTGTTTTTCTTAACTACGAGGATGATCCTACGGAAGCCTATATTGATGCTAGAGATAAAATGACTGGGGAAGAAAAAGCCGAAGTTCGCGAAGAAATTCGCAAGCTTGATAAGGCATTCCCTGAGCATTTCGCGTCACTATACAAAGGGGATCCAAAGTTCTCCGGCTGTCCTTATCATGAGACTCTGAAAAAATATATTCCTACTCAAGAAAAAGTTGTTTCCGATGAGTTACATGAAATTGAGAAACAATCGGGTGTTATTGAGTAAGGCTAATATATGAACGATATTCAATCGATATGAATGCACAAAAAGACCGAACATAACGTTTGGTCTTTTTATTATTCTGCCACTGAAGATGAAGAGTAGATATTGTTTGGTACCTCTTTATTGCTTGTCGCGCCATCATCATTCGATTTCATCAATACATGGGTTCACTTTTAAGGGCTTGATCAAAGGCTAGTTACTGATAGCTTTGTTTCTAATAAAAATAAAACACAGCTAGTTAGTGGATGTATCTATGATTGATCGCTTTCATGACAATGGCATGAGTGCCTTGTTGAAATTCAAAATTCCTCACTTACGTCTTGGTCTTGTTGCCGTTTCTTTATTGACCACGTCGGTTGCTATTCAGGCTGAAACTGTATCCTCCAGCCTTAGTCGCCCTAATATATTGTTGATTATGGCAGATGATTTGGGCTATTCAGATCTGAGTGCTTTTGGTAGTGAAATAAACACCCCAAATATTGATGCTTTGGCAGCACATGGTCGTATTCTAACTAATTTTCACACCGCAGCTGTGTGTTCGCCTACTCGGGCAAGTCTGATGACAGGGGTTGATCATCATCTAGCGGGTATCGGTAATATGGGTGAGGTTGTAGGGCTGAATATTGTTCAGAATAAGCCAATCAATGCGCCTTGGGGAGCATCGAATAGCTATGATTTTGATAATATTCCTGAAGGCTATCATGGTCATATAAGTGAAAAAACAGCCACTATGCCAGAGTTGCTCTCTGATGCTGGTTATCATACTTATATGGTAGGGAAATGGCATTTAGCTTACGACGTGAAAGCCCCCGATAAAGATCACAAACGCTGGTATCGTGTTAATAAAAGTGCACTGCCTTACGTGAGAGGGTTTGAGAAAAGCTATACCTTAGTGGATGGTGGCGGGTCACATTTTGCTCCACCAGCCGTGCCTACTCCGCTTGATCTAACCATGTATGCTGAAAATGATCGTTTATTTCCTGCCACGCAATTACCAAAAGACTTTTATTCCACTGAGTTCTATACCAATAAGCTAATTGATTATATTGATTCGAGTCGTGGCGATGGTAAACCTTTCTTTGCCTACGCAGCCTATACGGCTCCTCATTGGCCATTACAAGCGCCGCAAGTGGATATTGATGCTCAAAAAGGTCGATATGATGAAGGCTATGATGCCATCAGAGAAAAGCGGATTTCCAGAATGAAGGCCTTAGGTTTAATTAAGGATGTTAACCAAGTTGCCGCAGAGTCTATTGGTCCAAAACGTTGGAAAGAACTAACGGAAGAAGAGAAGCTTAAAGAAGCCAAAAACATGGAAATTTATGCGGCTATGGTAAGCAATCTAGACCGCCATATAGGAAAGCTAGTCGCTCATCTGAAAGACATTAATGAATACGATAATACCTTGATCCTATTTATGTCTGACAATGGGGCAGAAGGCGCGCCAGCTTTCATGTTGCCAATTCCTGGTACCAAGGTAGATAACTCATTAGATAATATGGGTAAGCAAGGTTCCGTTGTGGCGTATGGGCCTCGTTGGGCTGAAGTGAGTGCTGCACCATTTCGTTTATTTAAAGGTTTTACTGGTGCAGAAGGGGCGACAGCCTCACCTTTTATTGTGAAGTTAAACGGTCAAAATGAGCATAGACCCAATTCGAATGCTCGCCTGCAGGTTGTAGATATTTTACCTACCGTATTAGATGTTGCTGGCGTCGATCTACCGAGTACACGCTATAAGGATAAAGAGATTTACCCACCTAAAGGCGTGTCATTTTTATCTGCCTTACAAAAATCAGGAAGTTTTACTGACGTTCATCCGAAAGGAAGTGTGTTGGCAGATGAGTTGATGGGAGCCAGTTATCTGGTTCGTGATAACTGGAAGTTGAGTCAGCAAGCGCCTTTAAGTAGTACGCCAGTGTTCACAAAGGATGTTCCTTTTGCCTTGTATGATATCTCTAAAGATCGTGGGGAGACGAAAGACTTGTCAGCTGAATATCCTGATGTGTTGGCTGATATGAAAGAAGAGTTCCGCGAATACATTCGCCAAAATAACGTCGTGGAGCATGCTGCTTCCTACAATGGTAGATAACATATTCGTTGTTGGAGATACTATGAATCACAAGGTAATAGAGCGAATAAGTAACTTCGGTGTCATGGCAAAGCCGAGTAGTTCGGTCTGCAATATTGACTGTACCTACTGTTTCTATCTAGAGAAAGAGCACCTTTATCCGGATAGAAAAAAACAGTGGCGTATGAACAATACCACGCTAGAAAATTACATACGTGAGCAAATTCAGTCTCAGCAAGGAGATGTTATTGACTTTGTATGGCAGGGAGGCGAGCCCACGTTGTTAGGGGTGGACTTCTTTCGCCAGGCAATAGCTTTTCAAGAGCAATATCGCGGTTATAAAACAGTGACTAATTCCTTGCAAACCAATGCGACTTTGCTTGATAAGGAGTGGGCTTTATTTTTCAAAGAACACCATTTTTTAATTGGTGTTTCTATCGATGGTGATCGAATTAGTAACGATACCTATCGTCTTTCCCGTAAAGGTAAAAGCACCTTTGACGAAACGCTGAACGGCCTTGCGTTACTTAAAAAACATAATGTGGATTTTAATACGCTAACGGTCGTGAATGCAGAAAACGTTAAGCGGCCATTGAATGTATATGCGTTTCTAAAACGTATTGGTAGTCGATATATGCAATTCATTCCCTTGGTTGAGCGTAAAGCCATTGTCCCAGATAGCCATGGCTTAACCTTGATTCAACCGACATTTGCTGGCGAATCAAATCTTGCTGAATGGTCTGTCCCAGCTAAAGCGTATGGCAAGTTTTTGAATACGATTTTTGATCATTGGATACAAAACGATTTGGGCGAAGTCTTCGTGATGAACTTTGAGCAAACCATGAGTCAGCTTGTTGGTCGTCCGGGGGCTTGTGTGTTTAGTGAAACGTGCGGTAATGGCTTAGCAATGGAGTCTAACGGAGATGTGTATTCATGCGATCACTATGTTTACCCTGAGCATAAGTTAGGTAACGTTAATGAAACATCGTTGATTGAACTGGTTAATTTGCCGAAAAACCTTAAATTTGGTCAAGATAAACTCAGTAGTATCAGTGTCGATTGTCATCAATGTGAAGTACGTTCCGTGTGTCATGGTGGCTGTCCAAAACACCGATTTGAGTCTTCTAGTGATGGACTATTTAATCGTAATTATCTTTGTGATGGCTTTAAATCGCATTTTTCTCATGCCGTACCGAAAATGTCTGAAACCATAAGCTTGTTGAGCCACCAGTTGCCAATGAAAAAGGTAAAGCAAGAGATAAAGCGAAGGTTTTATTCATAGCGTAAGGCGTTACTAAAGATGCTTTTTTCAGTTAGTAGCGTGCCAAATAGTACTTACAAATTGAGATCTGGTTTCTTACGTTGTCTAAAGATTCATAAAATTTTTTTAAGACCTTTCGATCAGATCGAATGGTTGATTCTGTTTAAAGGTTTTTTATGAAAAGCTGTAGTGGTCTATATTTAATGTGTTTTTTTAAATGTTAATAGATTGTTTATTTTGTTACTTATGTTAGTTCATTGATTAAATATAAATAAATATAAAATGGTTTTTATGGGGCTATCTAATTTGATTTTGGCTTTAATATTTTTTAATTAAATTCAGATGAAAATTTATTAATTATAAAATTACCATTTATAAATTATAAGTATTTTTTTTGTTCGATAAATGATCTGGCACTATTATAAAAATTAGAGGTGTAAGCATGGCGTTATTTGAATATTTTCCAAATTATGTATGGAACTTATCTGTTTCTATTGCAGTAGAAAGCGGAGCTAGAATTGGCGAAATCATCGATATGTGCAAGCCACTTCGCGAAGCTGCAGAGAAAGGAGACGACGCAGGTACTGATGAGTTTCTCCTGCAGTGGGTGAAAATGGCGGACAAACTGATTGGTCTAGCCGATGAAGATGAAGCGAAAGGTTGTTATTTTTCTGCGGGTAGTAAATTAAAAAGAGCCGCACTGTACCTCATGGTTGCCGAAAGAATGCAGGGGCAGGGTCATCCCAATCGCATGGCAACATGGGACAAGGCGCAGGCTACTTTCCGAAAAAGCATCCAATTTAGTAAAGACAATTGTGAATACGTAGAGGTTCCGCTGGAAAATGGTGGCACGATGCCAGCTCTGTATGTTCGAGCTCCTGGTGATGGTCCTCATCCTACCGTGGTTTATTGTAACGGTTTGGATAGCTGTAAAGAGATGCTCTATTGGTCAAACCTACCACAAGCATTGGCTAAGCGAGGCATATCAACCCTTTGTGTTGATCAGCCTGGCACTGGTGAAACCTTGCGTACGTATGGGCTGCCTGCTGTTGCTAATAGCGAAGTCTGGGCGTCGAAGGCAATTGATTGGTTAGAACAGCAAGATGATGTTGATACAGCTCGTATCGGCATGACGGGGATATCGCTAGGTGGTCATTTTGCGCCGCGAGCTGTTGCTTTCGAACCTAGATTTGCTGCGGGTGCAGTGTGGGGAGCTAACCACAACTGGGCAGAAGTACAGCAAAAACGTCTAAAGCGCGAGGGTGAAAACCCAGTTCCGCATTACTGGGCACATGTTATGTGGGTATTTGGCGCGACGGATATGGAAGATTTTTTTGCCAAAGCGGAAGGTATGAATCTGAATGGCGTTATGGAAAAAATAAAGGTTCCTTTCCTAGTTACTCATGGTGAAAAAGATCGTCAGATCAATCTTGACTACGCTTATCAAAGTTACGACCAGCTCGTCAACTCACCAAATCGTGAATTTAAAATCTTTACCGAGCGTGAAGGCGGTGTCGAGCATGTTGGCGCAGATAATATGAGTTTTGGCTGCGATTATATTGCAGATTGGTTCGCTAAAACATTGGGTGGAAAACAGGGGTAAGAGAGCTATGTCACGTCAATTTATTGATCTATCTATCTATCTTGAAAACGATGTTATTACAGATCCACCGTTTATGCGCCCAGAGATCACATATCAGACGCACGCAGAAACAGTCCCTGAAGCGAATCACTTTTTTCCTGGTGTGGCGGCAGATGAATTCCCAGGTGGTCACGGGTTTGCTGCTGCTGAAACAGTGAAACTCACGACACATAATGGCACACATTTGGATGCTCCTTGGCACTTTCATCCTACAATGAACAACGGTGAAAGGGCGATTACCATTGATGAAGTGCCATTGGATTGGTGCTTTCGTCCGGGAGTAAAACTGGATTTTCGTCATTTTGAAAACGGTTATGTAGTAACCGCTGCTGATGTCGAGGCGGAACTGAAACGCATTGGATATGAGCTGCAACCTATGGATATCGTATTGATCAATACTGCGGCAGGAAGTGCTGTAGGAGATCCAGATTTTTGTAATATCGGTTGTGGTATGGGCTATGAAGCCACTATGTATTTATTAGAGCGCGGTGTACGAGTAACTGGTACTGATGCTTGGTCTTGGGATGCACCTTTTAGCCATACTGCTAAACGAGTTGCGGAAACTGGTGATAACTCTCTTATCTGGGAAGGGCATAAAGCTGGTAGAGACATAGGCTATTGTCATTTGGAAAAACTGCATAACCTCGAAGCTTTGCCTGCTTTTGGTTATACCGTATCCTGTTTTCCTCATAAAGTGCGTGGTGGTTCCGCTGGCTGGACTCGCGCTGTTGCTATTATCGATAACTGAGTGCACGGCATGGCATTTTTCATCAATAAAACTATGAAAAGTGTCCAACACTCTAGATAGGGAGTAAAGCGCATGTTTTGCTCCCTTGCCCTAGAATAAAATGAAACGCACTGCTGTTTAGTAGTTTATGCGAATAGTGAATAAAACCTTTCTATAAACGAACTCTTTCGAATGACAGAGCTTTGTTTATTCTACATCCATGTTGATCGCCGCTTCTTTTAATGTATTTCGTAACCAAATAAGCCCTTCATCATTATTTCTGTATTGATGCCACTGAACGCATTGCTTCATTGGGGGAATATCAAAAGGTAAAGGCAGTATTTTGAGTGGCCATACTTTGGCCATTTTTGTTGCCAATCTCGCATGAATAGTGGCGATATTTTCTGAACCTATGACCAAGGCTGGTAAAGAAGCAAAACTAAAGGTAGTGGCGATTACGTTTCGTTTAATGCCGTATTTTTGGGCGAATGAGGTCCCAAAAAAATCTTTTTTAGTTGCCTCTGGTCGCATTAGGACGTGGCCTGCTGCTGCGTATTTTTCTGCGGTCAATTCCCCTGATGCAATCTTGCTGTGTTCCCATACGACACAAACAAATTCTTCTTCATAGAGTATGTCACAGGGATGCTCAGTGGACATGAAGTCGGATGGAATGATGAGTAAATCGGCTTTACCTTGTTCAAGCTGCTCATGTGGGTTATTTGCTACTTGTGCTAAAAGCTGAAAGCGAGCCGTGCTTTTTTGTTTGCCCACTATTTCTAACGCGTGAGGTACAAGTACTGTCTGTGTGTAATCTGAGCAGAAAATGCTAAAGATCCGATCCGTAGTTTGAGGCTCAAAACTAGGTTGTACAAGAATAGTGCTTTCGATGTTGTTTAAGGCGTTACGAACACTGACTTTTAGGTTTTCTCCTAAAGGAGTAATAACCATTCTTCGACCGATTTGTGTTAACAGGTCGTCTTCAAAATAATCTCGTAATCTGGACAGGGAATTACTTAAGGCTGAGGGGCTCATGTTGAGCTTTTCTGCGCCTTTGGTGATGCTTTGTTCAGTGAGCAGAGTATCCAAAGCTACCAATAGATTGAGGTCGAGTTTTTTAAATCGCATAGGTATTCTCGTTAGTTCTTGTTTTTATGATCTTTCGATAATATCGAATGATTGTGTCTATTTGAAGTTTTTTTTCGAATGGTTATGGCGATTTTTATCGGTCAGGGTGGTGAGTATTTAGAAGTTGTTATAAATTTACTGATTAGGGGGGAGATATTTTTATCAGTCACCTTAATCAGTATTTTTATTTTGCTGATTATTCTTGGCCAATCGTATTGGTGAGAGTACCCATTGGACCAATTTCAACCTCAACAATATCTCCGGGTTTCATCCAGACGGGAGGAGTACGTTTGGCGCCAACGCCGCCGGGTGTGCCACTGACGATGACATCTCCAGGGGATAACGGAGTAAAGGCTGAGACATAAGCAATAATCTCAGCAATAGGGAAAATCATGTCGCCAATCGGTTGATCTTGCATGACTTCACCGTTTAAGCGTGTAATAACATGGACGTGTTCTAGGTTGCCTGCCTCATCTGGAGTCACCATGTAAGGGCCAAATGGCCCAGTTGTTGGGAAGTTTTTTCCCGGTGTGAACTGTCTTGTGTGCCATTGCCAATCTCGTATAGAGGCATCGTTAAAACAGGCATATCCTGCCACATGATTCATTGCTTCCGCTTCGGCAATCGCACGGCCACCTTTGCCAATGATCACGGCAAGTTCTCCTTCATAGTCTAAGCTTGTGGATACGTTAGGTATCAATATTTCTGACTTGTGTGCCGTTAGGCTGTCGGCAAAGCGTATAAATATAGATGGATTAGCCACTTCATCGCGTCCGGTTTCTTTGCGATGTGATTCATAATTATGGCCAACGCAAAATATTTTATTCGGATTGGGAATCACAGGAAGTAAGGTGACTTGTGAATAGGCAAACGTTTCGTGCACTTCTAGCGTTGTCAGTGCATTGTTGGCTATCGCTGTTTTCAGATCCCTGGGAGCGTCTGCTGTTTTTAGGTCGTATACGATATCGTTTTCTAAACGACCGTAACTCGCGGTGCCATTTGGGCGTAAAAAGCTAAGATATTTCATATTATTGGCTCTCTTTATTTGTGTTGTTAATACGTTGTTCGGGTTCCCATTGGCGGCGAAATCTGAAGTTCTCTTCTGCTTGTCTCAAGCCTTGGAAGTCTTTGTCAGATGTTCCCCATTGGTCGATTCGGTTTGCCGGCCAGGTCCAATCTTCAGGCGCTCCCACAGGGTAGTCTTCGGTTATTTTTTCCACGGCAGTGGAAAACTCAATGACAGCGCCAAATGGCGCAATAAAATAAGCGAATACATTGGCACCAGGGCCGTGGCGACCTGGACCCCAAGCAGGTGTCATTTGATGATCTCTGAGTCGGCCTATGCCGCGCATTACGCCATCTAGGTCAGCCATTTCAAAAGCAATATGGTTTAGCGAGCTAAAGCCTGCTCGAGCAAAAGCGGTGCTGTGATGTGAGTCGTTACAGCGTACAAACACCATGCCTTTGGTACGATCTGAAACACGGAAGTTAAGTACTTCCTCTGCAATGTCTGCGGTTTTTTCTGCATCTGTTGAATTGAATACGACATGGGTTAATTTAACGGGAAGATCCTGCCCTTGCATGGCTGGAACATCCGTTGCCCCAACGAGAAAGCGAAATAATTCCCCTTCTGGCAGCTCGACAATGACGCCTTCACCGCCACCTAAGTCAGTTGATACTTCACGCTTTGTTTTCAAACCACGCTCATGAGACTTTGTCACAATGTGCTGCAGTTCTTCTTCATTACAAACAAAGGTCGTTGAGCGTACAAAGCGATCTTCATCTTCTTCTAAGGCGACCAAGTACGGGAAGGTGCCAGCGCCCCGAATATAATAGGTGTTGCCTTTTTGGCCTCCAGAAGCAGCTCCCCAGATGTCTATTAGAAAGTCATGGGCCTCTTTGGCTTTGGGTAAAACGAGTTCAACACTGCGTAATTTCATGCACTTTTCTCCAAGTTAACATTCATCTGCATATGGTCTAATAAAGAAGTGAGCAAACCCGATACATCATTCAGTGCCGTTCCGTAAACATAGAAATCAGGGCGAATAAGTACGCTATCGACTTCTGCTTCTTTCAGCCAATTTAAAATGGCGCCCTTGTCGTCCAGTGTGGTGACGTCAGTAATGCTAATGTCATAACTGGGCATGTTTTGGTCTATGAAGTGCTTGGCGGCCTTTACTGCTTTTTTGCCTGTCATAAATAATCGCCATTTTTCTTTGATCACGTTGTCCATTAAATCCCCATTAATGTGAGGCTGGATAAAACGCACTCCGGCTTTCGTCGTTTCTGTTGCAATTACCCCTGACTGAATCGCTGGTATTAGCTCTGCCGCAGTATTAGGTAGTTCGTTTTGCGCTACTTTTCTTCGCACTGTCGCGTCACGTTCAGCCGCTTTTTGGGGATCTAAAATGCAGATATATTTGCCAGCCTCTATGGCAGAGGAGATAACGGATCGAACGTGGGGATCCCGCTCTATTTGGTAAGTATCCAATAAGGCTTCGTCACTTACCCCCTGTTTAATCGCTGACATTTTCCAGGCCAGATTAGCGACATCTCGCAATCCATGGCACATTCCTTGACCGAAGAAAGGCGGAGTTTGATGGGCTGCGTCACCCGCCAAAAATACCTGACCAAGCCTCCATTGTTCTGCAATCAGACCATGAAAACGGTAGGTTGCAGCACGAACAATCTTATGTGGTACAGCGTTTAAATACGGTCCTACGAGCTCTAGAACTTTATCTGGTTGCATCATTGATTGATCATTTTCCCCAGGCAGCAGCATCATTTCCCAGCGGCGATGGTTACCACGACCTGGGACAATCGTGGTAGGGCGTTTGGGATCACACAACATGACTGAAAGTTGTTGTAAATCTGCTTCGTCTGGCACGCCAGTAAAATTGGGAAACTGCACGTCTCCGTCTACTTGCGCATCCACCACTAACCAAGGTTCTTCGAATTGTAAATCCTCAAGTTTGATGCCTAACGATTTGCGCACTTTACTGCTTGCTCCATCACAGGCAATCACCCAGCGCGCTTTTTCGATTGTAACTCCGCTTGATGTTCTTATATTTAGCATTACGCTTGAATCTGTCTGTGTCAGGCTGTCAAATTCAGAGCCTAAACGTAACTCAACATTAGGGTATTGCTTAAGCGCTTGACGTAAATGATTTTCAAGCTCTGGCTGGTAGAAAAAATAATCATTAGACCAGCCATACGGACGAGGTTTCCCCACCGTTCCCATATAACGCATGACGCCGTAGTCTGCACCTATATGCAAATGACCCTGAGTATCACGCATGTCATTTAGCACATCGTTGATCACGTCAGCGGACTGAAACAAGCGCATCATTTCATGGTCAAGGTGCACGGCTCGAGGCAAGGGAAATGGATTAATTTCTTTTTCCAACACCAATACTTTTAATCCAGACTTACCGAGTAAATTGGCAGCCAAAGCACCTACTGGTCCACAACCAATAATCGCTACATCGAACATAAAAGAACCTTTTGAAAAATAAAAAAGGGCACATTTGCATGTCTTTTTATTGATTAAAGATAGCTGTGCCTAGTTAATGTCTTTGTTTTCTCTAAAATGGATAATGTTGATTTGGGTCTTCAATTGTGATCCAACGTAGATCAGTAAATTCAGCTATCGCTGCCTTTCCGCCAAAGCGGCCATAACCTGATGCTTTTACACCACCAAATGGCATTTGGGGTTCGTCACTAACCGTTGGGCCATTAATGTGGCAAATGCCAGATTGGATTTGTTCCGCTACGTTCATTGCCAGCTTAATGTCGCGACTAAATACAGCGGAAGATAAGCCGTATTCTGTATCATTCGCTACACGAATTGCTTCTTCTATACCGTTTACGCGGATTATCGGTTTGACTGGGCCAAAAGATTCTTCTTGGTAAATAACCATATTGGGTTTTACATGATCAATGAGTGTCGCTTGAACAATGGAACCTTCTCGTTGGCCACCCGCTATAATATTGGCACCTTTTTCGATGGCATCGGCAATAATACGATCCATCTTTTCTGCGGCTTGTCGTGTGATTAAGCTGCCTAGTGCAACTTGTTCACGTGGATTGCCAATGGGTAAGTTTGCGGCTCGTTTTGCTAACTTTGACACAAACTCATCGGCAATTTGGTCATCGACAATTAGGCGTTCGGTCGACATACATATTTGTCCTTGGTTCATAAAAGCGCCAAAAATTGCGGCATTAACGGCAGCATCAATGTCAGCATCAGCAAGAATAACTAAAGGGGCTTTGCCACCTAACTCAAGTAACGCTGGTTTTAAATTTTCACCAGCCAAATGACCAATAATGCGTCCTACTTGAGATGAGCCAGTGAAATTAACATGCTTAACAATGGGACTCTTAACAAGAGACTCGACAATGGCCGCTGCGTTTTCTGGGGCGTTGGTGAGTACATTTAAGACGCCCTTTGGAAATCCTGCTTCAAGAAAGCATTTGCCAATCAGTAGGTGTGTTGCGGGGCACATTTCTGATGCTTTTAATATGACACTGTTTCCGCAGGCAATTGGCATTGCTACTGCTCTGGTGCCTAAAATAACGGGAGCATTCCATGGGGCAATGCCCAAACAAACTCCTTTAGGTTTGTATACTCCCATTGCCAAGGTGTTGGGTTTGTTGGATGGAATGACTTCTCCGCCTATTTGAGTTGTCATTGCTGCGGCTTCACGGATAACACCAGCAGCCAAATGGACATTAAACCCTGCCCAATTGGCCGTGGAGCCAGTTTCGGAAATAATGGCCTCCGTAAATTCGGCTATTTTACTCTCCATAATATCAGCCGCTTTCATTAATAATTTGCGGCGCGCATCAGGACCTACTTTTGACCAAGTTTTATATGCATTCTCTGCAGATTCAAGGGCTGTATAACAATCTTCTATTGTTGCCGCTGCCGCAATGGTGGCAACTTTTTCTGTTACTGGGTCAATTCTTTCGTAGGTCTTACCGTCAGCAGAGGCTCTCAAATCGCCATTAATCATTAACTGAGTGATCATTGTTGTCTCCAAATTGGTTATTCAATTACGCCGTTTACAGCGATAAATCCGTTTTCTTCAATACCACAGATGGCGCATATTTCGTCGTTTTCACCGATATCACCGGAAATGCCAATAGCACCGATAATGACTTTTTCATGATCCAGAATTAAAACCCCACCAGGTGAAGGCACCATTCGCCCACCACTAATGGTTGTTAATGTATTAATAAACTGTGGGTTCTTCTGACTGCGTCTGGTTAGTTCACTAGAGCCGAACCCCATTCCGAGGGATCCCCATGCTTTACCAAAGGCAATATCAAATCTCGCAATCCCGGCACCATCTTCGCGTTTAAAAGCAATTAAATGTCCACCTGTGTCTAAGACGGCTACAGCGAGTGGGGAAAAGTTGTTTCTTCTCGCTGCTTTTAAAGCGGAATCTATGATGTTTGAAGCATTAATTAGTGTCAGTGAAGTCATTTCTTGGTCCTCTATTTAATAAACAGGAGAGCGTTTAAAACTCAAGTTAAACAAACATGGCAAGCATGCCTAAGTGGGAGTCAGGTCGTGAGATGGTAAAATTAACGTGTTTCCAGTCATCTGCGGCGGGACGTTCTAGGCATTTGTGTAGCCAAGCTTGCATATTAGGCCAAGCAGAAATATCAATATTGGCCGTAGGAACCAATGTCATCACTGCAGCGACATTTAAATCCGCTGCACTAAAGCGATCGCCTAGTATGTATTCTTTATTTTCTAGGTGGTTGTTTAATACATCCCATGGACGCGAGAGTTTTTTCACGGCTAGGTTAAACTCTTCAACATTGCGTGATTCTGGCGCAAACAGTAAATTATTGGCCGACGCCAGTAACAAAGGTTCTTCAATTTCAGTGATGGCCCAAATGGTCCACTGCATCATGAATGCGTCTTCTTGCAAGTTTTGGGGCGCTAGCTCACCGCCGGCTTTTTTGGCCAAATATAAATTGATAGCCAGCGATTCGAACAGGGTAAAACCCTGATCTTCAAGCGCAGGAATACGACCATTTGGGTTTATTTGCAAAAATTCAGGACTATGGGTACTGCCATCTAAAAAATTGGTTGGTTCATGATGAAAGTCGATGCCTAACTCTTTTAACATCCAAGCACAACGGTTGGCTCTAGAATGCATGGATCCATATAACGTTATCATAAGAAACTCCGCTAAAATGGCGTTATTGCGTCCTTAAAATAGAAGCAATAACGCCGTTAATTGTTATATTTACTTATATGAGGAAGGCACCCAAATACCATGGAAACCTTCATGAACACGACAGGGAAATTTCACGATGGCAACGGGGCCTTGGCTAAGATTTCGAGCGTCTAAAATCACCAAATCAGTACGGTTCTCATCGCGTCGGCCGACCATGGATAACAGCCAACCATCGCCTTCTTCTGCATCTAGGCTGCGTGGTACGAAACAGGGCTCTTCTGGTGCAGAGTTTGGCCCGGCATAGTAGAAATCGAGTTTGTTTTCTTGCTCATCGAAATGCCCAAGGCATGTAAATGGAGGTCCCTTTGGACCAGGTTCTAACATTGGTCCTAATTCTTTGTTACTGGTGCCAAACCAAAAATGACGTGTTCTGCGCATGGCAAAACGGGCATCGATAACGGGCATTTCGCCAATGTGATTAATGAAGCGTTTGATTTCAACGGAATCGCTATCACTACTGAGGTCTACAATCCAGCGTTCACCGAAAGGGGGTAATTCATGAGCATCGGGATTATGAATGTCAGGAAATTGGCTTAACCAGCCGGACTCGGTGACAAATTGGTCCAGTATCAGTTTAGAACCGTCTTCCCAAGCATTAAATGTATGAGTTTGCATGACAGATTTATTGACATTAAACCAGCGAATTGCTTTTACACCACGATCTCGAGGTATCACTCCGACATGGGTTGTTTTGGAGCTGTCCCAATGCCAGTAAGGTTCACCTTGTTTGACTCTGTCCCAATCACACACCATCGGACAAATGACGAAAGCGATGTAGTTTTCTGAGACTAAAAAGTCGTGCACCATGGAACAGTAAGGCGCTTTGAACCTTTCAGAGCGGGTAAATTTGCCTTCTTTGTTGATGATGTAAACTTCTATTTCATCACTCGCTACCCCTTCGCAGTTATAAGCAAAGGCAATACATTCGCCTGTTTTTGGATCAAATTTTGGGTGCGCTGTGAAGGTCTGGCTAGTTAGCTGCCCATCAAAATCGGTTTCACCAAGAGTGGTTAAATCATCTGGATGAATTTCATAAGGACGACCCGACTCTTTCAGTGCGTACAATTTTTTGTTGAGCAACATCACTGACGTGTTAGCCGTGTTGTGGTCTTCTTCTCTAACCGCTTCTGAACTGGTAAAAGGGTTACGATATGAACCAAAAAGCGCACGGCGAGCCTGTCTTTCAAGCTCAAACTTTTTAGTGCGCACAAAGCGAGTGGTTAGGTCTGCATGGCCTTGCTCAAATCTCACCATATGTACCATTCCATCCCCATTTAAAAAAATATCATTAGGATGAAGAGGGCTATATGTGTGATCAGCGCTGTTTCTGTAATAGGTTCCTTCCAACTCTGGAGGGATACTGCCTATGATTTCAAGGTCATGCACATGTCCTTCAATACGAACAGGTGCTGCGTAACCTTTGAAGGTCAATTCATTAGGAAATTGCATTCCTACTCTATTATTATTCATTATTTTTCTTCCTACTTTAAATGTCACAGTGACCCATGACTTTTTACCAATCAGTGAAAATCTAATGTTTTAAGTGTCAAGCCATTCTTGGCTCGCTTACGTTTACGTCCTTCTTTTTTAATAAACTTTGCGCTTTTATTACCAAAGCCACTGCGATACAGCTAATGATGACAGTTGCCCAAGCTAGTCCCTGATAGCCAACCGTCGCAACGATAACGCCACCCAGTAGAGGCCCTATTGCGGACCCAATCATCATCATGGCTGGAGTGGCCGCCACGGCACGGCCTGTCGGGTCTATTTTGGCCAATAGGCCAAACACAAAAGTGTGGGTAAAAATTACGAGCGTGACGTAAAACGCGACGGGAATGGCATACAACAAAAAATTGGATGATGCATGCGTAATAGACAAGGCAAACAAGGCTTGTAAACAAGGGCCAGCAATAGCAACCTTGATAGGTGATAACCTCTTTTGCAGTAATGAGGCAACTATCCCAGGGGTTAAGTTGATGAAACTCATGACAATTAAAACGGTTTCCACTTGCTTTCTATCAAAATTGTGCAAGTCGCCAATCCTGTCAACAAATGAAAACACCATTGCTTGATTCAATGTTAGACAGCTAACAACACAAATAAACATCCATACTGCGGGTTTGGATAAAATTTTCGCGGTGACTTTATTCGCCTGATTTTCGTCTTTATTATGCTTTGTTGTTTCGTCAGAAACCTTGGGGAAGAAGAAAAACATAACGATCGCAGCGCATGCCATTAGGGCAAAAAAGGCAATAAAAATAGCTATGCCACCAATTTGTTTTGTTGCCTGAGGAAGCAGTGCAAATAGCACAATGGCTAAAACCCCTAAAGCAACATTTACTAAGCCAAATAAGCGATGAGGATTCTCTGTTTTTCCTATGGTTCCATGAACGGATGAAAGGGCTGCCCCCGCCCCCAACCCCGCAATGACATGTAATATTATGAGCATCGAAAAGCTTTCTGAAACTACAGACAGTTTTGATGCCGTAAAGAATGAAGCCGATGCAACTGCAAAACCAAAGGCGGCAACATAGCGATGGTTGAGCCGAGTATATTTAGGCGACAAAATAATACTTGAGATCACGATACCGACAAGAAACAAAGTCACAGTAAGCCCAGCTTGCTGTGGAAGTAGGTGGTAATCTTGCATTAACACACTTATCCAAAGGGGGAGCGCGGCTAAATCCACCATACCAGCCATATGCCCTATCCCCAGTACTATTTTGCTTTGTGTACTATTTAATTTGATCATTTTTATTCTCTCTTATTATTGTTATTTGAAATGTTAAAATCGTTGCCGCACCTAGCTTATAAATTCCAAGTGGCTGTTAAGACAACGGCTTCAATTGAGCGGTTTTGTTTAAGACCTTGATGACGTAAATAAGACAATTCATATCGATTGCCAGATTGTTGCATGATGGATATCCCACCACCGAAGACAGCATAAGTTGGCTCATCAACGTATTCGTCTAAGTCGTTGACGTATTCTTGCTCTATGCCGATAACAACACTTGGCGATAAGGTGTTTGGTCGAGCTTCTTTTTCAAAACGTAAATGCCCCCAAACCGTGCCATAATTTTCAGTACTACCCACTTCACCGGAAGAGACCGTGCCAAAACTGTCCGCTGTTGCTTCAAGGAAATTGCGTTGGAATTGCATGCCTAAAACAGGATGTAATACCCAGCCTTCTGGGATTTTGTCGAAATCATTATTGTGGTAATTACCAACGAGTTCCGACTGTAGATAAAAGTGATCATCGCCAGGTTTATGTGTCCGTATGAATGGGCCAGCGGCCACCTTCAGTTCTTGTTTCCCCCACGAATATTCTGTACGTAAGGTGGCTCCCCAGTGATCGCTGAACTTATTTATCACGTCAAAACGTAAACCAGCACCATGTCGCTTGATGGTTCCTGCGTCCACAATATCTAAATCCGTTTGTTCACCAAATACACCAAAGCTCAACATGGTATTGACATCAAGAAAGCGTATGTACTGAGCATCCATCCTTCCAATATCACCATCTAGTTGCACTTCATTATCGCCACCATTGGATAAAGTGCCGGTAACATTTAAACGCAGAAGAGATCTTCCATCCGACAACATGTGTTGAACGGTAAGAGGCGCAACAATGTCAGAGGTATCATCTTTATAGTCTGCACTAGATGAAGTGGATTTGGCTTTGCCTATAGTTGTTCTCGCTTGTCCTATACGCCACTGCACGCCACCAAAGGTATCGCCACTACTAAAGGAACTCATCAAACCAGCCTGCCCAAGGTTCATTTGAGCCTGTATCGAAAGGGGTAGCGGATTAATACCTAGGGATGTTTCTGCCTCATCAGCGACCGCATAGGGCATGAAAAATAGTGCGGCAGTAGCGGCCATGTAATGAGCGAGCAACGTCTGTTTTACTTTCATAATTTCACCTGCATTTTTATTTTTATTATTTGAGTTGTGATTAGTTATTAATCACCGCATCACTATAATGCGTTTGAATTAAAGTTATAAAACAGATTGTATTAATGATTTCCATTGATATTATTAATACCTATAGTTGGAAGTTAAGGAGCCCCTATGCGTCTAGATAAATTTGATTTGAATTTATTGATTGTGCTTGATGTATTGCTTGAGAAGCGCAATGTCACGAGAGCAAGCGAGCACTTGCATATTGGGCAGTCTGCTACGAGTGCCGCATTGGGGCGATTACGAGAGTATTTTGATGACAGCTTACTGGTGCCCGTTGGACGCACGATGGAACTCACACCACTAGCAAAAAGCTTGGTAGGACCGGTTAGAGATACCTTGATGAGGGCGCGAGCAACCATTTCTTTACGTCCCGTTTTCGAACCAGAAAACATTGTGCGTAATTTTACCGTTGCTGCATCAGACTACATGATCGATATATTGATCGCTCAGTCTTCTAGAGAACTTGCTAAAAGTGCGCCTAGTATGCGACTAGATATGATTATCCCACCAAAGGATGTATTTGATGCATTTGAGCGAGGTGGAATTGATTTATTATTTTTACCAAAGCAGTATTCAGATCGATTTCAACACCCTCAAACAGAGGTATTAACCGATATTCAAACATGCATGGTGTGTGAACACAGTGAACTCAATGAACTTAGCATGGAACAATATTTGGATATGGGGCATGTTGCCATTCGTTTAGGTGATGAACACAGTATTACCCATGAAGAATGGTTTTTACCACGTTATGGTAAACAACGCAGAATCGAATGTACGGTAGACCATTTTAGTTCCGTTCCTTTATTAGTAGTAGGAACAAATCGCATTGTCACCTTACATAGACTTATTGCGGAAGAGATGGCTCAACGCTTCCCGGTTAAATTGCTGCCAGCGCCATTTGAAATGGAACCTGTGACTGAAATTATGATATGGCCACGTTACCTCAACGACGATCCAGCACATATGTGGTTAAGAAATACGGTTTTAGCACAAGCGAAAAGTATTCTTGGTAAATAGCGAGGTATTAAGGTCTAGCAGCGATAGAAATATTTTAAGTGGCCATACTTTGGCCATTTTATGTGCTAATCGAGCATGAATGGTGGCTATGTTTTTATAATCATTCGGTTATATCGAATGATTAAAGCTATTTGAAGTGTTTCTTAGAATGGTTGTGAGCGTGAAGACACACTTGTTAACAAAATAGATACAAAATCAAGTTGATAGTATCAAGGTGTGGATTGATTATTATCAACTTAATCGAAAGTGTGTTTTCCCTTATTCTCAGATTAGTCGCCATGCTAAAAAGACGACACGAATAAAAAGATCGATATTGTTAGTGGCAATGTGACCACTAGTTGGGAGTAGATTTATGAATAAACTTAAAATATCAGGCGTTGCTCTAGCTTTAACTATGATAGCGGGTTGTGCAAGTTCTAATGCTGTTGATCCTCAGTCATCAAAAAATACGGAGATGAATATGAATAAACCTACTATTTCGACCGAGGCGCCAAATATTCCTCCCGGCGTTATTCCAGATGAGGTCAATGTATCCAATACCGTTAACTTAGACGAGTTAGAAGTTCAGTATACTTACAGTTCAGGTCGAGCTTATAAGTTAAAATTTTATGATGATCGAGTTTCTTTTACTCAACTTGATGCAGGTCATATTCCTACTCTGACAGTACCGTATCGAGCTAGAAAAATTGGTAAGGATATGTTTTTAGTCCATTGGCTTGTACCCGGAAGAGTTGGTCACGTTACTCTAATTTTGGATTTAGGTAATAAGGTTATCCATGCATCAGCACTTATGCCTGGGCAAATGGAGCTCTTTGATGAAGGTCCTATTGTTGATGTGAAACAAGGTAAATATACGCAATAGAAAATGGCTAGAAATAGGCCAAACGAGTAACAAACGCTCGGTAGGCGTTATCATTTTTACTACCATAAATTAGCCATATCTCCTGTAATACTGGCCTGAAAAGGTCAGTTTACTTTTCTGTTTAAAAAATACTTCGAGTGGTTTTGTCGCCATTCTCATCTCTACTTACGTCAGAAAATCCTCTTCAAAATAATGTCCAAGTCTCGATTGTGAGTTGCATCTGATAGGTCATTTATATTGAGCTTCTTTGTGTCTTTTATGATGCTTCTATTGAATGTTTTTTATTGTCTTATTAATCATTCGATGGCGTCGAATGATTGATTCTGTTTAAAGGGTTTTTCCGAAAGGTTGTGGTGATTTACATTTAGTTTGTTCTTAAAAACATAAAAATAAAATTTGAGAGGAAGAACAAGTGAAAATAATCAACTCGACGCCATTTCGGCTAAAAGCATTGGCTATTGCCATTGTTTCTAGTACTTCTACTGCCTATGGATTTGAAATAGAAACAGATAATTCTGACTTAAGGGTCAGTCTAGGTAATACCGTCAAATACAGTACCGCTTTTCGTACCAAGGATGCCTCTTCAGGTTTAACTCAAGGAAGTGGTGCAGCTAATTATAACGATGGTGATAACAACTTTGATAAAGGGTTGGTTTCAAGTCGTTTAGATCTATTTTCCGAATTTGACCTGTCTTATAAAAATGCCGGTGTTCGTATTAGTGGTGCTGCTTGGTACGACGATGTTTATCATCAAGATACGGACAATACCAGCACAAGTTCAAACCACACCCCTGCCAGTGAATTCTCAGACACCACCAAAAAAACCATGGGTGGAGATGCCGAAATCCTTGATGCTTTTGTTTATTCACGATTCCCTGTGATGAATGGAATGGAAGGCACGATTCGTGTTGGGCGCCATAGCTTGTTGTGGGGCGAAAGTTTGTTTTTTGGCTCTAACGGTATTGCCGGAGGTCAAGGGCCTGTTGATGTGGTGAAGTTATCATCTGTGCCTAACTCTACTTTTAAAGAAACAATGAGACCGACAGGCAAAGTCTCTATCGATATTCCTATTTCTGAAACGGCTTCTTTAGGGGCTTATGTTGGTTATGAGTGGGAGAAATCTCGCTTCCTTCCCGCAGGTTCTTATCTTTCTACTGGAGATACATTAGAAGGTGAAAAACTACTTGCTGGACCATACACAGCAACACACACCTCTGATGATGAAGGTTCTGACTCCGGTCAATACGGTCTACAACTTAAATGGAGTGATTATGACCTTGATGCGGACTTTGGTTTGTACGCAATTCGTTTTGATTCTAGCTCCCCAAGTAATATGTACACCATTTTGGATGCTTCTTTCCATCCTAGTCAATACAAATGGGCTTATGCCAAAGGCATTGAAGCCTATGGTGCCAGTATGGCAAAAACCGTTGGGATTTGGAGCTTGGCCGGTGAAATTTCATATCGTGTAAATGCACCTCTTGCGAGTGCTTCTACATCGATAACAACGTCAGGTGTGCAATACGACAACGATAAAAATCCTGGATATGCCATCGGTGAGACAGCTCATGCTCAATTCTCTTGGTTGGCGAGTTTAGGGTCGAATTTCCTATCTAAAGAGTCCAGTTTTGTTGGTGAAATTGCTTGGAACACTCGCGTAAAAACTACTCAAAATGAAGACAAGTTAAACCCTAACGCTGACAAATCTGCTGTTGGCATAAAAATGGTTTATTCGCCGATGTATCGTCAAGCTTTCGACGGAGTTGATCTAAGTCCTTCTATTGGTATTGGCCATACTTGGGGTAAATCTTCAGCGTTAGGTTCGTCTTTTGGTGTTGATGATGGTGGTGATATTAACGTTGGCGTTAATGCTGTTTATTTAAATCGTTGGAATGCCTCTTTGAGCTATATCAAATATTTAGGAGATGAAGGGCTATTCAATGATAGTTCAAATAACGCAACGTACAAGCAGTCGCAAAAAGATCGAGATTTTATCTCTGCTTCTGTAAGCACCACCTTTTAATTTTTTGGAGAATGATGATGTATAACAATAAAAAACACTCTCTTAGTATTTTAGTTACCTCTGCAGTACTAGGTTGTTTTTCACTGGCTTCTTATGCCGCTGTTAGCCCAGAGCAAGCCGCTCGATTGGGTGCAGATTTGACCCCTTTTGGTGGTGAAAAAGCAGGCAACAGTGATGGCTCTATCCCTGCTTGGACCGGCGGTTTTAATGATCCAATAAAGGGTGAAATATTGGGTGGTAAGCGCTTAGATCCTTTTGCTAATGAGAAACCTTTATACACAGTGACTGCAGCGAATATGGATAAATATGCTGATAAGTTAACCGATGGTGTAAAGGCGATGCTACAAAAGTATCCAGATACTTATCGTCTAGATGTTTACCAAACTCATAGAACGGCGACAGCACCAGAGTGGGTATACAACTACACAGTACAAAATGCTTTGAAGGCAAAAATGGATGGTCACAAGATTAGTGGTGCTTATGCAGGTATCCCATTTCCGATTCCTCAAAATGGTCTAGAAGCTATTAACAACCACCGTTTGTCTTGGCGTGGTGTGAGCTGGGAAGCGGATATCAACCAGTATCAAATTACATCAAGTGGCAAAGTTGTTTTGACAACGGATGGTCTATTGAAGAACCAAATGCCTTATTACTTTCAGGAAGGCTCAAGCGAAGAATTTGATGGCTATTTCTGGGAAGTAAACCTTGAAAACTACGGACCGCCAATTCGTGCCGGAGAACGTATTGCTGGGAGAAACAACGTCGATGAAGATAAAACTCAATCTTATGTGTATTTAACGGGTCAGCGTCGTGTACGTAAACTTCCAAATGCTTGCTGTGACACGCCAACTCCTGCGACGGCTGGTTTAATGTCTTTCGATGAGTTGAGCGTATTTTCTGGTACTACTGAAGTGTTTGATTGGAAATTGTTAGGTAAAAAAGAAATACTCATTCCTTATAACGAAAACCGCTTTTTACAATACAGCGATGCACAAGCCATTACTGGAAATCACTTGAATCCAGATGCTGTACGTTGGGAATTACATCGCGTTTGGGTTGTTGAAGCAACGCTTGCAGAGGGCAAACGCCATCAAGCAGTACGCAGTAAATACTATCTAGATGAAGATACTTGGCAGGCATCTTTGGCTGATCGTTGGGACTCGAATGGTGAGTTATGGAAAACACTATGGCAGTTTAACTACATCATGCCTGAGTTCCCAGGAACGATTCCGCAAACCTTTGGTTTTTATAACTTGCTGTCAAGTGAGGCTTATGTGGCCAATGTCATGAATGATAAGCCTTCCCAAAATAGGCCTGTAGAGCGTTTTCCTACCAGTACTTTTACTGGTCAAGGCTTAGCGCGTCAAGGCACACGATAGCTTTATTTAATACTCAGTTAATCCGATTACCTTTGTATCAAAGGGAGGGCGTAGCCTTACCCCTTTTGGCTTCGCTCGTCCTTTGATACAGGTTTTGGTTTGCTTGAGAGGGCTTTGTTTTACAAACCAAATAGTTTGTAAGCTTTCAAATAAAAGACGTTGGAGTATTTATGTTTCGTTATTTTCCCACTAATTATCCATGGGATCTTTCTATCAATCTTGCCTTGGAAATGGGCGCGCGTATTGGTGAGATTGAAGAAATGTGTGCGCCTCTTCAGGAAGCTGCTAAAGCAAAAGACGCTGCTGGCTCCAAGGCTTTTCGTGACAGCTGGGAGCGCATGGCAGATAAGTTGTGTGAATTGGCTAAAGAGGATGAAGAGCGTGGTCGTTTGATTTCTGCCGGTGACAAATATGGCCGCGCGGCGACGTATTACCTCACAGCTGAACGTTTACAGGCACATGGATCACAAGGTAGAGAAGCCTTGTACCAGCGTTTTCAAGAAATATTTGCTCGTGGATTAGAGCTAGCAAAAGAAAATTGTGAACGAGTCGAGATTCCATATGAAGGCAAGCATCTTTCTGCCCTTTATGTACGTGCCGAAGGTGAGGAAGGTAAAGCGCCAATTTTGGTTCAAGTTAACGGCTTGGACTCTACAAAAGAAATGAAGTATCGCGTTGGTTTACCTGCTTGGTTAGCTAAACGAGGTGTTTCTTCTCTTATTGTTGATCAGCCGGGCACCGGTGAGGCGCTTCGTTTACAAGGCTTTACGGCTCGTTTTGATAGCGAACATTGGGCAAGCCGTATTGTTGATTGGTTGGAAACTCGTGAAGAAATTGATGCCAAACGCATTGGCATGGAAGGCGTTTCTCTGGGCGGTTATTACTGTCCTCGTGCGGTGGCGTTTGAGCCTAGATTTGCTTGTGGTGTGGTATGGGGAGCGAATCATGATTGGCGAGATGTACAAAAACGTCGCTTAGAAAAAGAGGGCAGTTTTCCTGTTCCACATTATTGGGAACACGTGCGTTGGGTATGGGGAGCAAAAGACATGGATGAGTTCATGGAGATTGCGGAAAAAGTTCATCTAGATGGCGTATTAGATCGCATTAAGGTGCCATTCCTTGTCACTCACGGAGAAAAAGACTCTCAAATTCCGTTGAAATGGGCTCATCGAACCTACGAGCAGTTGACTAATAGCCCTAAAAAAGAGCTTAAGGTTTTCACTGATCGTGAAGGGGGCGTTCAGCACTCTAGTTTTGATAATTCTGCCAATGCTGGGGCTTATATCGCCGATTGGGTTGCAGAGACATTGAATGGTCATACGGCCTAATCGTAAAGAGGTAATAAATAATGAAGATAGTCGGTTTAGAAACCATCATTTTTGGTGTTGAGGATGTTGCCTCTTGTGCAACCTTTTTAAAAGATTACGGTTTGTTTCCTGTTAATGTAACTGAAACAGGCGGACGTTTTGAAGCATTAGATGGCACTGCCGTGGTTTTGGCTCATGCCTCAGATGAAAGCATTCCTGCAAGCATTGGTAATGGCTGCATGATGCGTAAAACAGTCATGGGTGTTGCTGATACCGCAACCATTCAGGCGATTACCGAAGAGCTGAGTAAAGACCGAGAAGTACGTCAATTAGCGGATGGCTCTATTGAGTCTACAGATGATTCCGGTTTTGTGATTGGCTTTCAGGTGACTACTCGTAAAGAGTTGAACTTGGCAGGTGAAATCTCCAATGTTCCAGGTTCTCCATTTCAACGACCTGTTAATCATCGAGCGGTGCAGCTAGATGCGGGTCCAATTCGTCCTAGAACCTTGTCTCATATTGTGTATTTTGTACCTGATCCTGTTAAAGCTGAAGCGTTTTATGTTGAGCGTTTGGGCTTCCGCTGCACAGATAGATTTGAAGGTGCTGGCCCGTTTTTACAACCAGCAGGAACGTTAGATCACCACACACATTTCTTGATTGGCGCGCCACCGTTTATGCAAGGCGTCGAACATTTCACGTTCCATTTCGGTGGTCCTACTGAAGTGATGCAAAACGGTTCTCAGTTTATAGAAAAAGGCTATCAGGCTTTTTGGGGGCCTGGGCGACATATTATGGGATCGAACTGGTTCTGGTATTTCAATAGCCCTCTTGCATGTCATATCGAGATGGATGCGGACATGGATTTGCATGATCAAAATTGGAGTCCTCGTGCTTTCCCAATGGGCGCCGATAACTCGCAAGCGTTTCTTATGCGTTACCGAAGTAAATGGTCACCAGGAAAAGATACCTCACATAATGGTGATTATGAGTAGATTTATTTAAGTAAAAGAAAGTTGATCAAGTATTTGATATAAAAGAAAAGTTTTTATGGGGAGGAGCAGTGATAATTTATTACTGCCCCATAAAAAACTGAAAGCGACGATACGTCGCTACCACGAAATAACAATAAACAAAGTGGATGGTAAGAGTATGTTGATGATATCTGTGAGATACGGGATTTTTTGCTTTACGGATCGAAGAGAGCCGACCTTTCTGATGGGAGGTGTACGATGAGCCATCGTTTTGGATTTAAAGGCAATCTTGCTTTGATGGTTTCCCATAGTGCCGGTATGTTAGATCTAGTGGCGCTACCTTTATGGGTTGGGGTTTTAGTGGCCACATATCACTTTGATAGCCAGCAAGCGGGTGGTCTAGTTACCTTATTTTTAATTGGTGCGGTAGGCTCCAGCATATTAATTGCCCCGCGCTTCAAAAAGCTAAATCGACGTGTGGTTGCCAGCGTTGGTTTTTTTGCTTCAGGTTTATGTTTCTTTGCTGCTTCTCAAACCAATGACTATGTTCAATTAGCTCTCTTGCATCTTGTGGCGGGTATCAGTTCAAGCGCGGCGCTAAGCATGGCTCATGGCACGTTCGCTCGAGGGGAAAATCCGCACAGATTGTTCGCCATTGCTGGGCTTACCTTGGGTATCATGGCGTTCGTCTTTATGGGCGCAACACCAAATATTACCAAGGCAGTGGGTGGACATTCATTGTTCATTATCTTTGGTGGCATTATGACGTTTGCTGCTTTTGTTTGTGCTGTTGCCTTTCCTTCTTTGGTTCTAGATGAAGAAGACAGTGAGAATGCCAAACAGGTTGTAACGAAAATCCCGTCTAGTGTTTGGTACGGTATTGTGGGCATTAGCTTAATGGCAGTGACTCAAGCCATGACGTTTAGCTTTATGGAACGAGTTGGGAACGACCGAGGTTTTTCCGCCGATTCTGTGACGTTAGTTTTAATAGTGCTCACTGTGATTAATATTGTCGCAGCGGCATCCGCTGGTATTTTTGAAAAGCGCTTTTCTGTCCGTGTTGTTTTATGCACCGGCCCTGTTCTACAAATTATCTTGTCCAATATTATGATGAATGCAAGTAGCTTCGCTTTTTATGCCGCTTCAGCATCCTGTTTTGTGTCTCTGATGATATTCACTCATACCTTTGTTTTTGGCTTATTGGCTCGTTTAGATGAGTCTGGTCGTGCCCTGGCAGCAACCCCTGCGATGCTAATGATTGGGGCGGCGGTTGGCCCAATTTTGGGTGGAACCATCATTAAATTTGTTGGTTATCAAGGTATTGGTATAGCCGCTTTGGTGTTCGGTACGATTTCACTTGTGTGTTTTATACGTGTCTTTCAGCGCAGCTCAGATGTTATTCAATCTGAGTCTGTGGCGTGAGGTGGATAATGTCTAACCAGAAGAAAGCGACAACGCATCCAGCGAGCTTGTTACGTAAGCTTGCTGTGTTCACTCTGATGGCCTTTTTACTTTGTCGAGTTGAAGGGGTTATTGCAGCGGTGGCTGATGCTATCGATCGTCCAGCTATTGAGTCTAATTTAGGCGCGCAATCTGTTTTGATGTCGGTGACATCCGTCGGTGATCATTTTATTACTGTTGGTGAGCGCGGTTTGATTCTTCGCTCGGATGACGACGGTAAAAGTTGGCGTCAGCTACCTTCTCCAGTCAGTGTCACTTTGACTGGAGTAAGCTTCTTTGATGATGAAAATGTCTATGCCATTGGTCATGGCGGCATTGTGCTGCGCACTACAAATGGTGGCAATGATTGGAAAGTACAGCTGAATGGTCACCAGCTAGCTGAAAAGCTATTACAACAAGCTGAAGAGTCTAAAGACGAAGAATTGATTCGTCAGGCAAAATTGCTTATTGCGGACGGCCCAGACAAACCTTTTTTAGATTTATTGGTACTTGGGCGTGATCACCTTGTGGTTGTAGGTGCATATGGCTTTGCCTTTGAAAGTATCGATGGTGGCCAGTCTTGGGCATCTTGGATGGACCGAATTGATAATCCATTTGGGTTGCACTTATACAGTATCCGCAAACAAGGAGAGCGTATTCTGGTGGCTGGTGAACAAGGTTTTGTCGCACTTTCAATGGATGATGGTCAGTCGTTTGAAACCATCGAAACACCTTATGAAGGCAGTTTTTTTACTGCTCAGTTGCTGGGTCACGATGAAATAGTGCTGGCTGGTTTACGAGGTAATACCTTGCTATCCGATGATAATGGTCAGCACTGGAAAGACATTAAAAATCCTGTTAGTTCGTCGATTATGGCCTCTTTTGTCCACTCTGACGGCCAAGTAATCATGGCGAATCAAGCGGGAACCTTGCTTGGTCTGAGAGAAAACCGACTGGTTCCACTTACCCGTAAGCGCCTTCCACCTTTAACCAATATTCTAGAAAAAGCAAACGGTAGTGTACTTGCTTTAAGCATCAATGGGCCTGTCTCTATTGATGTAGGAGATTTCAAATGAAACATCATACGTCTATTGCCGCTTTACCCGAGGATAAGTTTGACCCGAATTCGGGCTCCTTTATCGAGCGAGCGTTATTCAATCATCGTTTAGTCGTTATTATCATTTGTGCTTTGGTGACGGGGTTATTAGGTTGGCAAGCGACTAAGTTAACGATTAATGCAAGTTTCGAAAAAACCTTACCAACGCATCAAGTTTATATTCAAAACTATTTGAAATATGAAAACGAGTTAACCGGTTTAGGCAATGCGTTACGGATTGCCGTAGTGAATCCTAATGGCAGTATTTATGATGCTCATTATCTAGAGTTATTGCGTCAACTCAGTGATGAAGTGTTTTTATTGCCTGGTGTAGACCGAGTGCAAATGACATCACTTTGGACGCCTTCAACTCGCTGGATTGGGGTAACCGAAGAAGGTTTAGATGGCGGTCCAGTCATTCCAGAAGGTTACGATGGCTCTCCTACTAGTTTGCTAACATTGAAAGCCAACGTGGCGCGTTCTGGGCAAATTGGTCAATTGATCGCGGCAGATGAAGAATCCACTATTATCTACATGCCATTGCTAAATCAAGATGCAACTGGGGAAACCTTAGATTACGCAAAGTATTCCAAGGTGCTTGAAGACCTACGGACTAAGTATCAAGCAGAAGGTTTGGAAATCCATATTACCGGTTTTACCAAGGTAATGGGTGACTTGATCGAAGGTGTTCAAGCAGTTTTGTGGTTTTTCGCATTGGCGGTTGTGATCGCGACCATTATGGTGTTTTGGTATACCCGTTGTGTGCGTTCAACCTTCTTAGTGGTATTCGCTTCTATGTTAGCTGTGGTATGGCAATTGGGTATTTTGCCTACGCTAGGTTATGTATTAGACCCGTATTCTATCCTAGTACCTTTTCTAGTGTTCGCTATTGGCATGAGCCATGGCGCACAGAAAATGAATGGCATTATGCAGGATGTTGGCCGTGGTTTTGACAAACTGGTCGCGGCACGTTTTACCTTTAGACGTTTGTTCATGGCTGGTTTAACCGCATTGTTGGCAGACGCCGTTGGTTTTGCTGTGCTGTTAGTGATCGATATTAAGGTGATTCAAGAGTTAGCTATTGCTGCTTCTATCGGGGTTGCTGTACTGATCTTCACTAACCTTATTCTTTTGCCCATCATGCTTTCTTATGTTGGTGTTGGTGAAAAAGCAGCACAACGCAGCGTGATAAATGACATTGATCAAACCAGTGCGAAAAAGATGCCTGCATTATGGGTGTTCTTAGATAAGTTTACCCAGCGAAAATGGGCAACTGGGGCCTTGATAGCAGGTGTATTGTTGGCAGTTGGAGCCTTCTCGTTAAGTACTCAATTGAAGATAGGCGATCTCGATCAAGGGGCTCCTGAGTTACGTCAAGACAGCCGTTACAATCAAGATATCGCCTTTATGAATCAGTATTATGGCGCTTCCAGTGATGTGGTGGCGATCATGGTCAAAACCCCTGATGGTCAATGTTCTCAATACGATACCCTGAAAAAAATAGACACGCTTGAGTGGCAATTACGTCAGCTTCCTAGCGTGGAATCAACGAACTCTTTGGCTCTATTATCTCGTCGTGTGTTGTCTGGTTTAAATGAAGGCAATCCTAAATGGTACGAGTTTCTACCAAACCAAAGTATGTTGAATTACATCACTGCGGGTGCGCCACGAGGTCTGTACAACAGCAGCTGTAATCTATTGACGGTTTATGTTTATCTGCAAGATCACAAAGCAGACACCTTGAGTAACATTGTTAATCATGTGGAAGCTTTTGCTAAAGACAATAATACCGATGATGTGCAGTTCCTATTGGCTGCGGGTAGTGCAGGGATTCAAGCGGCGACCAATATCTCCGTAAAAGCCGCTTGGTATCAGATGTTGTTCCTGGTTTATGGTGCTGTAGCTTTACTGTCTCTTATTACTTTCCGTTCCTTTAAAGCCGTTATTGTGGCGCTGCTTCCTTTGATGCTGACCTCCATTATGGTCGAAGCTTTGATGGTGCAATTAGGCATGGGCGTGAAAGTCGCCACTTTGCCAGTTATCGCCTTGGGGGTCGGTATTGGTATCGATTACGCCTTGTATATTTTGTCCATAACTTTGGTTGGATTACGTCAAGGTACTAGTTTATCTCAGTCTTATTTAAGAGCGCTTAATTTCACCGGCAAAGTCGTGATGTTAACCGGTGTAACCTTGTCTGTTGGGGTGATAACTTGGATTGCTAGCCCGATTAAGTTCCAAGCTGACATGGGGTTATTACTGGCGTTTATGTTCATTTGGAACATGTTAGGTGCACTGATTTTATTACCTGCTCTTGCGCATTTTCTGCTTAAGCCAAAATACGCTAATGGTGGCGACTCCAAAAGTGAGGTGTTGTGATGATGTTGACAGAAAACAGCGTTGTGCTTTGTCACATTGATGATCTTAAAGAAGGCGACACGAAAGGCTTTTTAGAAAATGAGGCCGGGCAGGACCTGCTGTTCGTGGTGAAATTTAACGACGAATTTTATGGCTGGCGAAATGCTTGTCCTCATGTAAATGATGCACCGATGGCATGGCGTAAAGATGCTTATATGGATGCTAAAAAGCAACATGTTGCTTGTCATGCCCATGGTGCCTTATTTGAGCCTGATTCTGGGTTGTGTATTCAGGGGCCTTGCCTTGGCAAGACGCTAGAAAAAGTACCTGTTTATGTTAATTCGATGGGCATGGTCTCAATTTTATTAACAGACATTAATTAATTCTACTAACAACAAAAATAAGGAGTCATTAAATGGCTGCAGTAAATAAAGTATTGGTCATTGGTGGTGGTTTCTCCGGTATGGCCACAGCAATTAAAATGCGCAGTCATGGCATTCAAGTTGATCTTGTTGAGATTGATCCTGAATGGTGTGAATTGGGAGCTGGTATCAGTATCAATGGCGCATCTATGCGTGCATTAGAAAACCTTGGGCTTTATCAGCAAGTTGTTGAACAAGGTTGTGTTACTGATGGCGTCGCTATTCACTTAGCTCATGGTCCTTTAATTATGGAGCTGCCAACACCAAGCCCAGTTGGTTCCTCTGTGGGAGGCAGTGGCGGTATTTTTCGTCCTACTCTCGCTCGCATTATGTCTACTGCGACACTTGAGTCTGGTGTCAATGTCCGCTTGGGCTGCACCTATACAGACATTCAACAGACTGAATCTGGCGCAGTTGTGACTTTTACAGATGGAAGTACGCACGACTATGACCTTGTTGTTGGTGCAGACGGTGTGCACTCAAAAATACGCAAAGAATTCTTCCCTGAAGTGGCTGATCCTGAATACATAGGTCAGGGCGTGTGGCGTGCGATTATGCCACGTACCGCTGAGATCAATCGTGTGACCATGTGGATGGGAGATCACCTTAAACTTGGTGTAAACCCAGTATCTGATACTCATATGTATATGTTTATTACAGAAGACCGTCCAACGAAAGAACACATTGATAAAGAAACTTGGCCGCAAATTTTCGCAGGATTGATGGAACATTTTCCTAATCCAACCATAAAAGCGTTGATTCCACATGCATTAAAAGAAGAGGCAAACATTGACTACCGTCCGCTTGCTAATTTGTTAGTCAAAACGCCTTGGAACAAAGGTCGTCTAGTGATGATAGGCGACACAGTAGCGGCGACGACGCCTCATCTTGCGTCTGGCGCAGGAATTGGTATCGAAAGTGGAATCGTATTAGCGGATGAGTTGGCGGCTAATGATGATGTCCAAGTGGCGCTTGATAAGTTTCATGATCGTCGTTGGGATCGTTGTCGCATGGTGGTCGAAAACTCCGCTCGCTTGTGCCATATCGAGATTAATGGTGGCGATAAAGCCGAACACTCAAAAATTATGGGACAGTCACTAATAGCGTTAAGTCAGCCGATTTAAAACTCCCTTGGGCAGTGTGACACGTTTGTGTTCACTGCCATTTTTTATTTACCGATATGTGTGCTTTTTAACATTAGAGAGGTTACTCCATGAGTTTTCCCGATATTTACCGTGTTGTGACGGGCCATGATGAAAATGGTAACGCGATTATTTTAGAAAACGGTCCACTTAATACTGTGATGGATCTTGAAGCCGTTCCAGGTACTAAGTTTCATGAAGTATGGAATACCAGCGATACACCGGCCCCCATCACCAATGCTCAAACCGATCCAACTATAGGGCCTGTGGTTTTACCACCGATGAAAGCGGGCACCCGAATTCGCTTTGTTGATATTCCGCCAGACACTGAGGAGTTTTTGACTCATGGTAAAGGCAATATGAAGGAAATGTTTTCAAAAGTTGGTGATGAAGATGCCTCCACAGTAAAAGAAGATTCCCCTCATCCTTTGATGCATCGCACTGAATCAGTGGATTACGGCATTGTTATTGAAGGTGAGTTGACCTTGATTGTTGATAATGGCGAAGCTATTTTAAAGCCTGGTAGTGTCGTTATTCAGCGTGGTACTAACCATGCGTGGGCGAATCGCTCAGGAAAAATGTGCCGTATTTTATTCATCCTAATCGGTGGACAGTACGACGATCAATTGGCTAATGCCTTAACTAAATAAGGAGTCATAAAATGAAATTCGCAACTCTACCGAATGGCACCTTAGATGGTCGTCTAGTCGTTGTTTCAAAAGATTTAACCAAAGCTGTCGACGCCACAGTTATTGCGCCTAACTTATTATCAGTAGTACAAAATTGGCAAGAAAAAGCCGCCGATCTTCAGGCTTTGTACGACTTATTAAACGCAGGAAAAGCAGATTATACCTTTGATTTTGACCCATCGGCTTGTCTTGCGCCATTGCCAAGAAGCCCGCAGTGGTTAGACGGCTCTGCGTTCATCAATCATGGTAAATTGATGGAAGAGGCGTTTAATACTAAGCCTATTCCTGACTTTGACACCATTCCGGTGATGTACCAAGGCGCGAGCGATGATTTTCAAGGTCCAACTGCAGATATTCTGATGCCAAATGAAGAGGATGGTATCGACTTTGAAGGTGAGTTTGGTGTGATTACAGGGCCAGTACCTATGGCGGCAACTCTGGACGAAGCAGCTCAAGCGATTTGTTTGTTGGTACAAATAAACGATTGGAGTCTGCGATCGTTTGGGCCTCGTGAAATGGCAACGGGATTTGGTTTTATACAAGCCAAGCCTTCATCAAGTTTTGCACCAGTTGCGGTTACTCCTGATGAAATGGGTGATGCTTGGAAAAATGGACGTTTTAATTTGCATCTTAACATCACATGGAATGGTGAGCGTTTTGGTGAACCTCATGGCAGTGAAATGAATTTTTCTTTCCCTGAATTGATCGCTCATGCGGCACGAACTCGCAAATTAAATGCAGGCTGTATCATAGGATCGGGTACCGTTTCTAATAAATCTCGAGATGCTGGATCGGCGTGTATTGCCGAGCGACGAGTGATCGAAAAAATCGATCTAGGTGAGATTAAAACTCAGTATATGCGTTTTGGTGACAGTGTCCGTATGCAGGCGAAATTTGATGATGGTCGCGATGGCCCATTTGGCGTGATCGAGCAAAAAATCATAGCGAACAAATAAATAAGGGCTGTCAGATGCATGTATTAATTACGGGCGCAAATGGCTTTGTTGGACAAGCGCTGGCAAACCATATCCTGTCCCAAGGCTGTGTTGGAGAAAGCAAGGTCTTGCGTTTGACCTTGTTAGATCGTCAGTTTGATAATGCTGTTGATAGCTCGTCACTTGGTTTAGTGGTTGAGCAACATAGTGGTGACCTTGCAGACGATCAATGGCTGAAAGACACACTGGGGCGTTTCCCCATGGATGTTATTTACCATCTGGCCAGTATTCCCGGTGGCATGGCGGAAAAAAATGATCAGCTCGGCCGCAGTGTGAATATTGATGCCACGATGGCCTTACTGGATCTCTGCAAAACTCAAACGGAATCGATAGGGCACAAACCTGTATTGGTGTTCGCTAGTAGCATTGCGGTCTTTGGCATCATGCCAGATTTGGTCAACGATGATACTCCGCTGAAACCTCAGATGAGTTATGGCGCCCATAAAATCGTTGGTGAGGTGATGATTAATGACTTTAGTCGCCGTGGCTGGGTCGATGGCCGCTCATTGCGTTTACCCGGTGTGTTGGCTCGTCCGCCAGCAGAAACGGGTCAACTTTCGGCTTTTTTAAGTGATATTATTCGTGAGTTATCCCAAGGCTATGCTTTCGTTTGCCCTATGTCGGCACAAGCAAAAACATGGGCATCGTCTTTGCCAAACATTATTGAAAACCTTATCCATGGTGCAGCAGTAGAAGAAAGCAAACTAAAGGTGACTAGAACCTTTACCTTGCCCACTCTCTGTTTCAGCATGGCAGAAATGGTCGATGCTATTGGCTTGGTTTATAAGCAGAACACGAAAGAACTCGTTAGCTATGAGCCAAATCCAATGATTGAAGACTTGTTTGGGTGCTTTCCATCGCTAGAAACCCCTTCTGCCGATGAAGTGGGTTTTAAGCATGATGGCGATCTTAATAAGCTAGTAGAACGGGCTTTATTAAAATGAACACACTATTTTCACTACAAGATAAGGTGGTATTGGTTACTGGCGCATCCGGTGGATTGGGTTCAGCCATTGTTGATACCATGGCCGCTTATGGTGCTAAGGTTATTGCTTCCGATCGGACAAATCAGTATGTCGCGAAAAATGGCGTGGTTTTTATTGCTTGTGATCTAAGTCGTAACGAGGGCATCGATAAACTGGTTGAACAAGCCAAGGCGGTTTACGGCCGTATTGATGTTTTTGTGTCGAATGCTGGCGTACAAGGACCGGCTGGGCCAATAGAGTTAATCAGCGATGACGACTGGGATTTGGTCATGTCGATCAATCTAAAAAGTGCATTACGACTTTGCTCTGCGTTGATTCCTGATATGGCTGAACGAGGGCAAGGGTCCGTAATTTTAATGTCTAGTATTGCCGGATTAAGAGGTAATAAAGCCATTGGTCTCTATGGTTTATCTAAGGCCGGGTTGGCGCAGCTAGCGCGGAACTTAGCTGTTGAGTGGGGACCTAGAGGGGTTCGAGTGAACGCCATTTCTCCCGGTTTGATCCGAACGCCTTTGGCGACTGAATTACTTGAAAACGAGCAATTTATGCAACGCCGATTACTCGCCACACCACTTCGTCGAGTCGGTGAACCAGAAGAAATCGCCAGCGTGGCGGTGATGCTGGCAAGTAGGGCGGGTGGCTTTATTTCTGGACAAAATATCGTTGTTGATGGCGGTACTATTATCAGCGATGGCAATTAGTAGATATTGTCATGTTTTTATAAGAGTAGGCGGGTTGCTTGAAAGTTAGAAGAAATTCACACAATAGCGGCAGAAATCCGTAAGGAATATTAGTTAATCACGTCAAAGCTTATATTTTGATCCATGCTGACTTTGTTCTAGAGAGTCTCATGGGAGAAAATAACAAAGTGTGTCTGATTGATTTTGATGTTTTCTCTACAAATAGTGTTAAGTAGAGCATAAGCGCTTCGTCATGAAATGCCTATGCTCTACTGGTATTGAGATATTAAGCAATGGAACTACAGATGTATTTCATTTCTAAATAATCTTCGATTCCGTACTTAGAGCCTTCGCGACCAAGGCCCGATTGTTTAACACCGCCAAAAGGCGCGACTTCATTTGAAATTAAGCCAGTATTATGACCAACCATGCCATATTCTAAGGCCTCTGATACACGAATCATGCGAGCATGATCACGAGTAAAGAAGTACGCTGCTAGACCAAAAATAGTGTCATTGGCCATCGCGATGGCTTCTTCTTCCGTATCGAATGAGAAAAGAGGAGCGAGAGGGCCAAAGGTCTCTTCTTGAGCCACATTCATTTCAGGAGTTACACCCGTTAGGATCGCTGGCGTGATAAATAATCCACCCAAACGATCGCCTCCATGAATCAAAGTCGCGCCTTTGCTAACAGCATCCTTGATGTGTTCTTCTACTTTTAGAATAGCTTTTTCTTCGATCATAGGGCCAATATCTGTGCCTGCTTCGGCGCCATTACCCACTTTTAGGGCTTTGACTTTTTCCGTTAGCTTGGCGGCAAACGCATCGTAAACGCCACGTTGAACCAGAATTCGGTTTGCGCATACACAAGTCTGACCGGCATTACGGTATTTAGAGGCCATTGCTCCTTCAACTGCTTTATCAAGGTCAGCATCGTCAAAGACGATGAATGGCGCGTTACCGCCTAATTCAAGGGACACTTTTTTGATGGTGTCTGCACATTGTGCCATCAATAAACGACCCACTTCAGTGGAACCTGTAAAAGACAGTTTGCTTACAACATGGCTGTCAGTTAGCACTTTACCTATTTTGCTTGCAGAGCCTGTTACAACTTGGAATACGCCCGCTGGAATACCCGCACGTTGGGCTAATTCTGCAATGGCTAGAGCGGTAAGTGGGGTTAAATCGGCAGGGCGAACAATCATCGAACAACCTGCTGCCAAAGCAGGAGCGGCTTTACGCGTGATCATGGCTGCAGGAAAATTCCAAGGTGTAATCGCCGCGGTAACACCGATAGGTTGACGAATAACTGTAAGTCGTTGGTCTGCTCGTGGTGCAGGAATAGTGTCGCCGTAAATGCGTTTGGCTTCTTCCGCGAACCATTCGATAAAAGAAGCAGCATAAGCAATTTCGCCTTTCGCTTCAGCTAACGGTTTACCTTGCTCAGACGTCATCAGTAAGGCTAAGTCATCAGAGTTCTCAAGCATTAGCTCAAACCAGCGGCGCAAAATAGCAGAGCGTTCTTTCGCGGGTAAAGCTGCCCATTTTTTTTGTGCGATTTTAGATGCTTCGATCACCGCAGGGATTTCTTCAGGAGAAAGGTGAGGAATCTCTATAATAGTTTCACCTGTTGCTGGATTAGTAACAGGGTGTGTGGTTTTTGCCTTTGCTTCAACCCACTCGCCATTGACTAAACAACGAGACTTAAGAAGGGACATATCCTTTAACATGAGTATCACCTATTTGTTGGTAAATAAAGTAAGTTATTCTTGTACTAATCACATCTCTATTATCAAATCTTCATCGATCAAAGTAAATAGGTTAACATGTTAACTAATTTTCTTTGATAAAGAGACTGTCGTATGAATATAAAATTATCAGTTGTTGACCAAAGTCCAGTACATGGATCGCATAGTAAAAAAGATGCGCCTTTGTTAACGGTTGAATTAGCTAAACATTGTGATGAATGGAATTACCATCGTTATTGGGTTGCAGAACATCATGACAGCGTGCATTTCGCTAATCCTTGCCCTGAGATCTTAGTCGCGCATTTGGCCAGTATTACGCAACGTATCAAAGTTGGCAGTGGCGGTGTGATGCTGTCTAACTATAGTCCATTAAAAGTGGCAGAGTGCTTTTCTATGTTGGCATCACTCTTTCCTGGACGTATTGATCTTGGTGTAGGGCGTGCTCCTGGTGGTTCTGCTATGACATCTGCCGCTTTAGCCTTTCCTAATAAAGCCTCGAACGGTCAGTTTTATGCTGAACAGGCGGATTTGCTAGCAAGCTTTATTCACGGGTCATTTAAAGACAACCATCCCTTTAGCTCGATCCATGTGATGCCAGAAGTACGTGATGTACCGGATTTATGGATGCTTGGATCAAGTGGTGGTAGTGCTGAGCTGGCTGGGCAGTTAGGTTATCATTTGGCTTTAGCGCGATTTATTGATTCTGAAAATTGCCATCCACGTATCTTTGATGCTCACCAAAAAGCTTGGCAACAGGCAGGGCATGAGCACCCATTACAGCGCATGTTGGCGATTGCTTGTATTTGTGCAGATACGGAAGGTGAAGCGAAACTTCGAGCAGGAACCGCAGTGTATCGTAAGTTTGCTACTCATATAGGAGAGCGGGAAGACTTTTTAACACCAGCTCAAGTTCGCGATAGATATCATGCGATGCCAGCATCTCATCAAGCTTTGTTTGATCGTATTGAAGCCAGTTATACGATTGGCACACCAGAGCAATGTTGGGCTGAAATGGAATCTCTGGCTGAGGCATTTAACACTGATGAAATTTCTCTTGTTACTGTGACACATAGCCAATCGGATCGTTTAGATAGTTATCGTTTGTTGGCAAAAAACTTATAGGAAGTGGCATTTCATAATGTGCCAAAATAAAAAACAGGCTGATTCATCAGCCTGTTTGAACTCATAATTACTCTATAAATTAAGGATTATGCGGCACTTAATTGAGCTTTGTTTACTTTAATTGGCGCCGTTTCTGTTAGGAAGAAAGCTAGCAGTAGAGCAATTAATGATCCTGCAGCGGCAATCCACATGACGATTTGAAGGCCATAAGCATCGGCAGCAAAACCTGCTACTACCGGCGTAATGAAGCCACCGAATAGTTCGCCAATTCCCATAATCAAACCTAGCGCCGTTGCCACTTGTGTAGCTGGAACGGTTTCAGCCGGAATGGTCGCCATAAACAAAGTAAAACAGCCAAGTCCAGTATAGGTTAGGAAAATTAGCGGAAGCATAGTGCTAGCGTCATCAACAAACAGTAAAACCATTGGGCACAGAGTGGCAATCATGGTGAATAAAATTAACATAGGTTTGCGGCCAAATCGGTCAGATAAAGCGGAAACAATGAATCCCCATACCATCCAAGCAAAGCCAAGGCTACCCATGATGCCTCCCATGACTTCTGGACTGAAACCTTTTACTTGCATTAGATAAGTCGGTGTAAAAGACACTAAGGTGATGAACCAAGAAATGTAGAAACAAGAGATTAAAATGCACAGTAGGATATTTTTGTTTTTCAATAAGGTTTTGATGTCTGCTTTGTTGCTAATTGCATGACTTCTTTGCAAGTCTTGATGCACATGTTTATTTCGCACAAAAAACATCATTAATGCAGCAATTACCAAGCCTGGAATAATTGTTGCGTAAAATGCACTGCGCCAGCCGTAATCTGTTGCAATCCAGATAAGTATCGGAGGCGCAATAACCGCTCCAATTAATCCTGGAGCAGACGCATTGACCAAGCCCATATTTAAGCCACGGCGTTTTGGTGATGAGGCTGAAGCCAATAAAGATTGTGAAATGGGGAGTACAGGTCCTTCTGCAACGCCCATTAGTCCACGGAATATTAGTAGGCTAATGAAGCTGGTTACCATGCCTGACAACGCAGAACAAAGAGTAAAAGCAATAACAGACAGTACTAAAATGTATTTTTTTGATTCCTTGCGGTCTGCATAGGCACCTAATGTCATACCAGATAAGGCCCACATTAAAGATAGGGCAGAAGATAGCATTCCTAAATGGCTATTGTTTAGGCCCAAATCCTTTGCGATAAAAGGAAACAAAAAAGACAGCGCTAAGCGGTCAAAAAAGACAAAGCCAAACCCTATAAAGAGAATGACGAGTAGGCGATTTTCATAAGAGTTTATTTTCATTATTAGATCTCTCGTTCGTTATTGTTATTAGTCGTTGAGAATAAATTCAGCACAACGCTCTGCGATCATGATGGTCGGAGCATTGGTATTACCTGACACAATGGTAGGCATAATAGAGGCATCGCAGATGCGCACACCTTTTACTCCATTAACACGGAGCTTAGTGTCGACAACGGCTTGTTCATCAGAGCCCATGCGGCAAGTGCCAACCGGGTGGTAAACGGTCTTAGCGTGGCTGCGGATATGCGCTTCTATTTCAGCATCTGAAATATCTTCTTTTGCGGATGGACGAAGTTCTTCGCTGATCAGTTCTGCCATGGCAGGTGCCCGTATAATCTTGCGGGCTAGTTTGACGCCACGGATAAGCGTATCTACGTCGTCACGGTGTGATAACGCACCGCTTTCGAAAATCATCGAGTCTGTTGGGTCGGCGCTGCGTAGGCGAGCGAATCCTCGAGATTTAGGTCGTAAGAAACAAGGGTTTATGGAAATGCCGTGACCTTCGATAGGCTCGCGGTCTACGTCACCAACTAAAGTAGGTAGTACATGGAATTGAATGTCAGGGCGACCACAATTGCTGGTATCAACAAAGCCACCTGATTCAACAACGTTAGAAGTCAATAAACCCGTTTTAAAACAAGTCCACTGGAAACCATAAGACAGTGCTTTGAGGCCTTTATCACTGCCTAGTAAGCTGATTGGCTGTTTCGCACGACCATAGATACTGACTTCTAGATGATCCTGATAGTTTTCACCCACTTCTGGAGAATCGTAAAGCGTTGATATGCCATGTTTGGATAATTGCTCTTTTGGACCAATACCAGACAACATTAATATTTTGGGGGTTGATAATGCACCAGCGGTTAAGATGATTTCTTTCTTCACAGAAAGTATTTCTATTTTGCCTGACTCATTACGCAACTCAATACCTGTCGCATTGTTATTACCATCAAATATAATCTTGTTAACGTAGCACCCTGTTCGAATTTCTAGATTTGGTGCGTTCTCTACTTCTTTGAGATAAGTTGCAGCGGTACTACCACGACGACCATCAAAAGTAGTTGTGTGATAGAAGCCAATGCCATCTTGTTTGTCGCCATTAAAGTCGTCGTTATAAGGGATGCCCGTTTGTTGCGCGGCTTTTAAAAAAGCTTGGCTGAGGGGGTGGCGAAAACGAGTGTCGCTGACACGCAGAGGGCCATTTGTACCGTGAAATGGTTCGCTTAGACGCATATGGTTTTCTGAGCGTTTAAAAGCAGTTAATACGTTGTCCCATCCCCAACCATCGCAGCCATTGCGTTCCCATTCATCGTAATCTTCTTTCTGGCCACGGATGTAAAGCATAGCATTGATTGAGCTACCTCCACCTAGGGTCCGACCTTGCGGCACGTAGGTTTTTCGGCCGCCAGCGTCTGGTTGAGGTTCGCTTTCATAAATTACAGATCGCTTCGACCCAATAACACGAATGAAAGTGGCTGGCATTTGAACGAATATAGAATCGTCTTTTGGACCATCTTCCAGTAAAACTACGTGAAAACCTGCTTTTACAAGTCTATGTGTCACAGTGCAACCTGATGAGCCACCGCCCACCACGATGAAATCAATGGACTTCATGAGTAAACCTCTCGATCTTATTATTGTGTTTGGGTGTTTATATGGATGAGCATAGAGGTTTATTGAGAGGGAAAATTGACTTGATCGGACTGGCAGTTTTACTCTGCCGGACATTTTGAAAAGAGATCATAACTTCGAATATAGTTAACATGTTTACTAATTATTTGGCGAGGGGTATGATCAAACTTAGATCGTTTAGATATTCATCCTTAAAAAAACAAAAACTATATTGAGGGATTTATGTCATTTTCAGGACAAGTTCGAGTATCAACTCGAGATATAGACCTTATGTCTCGACGGCATTATTGGGAAGAGGCGGTTAATCAATATGTGATTCATATTGATTGTCCAATCGCCTCGGATTCACCGTTAGAGGCGGAACTTCGACATTCTCACGGCGATATTATTAGCGTGAATCATATAGAGGCGAATAGGCACTCTGTGCAGCGTAGCCGTATTGATATTGATGAAGACGGTCGTGATGGTTTTTTTATTTGTCTAATGACAAAGGGAAATGGTTATTCATATCAAGGTATGGATTGCGCGAGTCATATGTCAGGAGACATGGTCATTTATGACACCGCTAAACCCTATGGACATGGCTTTCCTAATAATATGGGAATGTATGTTTTAGATGTTCCTCGATCCATTGCCGAAAGAGAGTTAGGGGTTGTTGATAACCTCATTAAAATAGACCGTAATTTGCAATGTGGTACTTCATCAACGAGTGCGATTTTTAAATTATTAGAGAGTAGTATCGATAGTCATCATACTTTTCAGCTAAAAGCAGAAGAGGTGATACACCATATTCAGGTACTGTCTGGATTACATGGCGCAAAATTTAATCAAAAAAATCGGAATTTATTATTTTTTAAATGTAAGGCGTTCATTGAACAGCATTTAACGTCAGCAGATTTAAATGCAGAAATGATAAGTAGTCATTTATTTGTGTCGTGCCGCCAAATAGCCAGAGCATTTGAAGCTCATGGTATGACTATGAGCCGATATGTTTGGCAATCAAGATTGAATAAAAGTCGTGAAGACATTCTAAATTTAGATAATTTGAGTATTACGGATATCGCTTATAAGTGGGGATTCAGTCACTCTTCGCATTTTAGTCGTGCTTATAAACAGTATTTTAATGAGTCGCCTCAAGCAACTAGAAAACAAAAAAGGCAGAATCTTGTGTAAGAGCTGCCTATTATTGAGCTTGTTTAGCTTTCTAATGCAATAATATCGCTCAATAGTCGGCTCAGTTCTTTAAGCTTATCTTCACCTAGCTTTTCGATGATTCGTTGGTATGCAGCATCCACTTCTGGACGGAATTCTTTAACAATTTTATTGGCCTTTGGCGTTAATGAAAGCAGGGAAATACGCTGATCTGTAGGCGATTTTTTGCGTATCAAGAAGCCATCTTCTTCAAAACGCGTAATAATGCGCGTCAAACTTGGGCTAAGAATGCAACATAGATGAGCCAGTTGTTTAGCCTCTAACTCTTTATGATCATTTAAAACGCGTAAGACTCGCCATTGCTGTTCTGTAAAGCCTGCTTTTTGTAGTACAGGCCTAAAAAAAGTCATTGATGATTCACGGGCTCTTAATAATTGCAGTGTCAGGGAGTCTTCTAGTCTTTTCATGTAATCTCGATAATTCCTTAAAGTATGATTTTGATAATATCAAATACGCCTTCTAAAGAAATATTAGCGTATAGGCCTGTTGTTATCTTTTGCTAGGATGGTTCTGTGAGTGATATTTGCTAAAAGTGTACAGGCTAAGATGGCAAAGGCAATCATATGGAGGCGTAGCTCAATTATTAAAGGAACGGCTTGAGTAAAGATCCCGCCGAAACTGAACAGAAGAAAGCCAAGCAGCCCTACAGCGGTATCTGCTAATTCATCCGCAGTGCCTATCGCAGCACTTTATAGAGTAGAGAATGGGGCTCATAGGTACAATTAACAACTTAACTTGTTAAATAAAAGGCTATTATACATGCATAAAAAAATCCCACGAGGGGATTTTTTATGCTTTTATCAAAAATGCCAATGAATAGCAGTTATTCTTGCTATCTAAGAGCTAAGTCAGTTGAGTCAATAACCGATGTAGCTGTTGCTTGAAGTTGGTCAGCTCTTCTTCTTTTAAATTAGAAAAGATATCTTCCTGCTGCTGGTCTGATATTGCCCATAAACGTTCCGCCATGTCATGGCCTTTTTCTGTTAGGGCTAGATCGTTATTAATTAACCCAAAACTTTTCAGACTTTCGACACCGCTTACTACATCAACAGATGGGATGGTCACTAGATTGGCTAAATCTTCAATGGTTATTCCAGTCGTGTCACTTAATACAAGCAATAAGCGAGCTTCACTGGTGCTAAGGCCAGTTGAAGACTGTTTTGGTAAATAGTTCTCTTGAATTTTTTGCAGAACTTTATGCATAAGGTAAATGGCGCTGTCATGTAAGCGAGCAAGCGTTTTGTCCGATGCAACGTTTTGAGCAGGTGTTTTTGCGCCAGTAAAAGGGATCGCACCTGCATAGCTGCCTTGTACATAAAGCAAAGGTGAGCGGCCATAGTTTGCAAACTCAACGACTTTACCAATCATGATCCAGTGGTCGCCACCATCAACGATTTGATATTTTTCACATTGGAAATTGGCTGCGGTATTGGTGAGTAGCGGCGCGCCACCGACACCCGACAGTTTCTCAATATTAGCAAATTTATCGTCGCTTGGCTTCGCGAAATTGTTGGATAAATCAATTTGATCCGCCGCTAAAATATTGACAGCAAAATGGTCTGAATTTTCAAATACGGTATAACTGCTTGATGTTTTAACAATGCTCCACAGTACAAGTGGCGGATCAAGAGATACGGAGTTAAAGCTATTAGCCGTTACGCCAACTTGTGTTCCATCAGAGGACTTTGCGGTAATAACAGTAACACCTGTCGCAAAGTTGCCAAGGCAACGGCGGAATTCTTTAGGGTCGAAGTTCATAGTATTCTCTCTTATTCTTATGTGTATTCTGTTCTAGCCATGAATCGCCATGGCTAGACACTTGTATCTAGATATTCGTATCGCTTTTATTAAAGTAGAGATGGGTCTGGTTCTAAGCCCATTAATTCGCGTCCAAATATTTGTGCGCAAACGTCGTAATCTGTGTAAGCGTGAGCGCCTGTGACATGGCTATCACGGAATAAGCGTTGCGCTTCTTTATCCAAATACCAGTGGCTTGCTCCCATGCTACTGAATAAACGATCTACCGCATCAATACACATTTTCACCACATAAGCTTGATTGGTTCGCCATTCGGCCAACTTTGCTTGATCAGGATAGCGATGAGCTTCGGCGTATTCCGCGTGTTCATCCCACGTTTTCTCTAGAAAAGCTCGAGCCGCCATTACTTGATGAGTTGATTCTGCAATACGTAATAACGCTGGTGTGGCAGTACCAACTTTGGCTCCGGTATAGGCACGAATTCGACCTTGAGTCGCTTCTTTAAATACTGCCAACATACGCTCTGCTATGCCTAAGCTGATCGCAGAGAAACCTGAAGCAAAGTAAGGGCGGTAAGGAGCGTAAAAAATTTTACTGTCTGGGTATAAGCCAAAGCCGCCAGATTTACCTTCCATCATATCTTTGGCTTTTTGAATTCTGTGCTCTGGTACAAATTTGTCACGAATCACTAAGGTCTTCGTGCCGCTGCCTTTCATTGCGGCGGCATGCCAGTCGTCATCGATGCTGTAATCCGTCGCAGGAATCAGTGCAAAACAATGGTCCTTTTTGCCTTCTTTATTTTCTCTTAGAAAACCACAAAGTGCCCATTGGGCATGATCACAGCCGCTGCTCCAGCGCATATCCCCCGTAAAAATGACACCGCCATCGGTTTCTTGATATTTACCGAAAGGGGCAATACTGCTGCTGGCCAACATATTCGGATTGTCTTGCCAAATATCGTCCTGTGCTTGTTTAGGGAATAAAGCGATTTGATGGCTGTGAGTACAAAGTAAACTAAATGCCCAAGCGGTACTTGCGCAGGCTCCAGCTAGTGCCGCGATACAGTCACCGAATTCAGGTAGAGAGTTTTCGTAACCGCCATAGGCTTTTGGTAGAAAGGCTTTGTGTAATCCCACTTTTTTAAGCAGTTCAATATTTTCAGTAGGTACTTTTCTAAGATCTTCCGCTTTGTCTGCATTTTTAGCGATTTCAGGAAGTACTTTTTTTAGCTCTTCTAATAATGGGTTTTGACGTTTCATGTGTTCTGTCCTCTTATTTTTTTTGTATCTAGTCCACACAGTATTGGTATTTGGTGATCTTTAATGAATGTGTTTTTCAGGCAAACCTTAGGACTTTTCTAGAAATTATTAAAAGGATTGATATTTGAATGATTTTAAAAAAGCACATTAAGCAATAAAAAATGCTTGAAATTAGTTAACATGTTCACTAATTTAGTGGCTAATAAAATGATCGTCGAAAAGGGTAAATCGTAAATTTTAGGTATGAGATGCGTTACATAGACGGTTCGTAGGGATAGAAAAATATCCCTATAGGGACATAGAACGAGTCTATTTGAGAGTGTAATTTTGATCTGTATTATTCAAAAGGAGCTATAATAATGAAAAAACAAATATCTCATACCTTGAAAGTCCTAGCGGCTTCTACCTTACTAATTACTACGTTTGCAAGTACCGCTTCAATCGCAGCTGACTACCCAAATCGCCCGGTTAAATTCATCGTCCCATGGCCTCCTGGTGATCTGGAAGATGTTTTGACTCGCGTTATTGCTGAAGAAATGTCAAAAGAAACCGGCGTACCTGCCACTGTAGTGAATAAACCTGGCGGAGGTGGCGTATTAGGAGCAACAACGGTTGCGCAATCTCGCCCTGATGGCAGTGTTATTGGTTCATTTGTTGTGGATTTGGTAACAAGTCAGGTGGTTGGTGGTAATGCGCCATATGCAGAAGATGCCTTTGTTCCGGTCGGGATTTTTCTCGATTATCCATTTGTATTGGCCGTTAAATCTGATACGCCATACAACACACTCCCAGAGTTAGCTGAATACGCTAAAACTCACGATGTTTCTCTAGGTCACTTTGGTTATCAAGCAACACCAACGGCAATTACTTTTCAAGCTGCAAAAAAATTAGGTTTTAAATTCGCCTCCGATTCTGCCTTTGATGCTTTAGATTGTTCTGTTTTAGCCAATGGCGATGCTGAAGTTATCAATACGACTACTCAACAAATTCTTCCTTGTTTAGATTCAAAAGATGCGAAATTGTTAACTTCTTTCACTTACAAACGTTTGGTAACAAATCCCGATGTACCAACCTTGAACGAAGAAACAGGCATTTCCCAAACGCTTTGGAATGGCTTGTTTGTTAAAAAAGGGACACCTCAAGCTGTTATCGACAAAATTGCTTCTATTGCAGAGCAAGCACTACAGGCACCTGAAGTGTTGAAACTGCAAGAGACAACAGGTGCAGGAGTGTATTGGACAAATTCACAAGACGCACAAAAATTGGTTGAGCTTGATTTCGAGAACGCTAAAAAACTAATGAAAGAAATTAAATAATCATTCTTTTTGGCGAATCGTATAGCTCAAAATAAAAATAAATGGTGGAAACATGGCTTTAGACATTATTAATCCAGCGACTAAGAAAACCTATAAAACGATTCAAGTTTCAACTCTAGATGATGTAAATAACGCTGTTGAAAGGGCTAAAGTTGCTTTTAAAGAGTGGAGTGCAAAATCTCATGAAGAGCGCTCAGCGGCTTTACATAATGTGGCTAATGCCATAGAAAAGGCTGGTCCAGAATTGGCTGAAATCGTTACTGCTGAACAGGGGAAACCCCTGTTTCTTGCTCAATTTGAAGTGGGCGGGGCGGTGGGTTGGACCCACTACAATGCCGATTTGAAACTGGAGCCTGAGGTTCTTGAAGATAGCGCAGAGCGTCGTGTTGAAGTGCATCGTATGCCAGTGGGTGTCGTTGCTTCAATCACACCTTGGAACTGGCCTTTAATGATTGCCATTTGGCACATTATGCCAGCGCTTCGTGCTGGTAACAGTGTCGTGATTAAACCTTCTTCTTTAACACCAATTAATACACTTCGTTTGGTCGATATTATTAATGAACATACGGTACCGAATTTGGTGCAAGCGGTTATCGGTGAAAGAGAAGTAGGTGAGCCATTGGTGTCACACCCTGATGTTAAGAAAGTTGTCTTTACTGGCTCAACACCTGTTGGTAAGCGTATTGCTTCTTTGGTAGCTGGTGATCTTAAAAAAGTGACTTTGGAATTGGGTGGTAATGACGCTGGGATCGTTTTGGAAAATGCCAATATTGACAAAATTGCCGAAAAGATTTTTATGACGTCTTTTGTCAATATGGGTCAAACCTGTGCTTGTTTGAAACGTCTCTATGTCCACCGTTCTAAATATGAAGCGCTATGCGATGCTCTTGTGAAAATAGCAGCTGCGCAGGTCGTTGGTAATGGAATGCAAGAGGGCGTGACGTTCGGTCCAGTACAAAACGTGAATCAGTATGAAAAAGTAAAAGCGATGATTATTGATGCTCGCGAATCTGGTGCGGAAGTGATTGCTGCAGATTTACCGTCTGGTTTAGATGGTTACTTTATTGCTCCAACTATTATCAAAAACCCACAGCATAATATTGATGTTGTTTGTCATGAACAATTTGGTCCGGTGCTTCCTGTTATTCCTTACGATGATCTTAACGATGTCATGTCAAAAGCCATTCATGAAGAATTTGCTTTAGGCGGTTCTGTTTGGGGCGAGCCTTGTGCTGAGCTTGATTGGGTTGTCGATCAACTTGATTCAGGAACAGTATGGGTTAATAACCATGCAGAAGTGCTACCTCACGTGCCATTTGGAGGCAATAAGTCTTCTGGATTAGGCGTTGAGTTTGGTATGGAAGGCTTGTTAGAGAACACTGTTCGTAAGGTTATTAACCGCGCGAAGTAAGTTCTAATACTGAAATACAGTCATCTCATAGATGGCTGTATTTTTGGAGTCCATAAATGCGAAATATTTTATACGCGTCTGATTTAGAGCAGGGTAGTCGAGTCGTATTACGAGCTGCTTTAGAGCAGGCTGCTATGTCCAATGGAAAGATCTTTTTCCTACATGTTTCTGATCAGTTTCATCGTGGTAATGATGACTCTTTCGTAGGCTTTAAATTAAAGAAGGCGCACGATGCGCACTTAGAGTCATTGAAAGAGGAACTGAGAACTTACATGAAACAACGAATCCACAATTTCGTTGCTGAAGAATTAAATGATGTTGAGTTTAACGAAGACAGCATTGAAGTGGTTGTTCGTTTTGGTGACCCAGCCAAGAAAATTGTTGATACAGTTAAAGATGTTGAAGCCAGTATGGTGGTGATGGGTGACCGCCGTGTTAATGCTCTGTCACGAATGTTTTTAGGCTCAACAGCGCAAAAAGTCATTCACAATATCACAGTTCCTGTTTTGATCGTGCCCATTTCTAATACTGTTGCGAGCAGCAAAGCGGGGGATAAAAATGGAATATGAAAACCGTAAGTCCAAGCTGTTTTTCTTAGTAATGACCCTCGTTAGTTGCTATTTAATGTTCTCCTATCAAAGCCATACCGTAGACATTAAGCGTGACCATGGTTGGTTTACTCAACCTTATGTTGCGCCTTTGTTTGGATTGGGCTTATTGGCGTTCTTTTCTTTTATCAAACTTATGTTGGTAATTAGGCCAATAGAGGGAGAAAAGGGCTTGTTAGATAGTTTCGTGGATAGCTTAAGTGACTATCGCATGGTGGCTATTACAGCTGCTCTATTTTTTGCGTATGTCAATATCATTACGATAGTAGGCTTTACTATATCCACGACGCTATTTGTCTTATCTATTGTCTGGTTAAGTCGTTTATTGTCGCCAATCTGGGTGTTGAATACCCTCGTTGCGGTCGCACTCATTATTCTGATCTTTAGGGTCGGGGTGAATATCTGGATTCCAGATGTGGTCTTGTATGAAAAGCTATTTAGCGATCAATCCCTTTGGTTCATGAACAAATATTTTTAGAGATTTTGTATGGATTTAATTGCATTAGGTATCCACGAAGTATTTGGTAACGGTGTCATTTGGGCCGTTATAATAGGTGCTCTTATTGGTGTCACGATCGGTTCCATTCCGGGGCTGGAACCTGCTGGTGTTATGGCCATCTTGTTGCCTTTGACCTTCACAATGGAGCCACTTTTTGGTGTGACTTTATTACTAGGTGTCTATGGTGGTGCTTGGTATGGTGGCGCTATTCCAGCCATTTTAATGAATACTCCCGGAACCCCAGTGGCGGTACTCACGACTTATGATGGCTACCCCATGGCGCAAAAAGGACAAGGGAAAAAGGCATTGTCGATCGCTTATACCTCTTCGTTTTTTGGCGGTATGGTCAGTGTGCTCTCTTTGGTGTTTTTTGCGCCAACCTTGTCTCAGGTGGCGACCTTATTTGGCAGCGCTGAATTCGCTATGTTGGCACTACTTGGGATGGTTTTTGTGGTGCTTGCCCATAATAAGTATGCTCTCGAAGCTGCAGCCATGATTGGCTTAGGGATGTTTTTAGGTTCGATTGGGATTGATCGGTCTTTTAACTCTCAAGTTTATACCTTTGATCAATCCTGGTTGTTAGCTGGTGTGCCATTAGTGCCTGCTGTTATTGGCCTTTTTGCCATGTCTCAAGCCTATGTGCTGATTTCTACGAAAAGCGGTGACTCTTTCAAAACCAAGTTAGAAGGCTCTGGCCGTTTTGAAGGTATTACAGTGCTATTGCGTAATAAGGTAACGGCAATTCGCTCAGCTTTATTAGGCGTTGTAATGGGGTTGTTACCTGGGGTTGGTGAATTCGGCTCACAATTCTTTTCTTATACCTTGGCACAGAAGTTTTCTAAAAATCCAGAAGAGTTTGGTAAAGGTGCAGAGGCCGGCATAGTGGCGTCAGAAACTTCAAACAACGCGGTAACCGCTTCGGTATTAGTGCCTTTGCTCGCATTTGGTATTCCTGCTGATGCCTTGATGGCGATGTTGTTGTCTGTATTTATGGTTCATAACTATACGCCTGGGCCACGACTGTTTACTGAACATCCTGAGTTTATTTCTGGTTTGTATGTTGCTCTGTTCGTGATGAATATCTTTATTTTCTTGTATCTGACTTTTGCGACTAGATTTATCGTTAATATCACGCGAATTCGTGGTCGTTTTATTGGTGCATTGATTTTTGTTCTCGGATTCTTGGGTGCTTATAGTCAGAATTACCAATTTAGTGATGCCTTCATTGCGCTAGGTTTCTCTGTGATTGGCTACGTTATGAAACGAAATAATGTTCCTGCTGTGCCTATTATTTTAGGTTTGGTGCTAGGGCCAGTATTTCTAAACCGTATGCGTCAAGCATTGGGTGTTTCTAACGGGGAGTTTGGTATTTTTATCGAGCGTCCTATCGCATTGACCCTGCTTACCGTAACAATCTTATCCATCCTTGTGTTTATTTTTAGCAAAATGAGAGAAAAGCACCGCGTAGCTTGATTTAGACATAATAGAAGGGCCTCATTAGAGGCCCTTCTATTCACACGCCACATCTTGCTTTATTTGAATTCGCTGGAATGTTGCTTAATGAAATGCTTAGTCATGAGTACGCTGCTGTGCAATTTTTCATTGATAATATGAACAATATAATTAGAGAGATTGAAGCCGATTTTGTGGCTCTGTAAAAATACCTTCTAAATTGCATTTATTGTTTTGAAAGCTAAATGACTTTATTTATGCGTGTGCTCAGATAGAGAATTGAGCAAAGAGTGCCGCAGCATGCCATCATGATTAAGAGGCTTGCTGGAGTGCCATCAAACAGTAAACTCGCCACATAACTGATGAAGCTCCCCATTGCAAATTGAGTTGCCACTAGTAAACCTGAAACCGTGCCTGCTTTTTCTGGTAGTTGTGCAAATAACGTCGCTAAGCTATTGGCACCAATTGCACCAGTAACGCTGATGTAAAGCATTGTGGCTACGACAAATAAGGCGAGTGGCGTTTTATTGAAGCCAATCATTCCCCAAATGATTAACGTCGCAGCAAAGGAAATAGCGACAGCCGTACTTAATGCGGCACTTACGCTATAGCGTTTGCTTAAATACGAGTTGAGTAAAGTTGCGATAATAATGGCGAAAATATTCGCAGAAAATAGAACCGCATAATAGGTTTCTGAAAGCTGAAAGTGCTCGATATAGACAAATGCTGATGTCGCTATAAAGGCAAACATGCCAGCAAATGAAAAAGCATTCGTTAACACATATTGGATCAGCAACGGCGCCCGTAAACATTCAATATAGTTTTTACAGTAATGGCTAGCACTAGGCTTTGCGATCATATTTTGTTTTACGTCTGGCAATAACAGAGCACTACCAATAAAAGCCACCATTGAAAATAGTGCTAAGAAGTAAAAGATCCAGCGCCATTCAAAATAGCTAACAATATAAGCGCCTAATATTGGAGATATCAGCATAACCATCATTGATATGATGTGCATGTGTGACAGGATATTGGCAGCTCTTTTTAGTTCATACAAATCACGAACTAAGGCTCTACCAAGAACCGCTGCTGCAGCGCCACCTAATGACTGTAGGAAACGAAACAGAATTAAATTTTCACCAGTCGATGCCATTGCGCAACCAATGCTGCTAAAAAAATAAAACCCAATACCAATTAACAGTAAACGCTTCCTACCTAACATATCGGATAGAGGGCCGAAAATGAGCATTCCTATTGCCATTCCAAGCAAAAAAACAGTAATCGTTGTTTGTATCAGCTGATCCGAGGTGCCCAAATTATTGGCTATGGTAGGCAAACTTGGCAAATACATATCGATAGAAAGTGGTCCAAAAGCGACCAAATATCCAAGCAAGGGGATGGTTAATTTGCTCAAAGCAGAGGACATGGAGGCTCCTGATTTAAAAATATTGTGGCGTTTATTTTTTGTAATTTTTTAGTTAATTAGCTAAGGCTGTTTATGGCGGTTGTTGCACAATCAATGTCCTGTTGCTCACTGCCACCAGAGACACCTATTGCCCCAACAACAGAGCCTTGATGCGAAATAGGAATCCCACCACCTAGAAAGGTAAAGTCAGGTTCACTCTGTAAGGCGAGTAAGGTGTTATTTCTTTCTGCGAGTCTTGTTTGCCATTCTTTGGTCGGTATGCCAAATGACACGGCAGTAAAGGCTTTTTTATGGGAAATGGCTTGAGATAAAAGTGGTGCGTTGTTCATTGCCACGCTGGCTAGGCTGCGACCTGAAGAGCAGACAATAGTTATACAGATATTGATACCAAGCTGTTCTGCTTTATCAATAGCAACACGACAAAGATGCAGTGCTGTCTGTGTGGTTAAATCCTGTCTGGTAATCGTGTTAATGAGCATTTATCAGCCTATATGGGAATATTGCATTTGCCAGTTTTATACCGGAGCTTGGGAAGTAATCGATAATGATTTTCTCTTTAATTACACTGAATGGCATAACTTCTGGGCACTGTTTTTTTATAAAGATAACTTATAGTAATTTGATTAACATGTTAAGTTTTATTTTGAATGTTTTTCCGCCTGTTTTTATGAGACATTTTAAAGTAATAAATTTTAACGTTTTATTTATAGAGTAGCCTTAGTGGGCTATTCATCGGCTCTGTGGTGTTTGCGAAAATCCGAAGGGCTCATGCCAGTATTTTTGATGAAAAACCGAGAGAAATAAGAAGGATCAATATAGCCTAAAGTGTAAGCAATCTCGGTGAGATTCTTATTGGTATGAGATAGCAGGCGTTTAGCTTCGAGCAAAATTCGGCCATTTATCATTTTCTTGGGACTTAGTTTGGTTATCTTATTGCACAAATAGTTCAATCTGCTTTCATTGATGTGTAAGGAATCGCAATAAAATTGAATTTGTTTTTCTGTTAGAAAATGACGCTCAAGTAGGGTACTAAACTCTCTAAAACAAAGGATTTCCGTCTGATTATGCTGTTTTTTGGGTTGCTCAGATCCGGAGAGTCTTAGCATGTTTATTAGGATAAGTTTAACAATGGCCTCAATACTGTCTCGTTGATAAAGTGCAGATTGGTTCCATTCTAGCTTGAGCATTTTAAATAGGTTTAATAGTTGTTCCCAGTGTTGCTGGTCTGGCTTGGTGTCTTTTTGCTTGTCTATATGAAAGGGCATCAGCAACGAGTTGTGATTGCTGTACGCATTTAATTCGGCCATGATTTTTTGTAAATGTGTGTTATGGATAGTAATCACATAACCTGGTGCCGTTGGCTCGGTTAAAAAAGCGTGTGGCGTTGCCGGTGGCGTATAAAATGCGGCGCAATCTTGGGTTTCATAAATATTTTGGTCAATATTAAACAAGGTTTTGCCGGATAGGATAAGGTGGATTTGGCAATATTCTGCATGCAGATGCATTGGCATATCACGACCAAAAAAATCGGCCATTTTGCCAAGTACGTCAAAATGGATAGTGGCGTCCTTGTAAGCGACATCATAGTCTTGTCCAATGGTAATGTTGGGGATCCATTCTTTTTTCATCATGCTATGTTCTTTGTTGGTTTTATTTTTTTAGAGATTATCACAGTAGTGTCAAAAAAATCCCAGCGCACGAATAAACGTGACACTGGGGAAAGTAAGGGTGATCAAAAGATCAAATATCTGAGTAGGTTAACTGGGAGGCAGACATACTCAGATTACAATCAGCACTTTAGTAGACGGATGCTGTTGTTTTTTCTTGGGAATTTTGTTCAGGTTTGAACTCATTCACCAAAGCCTTAGTGCTGTTCATCAGCAAGCCTGTATCACTGCCTACAGCGACAAATAATGCGCCAAGCGACAAGTAATGTTTCGCTTGTGTTTTGTCTGCCATGAGAATGCCAGGCGCTTTTCCAGCCGCAATGATTTTAGCAATACTTTGCTCAATCACTTTGACGACCTCTGGATGGTTAGGCTGTCCAATGTATCCAAGCGATGCGCTTAGGTCAGCTGGTCCAATAAAGACACCATCAACACCATCTACAGCAAGAATGTTATCCAGTTCTTTGACTGCTTGAAGAGATTCGATTTGAACCAACACACAAATTTCATCATTGGCGGTAGTCAAGTAGTCAGGGGTTCGATTGAACTGAGAAGCACGTGCTAAAGCACTACCAACCCCACGAATTCCCGCTGGTGGATAGCGAGTTGCTTTGACTATTTGAGCCGCTTGCGCTGCGTTGTCGACCATAGGAGCCAATACCGTTTGCACGCCAAGATCAAGTATTTGCTTAAGCGCAACATGATCGGCCCAAGCTGGGCGCACAATTGGGTGGCTAGCAAAAGGCGCGATGGCTTGCAGCTGTCCTATCATGGTTTGCAGGGTGTTTGGTGCGTGTTCACCGTCGATTAATAGCCAATCAAATCCTGCACTCGCAATTAGCTCAGCGGTATAGTTGTTGGCCAAACCTAGCCACAGACCAATCTGTGGCTGACGGTTTTTGAGCGCTAATTTGAAAATATTTTTAGGCGCAGACATGTCTATCTCCTAAGCAAAATGACAAGATACTGAACCAAGTGGGCCATAGTCCACGTTGAACGTATCGCCTTTGCGGGCAGCTATTGGGCGAGTAAAAGAACCACCAAGAATAATTTGTCCCGGCTCAAGCTCAATATCAAAGGGCGCAAGTTTATTAGCAAGCCATGAAACACCGTTGGCAGGATGGTTTAATACGCCTGCAGCAACACCTGTTTCTTCAATAATGCCGTTGCGTTGCATAATGGCTGATACCCAACGTAAATCCATTTCACTGATTTTTATTGGACGTCCACCTAAAATGATAGCCGCATTGGCCGCGTTGTCTGCGATGGTATCAAAGACTTTGCGGGGACGTTTGCTTTCAGGGTCTATCGATTGGCTGCGGGCGTCAATTAGCTCAAGTGCAGGAATAACGTAATCCGTTGCGTTATAAACATCGAAAATTGTACAGTTTGGCCCTCTCAACGGTTTTTTTAAAACGAACGCCAGTTCGACCTCGATACGCGGAACAATGAACTTGTCTGTTTCGATTTCACAGCCATCGTAGTACAGCATGTCATCAAGCAAGGTGCCGTAATCTGGCTCATCTATTTGTGAACTCATTTGCATCGCTCGTGAGGTTAGGCCAATTTTATGACCAATAACTTTACGGCCTTCATTCAGCTTCATTTGTACCCATTCGCGTTGGATGGCATAGGCATCGTCAATCGTGATATCTGGGTAATCCAGTGAAATTTGACGAATTTGAACACGTTCTTTTTCTGCCTGATTAAGTCTGTTCGCACAAGAAGTAATAATGTCGTTTGAAAGCATATCGCACCCTTAATTATTTAAATTGTTTAGGTATTCTGATTCAGTAATAATGGTGTTTTTGAGGATACCAACGCCTTCTACTTCCGTTATTACCACATCTCCAGGTTTAACATCGGCTAGTCCTTCTGGTGTACCTGTAAAGATCATATCGCCAGGTGTTAACGTCATAATGTCACTTAAATAGGCGATCAAATGAGGGATGTTGAACACCAAATCTTTAGTATTACCTTCTTGCTTTAGCTCACCGTTGATATAGGTGCGTAGCATTAGGTTATGAGGGTCTTTGATATCTTTTGCGTCAATAATGTATGGGCCAATTGGAGTACAAGTATCACGGCTTTTTACGCGTAGGTTAGGGCGGTAATAGTTTTCTAAGTAGTCACGAATGGCGTAGTCATTACCAACGGTATAGCCGCCTACATAGTCCATTGCGTCTTCTTTAGAGACATTTTTTGCTTCTTTGCCGATGACCACAACGAGCTCACATTCATAGTGCATGTAATCAATATTGTCGGGGCGGTAGGTTTTTTGATCGTGACCAATGAGTGAATTTTTGCTTTTCAAAAATACCAATGGTTCTTCTGGTGCTGCGAAAGAAAGTTCAGCAGCATGATCGGCATAATTGATGGCTAATACAAACATTTTGCCTTCGCAAGGTGGTAACCAAGTGAAAGACCCTTCTTCTAGAATCTTACCTTGCTGAGTAACCGCTTGATCTTGTTCGTTAACCGTGACTGCTAATGTTTCATTCTTAAAAAGTATACGAGCGCTTTTCATGACTGCTTCCTATTCTTGTTCTACTGGGTTGACTAGGCGGCCGACGCCTTCGATGTCGATCATGACACTATCACCTGGTTTAATTTCTAAATCTGGTGTGCGTTCAGGCGTGCCTGCGATGATGATGTCTCCAGCTTCTAGCGTCATGAAACTGCTGATGTAGCTTATTACTTCTTCAACTGAGTAAATCAATTGATCAGTATTTGTCTTGTGCACTAAAGCGTCATTAACAAATGTCTTGATGCTCAAATTATTAGGTTTTCTGACGGTTTCTTTGTCTACTGTCCATGGGCCAATAGGGCAGAAAGTGTCGCGGCATTTTGCTTTTACTGCTGGTCGGTAGAAAGATGTTTCAGCTAGGCTTACTTCGTTTACAACAGTAAAACCTGCAACGAAATCTAAGGCGTTGCTGGCATCAACACGAGTGGCTTTTTTACCAATAACGATACCTAATGATGGGCCCGCATAAATCGCACCTTTATCGCTTGGTACCTTGATGCTGTTAGCATAACCAATGTGAGTATTGTCTGTTTTAATATGTAAAACAGGGGTTTTGGGTGGTTGAACGTGTGGCTTTTCGTTGAAGACTTGCTCTAAAGATTTAGCTAAGGCTTTATTATTTAGAGCTACGCCAATTACACTTCCAGATGTTGGTGGAAGCATGGTGTCGTCTAACCTGATTTCATAGCTGGCATCTGCTGTTTTTGATACCACGTCATTTGATTCTTTTTGTCTGTAATGAAACATGTTTATTTTCACCAAGTATAGTTAACATGTTAACTATACTTTCGTAAAAAACGCTTCTTGTCAATACATAGCTTTGCAATGTGGGTGTTGATTTATTGGATGAAGTTACGAAATAGTTCCGCTTGTGATTTGATATTCAGCTTTCGATAGATATTTTTGCGGTGGTTTTTGACTGTTCCTTCTGAAACAAAACATTTTTCTGCAATCGAAACGGAAGACATGCCTTCCAAAATTAACCCAACAATCTCTTTCTCTCGTTTGGTCAGATTGAGTTCATCAAGATGAGAGTGACGACTTTTATGAGTGAGGCTTTCATGTTCTATAGGTTGGCTTTGCTGTAGCAGACTTCCAACACGTTCATGGGTCAAGATGGCCGCTTTGATAGAGTTTATACAAGGCGTGAGTTCTTTATGGACAGCTTTTAGGGATAAATCATTGTCCTTAGTCGAGTAAGCGATACAGATTTTAGTGTCGTCGTTAGTGCCAATAACAATGTTAGTTTCATTGCACCAATCAAGGCGTTGATAAAAAGTGTCATAGTAAATGGAATTACGAAAATCATCATTGACGAGACTATCTAAGGTAACGAGTTCTTTCTGGTTTTTGCCGTAAATTGTGTCATAGATAGGATCCAGTAAGTACGCTGATTCGCAGTACACTTTGTCAATTTCTGACATCGGATAGTCACCTAGGAAAACGGGGTGATCTGTTTTTGAATAGCTAACAATTCTTATATTGGATATAGGGTCTAAGGCTTTTATTGAGTAAACAACTTGGTCATAGAAATGACGCTGACCAATGCTATTAATAAGCGACGGCAAAATTTTATTCAGGCTAGTGTTTACCATTTTAATGCGCTCCCGTTTATTGTCGGTTATTTGATAGGGCACGTCCGTGATAATTTCACATCTATGACAAATGTCAATTTATGCAATAAATATTCCAATTTTTTCTATATCCATACCTTTTAAATAAATGCATTCCATTGATGATAAGTGTGCTTGACATACTATACATGTTAAGTTTAATTTATTTAACATGTTAACTAAATCGATGTCGAGGCATTCTCGTTCGGTTCCTTGTCAGGAGAGTAAAGAAAAATGATTAAGAACTTGATAAACGGTAAATGGGTTGAAAGTAAAGAGACCTTTCAAACTTTTAATCCGGCCACCGGCGAAGTGTTGGCGGAAGTCGCTCATGCGTCACCAGAACAAGTTGCTGCTGCGGTTCAGGCAGCTAAAGATGCTTTTCCAGCTTGGGCAAACATGCCGGTTGCTAAACGTTCTAAAATTATTGAAAAACTAGGCGATTTGATTGCTCAAAACGTTGAAGAAATTGCGCAATTAGAAACTGCCGACACAGGTTTGCCTATTTATCAAACGCAAAATGCCTTGGTACCACGCTCGTCTAATAATTTTTATTTCTTTGCAGAAAAAGCGAAGCAAATGAATGGTCATACTTATCCAGTAGATGACCAAATGCTTAACTACACCTTGTATTCTCCAACAGGTGTTTGCGCGCTTATTTCGCCTTGGAACGTACCTTTCATGACTGGTACGTGGAAAACGGCACCTTGTTTAGCGTTAGGTAATACTGCCGTGATGAAACAATCTGAATTGTCGCCTTTGACGACAGACTTTCTTGGCAGACTCGCACTAGAAGCGGGCATTCCTGCCGGTGTATTTAATATTGTGCATGGCTTTGGTTCAACAACGGGTAACGCATTAATTACCAATGATGATGTGAGTGCAATTTCCTTCACTGGTGGTACGTCTACTGGTAAACACATCATCGCTAGTGCCGGTCTTAAGAAATTCTCCATGGAACTTGGCGGCAAATCTCCAGTGATGATTTTTGATGATTGCGATTACGATCGTGCTTTGGATGCCGCTGTATTTGGCATCTTCTCTATCAATGGCGAGCGTTGTACTGCGGGCTCTCGTATCTTCGTTCAAGAGTCTATCTACGATCGATTCTGTGAAGACTTTGCGAAACGTGCTGATGCTATCAAGGTGGGTGATCCATCTGATATGAACACTCAAGTAGGGGCTTTGATCAGTCAGCAGCATTGGGAAAAAGTGACGGGTTACATCCGCATCGGCATGGAAGAAGGCGCTAAATTAATTGCTGGTGGTCCAGATAAACCGGTTAATGAGCTCCCTGCTCACCTTAAAAATGGCCATTTTGTTCGTCCAACGGTTTTCCGTGATGTTACTAATAATATGCGTATTGCTCGTGAAGAAATCTTTGGCCCGGTTGCAGTATTGATTCCTTTTAAAGATGAAGCTGATGTGGTTCGCATGGCAAATGACAACGACTACGGTCTTGCTTCTTACCTATGGACTCAAGATGTCAGTAAGGTACACCGCATTGGTCGTAATATCGAAGCGGGCATGTTGTTTGTAAATAGCCAAAACGTTCGAGATCTTCGTACACCTTTTGGTGGTGTGAAAGGGTCTGGAACTGGCCGTGAAGGCGGTGATTATAGCTTTGAAGTGTTTTGTGAGCCTAAAAATGTATGTATTAGCCTAGGCTCTCATCACATCCCTAAATGGGGTGTGTAGTTTAAATATTGGCGAGGGAGTTATTCCCTCGTTCTTGTTGGAGCATTTATATGCCTCATTTTGTTTTTGAATATTCTGCAAATTTAGAAGATCGATTAGATTTTCAGCCAGTGTTTAAAGCACTGCATGAATACATTGTCTCAACAGGGCACTTTCCTCTTGGTGGTGTGCGTAGCCGAGCGATTTGTTGTGATCATTTTCGTGTGGCGGATGGGCGCGATGATTTCGCGTTGATAAATTTGAACCTAAAAATAGGTCACGGACGCAGTATGGAAGTGCGTCAAGAGGTTGCAGAAAAGGTATTTTCTATCTTTTGCGAATGGATGAAGCCGATCACAGATAACAGCTATTGTCAGATTTCTTTTGAACTGACAGAGTTGGATCCAGTTCTTAAATTCAATAAAAATAATATCCACGCTCTTTTTAAGTAGAGTGTGAGAAGTAAAGAGGTTTTACCAATGGGTAAGTTAGCATTAGCCGCAAAAATTACACATGTTCCTTCCATGTATCTTTCAGAACTAGACGGCCCTCGTAAAGGGACTCGACAGTCTGCTATTGATGGACATTATGAAATTGCACGCCGTTGCAAAGAATTAAATGTCGATACTATTATTGTTTTTGATACGCACTGGTTGGTAAATGCCAATTACCACATCAATTGTGCGCCGCATTTTAAAGGCACTTACACTAGTAACGAGTTACCGCATTTTATTAAGAATATGCCTTATGAAGTGAATGGAAACCCTGAGCTGGGTAAAATTATTGCTCAAGTTTGTAATGAGCAAGGTGTTGAAACTCTCGCTCATGATGACACCACGCTTGCACCAGAATACGGCACACTAGTGCCAATGCGCTATATGAACCAAGACCTGCATTTCAAAGTTATTTCTGTTTCTGCCTTATTAACCGTACATTATCTTAACGATTCCGCTCGTTTTGGTTGGGCGCTGCGTGAAGCTATTGAAAAACATTACGATGGCAATGTTGCTATTTTAGCAAGTGGTTCTTTGTCTCATCGATTTGCTCAAAATGGCAGTGCCCCCGATTTTGCCCATAAAATTTGGAGCCCTTTCTTAGAGTCTTTAGATGAATCTGTGGTGAGAATGTGGGAAAACGCTGAGTGGAATACTTTCTGCGAGATGTTGCCTGAATACGCAGCCAAAGGTCACGGTGAAGGTTTTATGCACGATACCGCTATGTTGCTTGGTGCGCTAGGGTGGTCTGAATATGATGAGAAAGTGGAAGTGCTGACTCCTTACTTTGGTGCATCCGGTACTGGACAAATCAATGCAATCTTCCCTGTTTCGCCACAAACTGGTGCTGCTGTTCCTAAGCCTCAAGCATCGGTCGAGAATGGCACTTTTACCTATGGTAAAAGCCGTTTGTAATTTGAGAGGTTAGGAGACATTCATGATACATGCCCCAGAGTTAAAATATTTTGCGACGTTAAAAGTGGAGATTGATGCGCCTCAGGAAGTGGGTGTTTCAGTTCATGGTGAACGCCGAATCATTCCTATTACTGGAGGAACGGTACAAGGTAATGGTTGGCAAGGAAAAGTGCTGCGAGGTGGGGCAGACTATCAATTAATATTGACTCCTAGATTAACTCATCTCGATGCGCAATATGCCATCGAGTTAGATAACGGTGAATTGATTTATATTCATAATAAAGCCATTCGTGTGGCATCTGCGGAAATAACGCAAAAGATAAAAATTGGTGAGCCGGTAGCCCCAGAGTTGATTTATTTTCGTTGCCATCCTGTTTTTGAAACAAGTTCGCCATCGATGCAATGGATAACTGAACGTGTTTTTGTCGGTACTGGAATACGTCGACCGAACTTGGTTGAGCTGCAAATCTTTGAAGTTTTATAGGTGATTTAATTATCGCTGTGTAGATTAATTTTTTAATCAAAAGCGATTTTATTTTTACGATCATTTAGTTAACATGATAACTAAATAAAAATAATAATTAGAGTATCAATTAGGAGTTTCCATGCAATTAAGTGGATGGATGAAGAAGCAATATCCGGAACCCAATGTCTACCGATGGATTGGTTTAACATTAGAAGGAGTTGCTGCAACGGTATTGTTATTGCTCGTACTGCTGACTTGTTTTGATGTGGTTGGCCGCTATCTTTTTAATAATTCTATTGATGGCGCTGTCGAGCTGACGCAAATTGGTTTAGCTATTATGGTATTTGCTCAAATGCCTATTATTACTTGGCGAGGTAGTCATGTTGTTGTTGATCTTTTGGATCAAGTCTTAGGAAATCGTATAATCAAAATTCTCGCTATTTTCTCCGTTTTTATTATTTCTACTTCGTTTTATTTTCTAGCTGTTCGCATTTATCAGTTAGCCGAACGCTCTCTTAGTCGCGGCGAGCTTACTGAGTATCTTGGATTACCAGCAGGTTATATCGCTCAATATATTGCGCTAATGAGTTGGGTGACGGCTGCATGCATGCTGACCTATGGTGCTTATTGCGTATTGAAAGATAAAAACGTTTCACAGTCGGTTGGAGAATAACGTGTCAGTTGTATTTATTGGTTTTGCCGTACTGCTCTTTTTGATTTTAATTTTACGTATGCCAATTGCCTTTGCGATGGGAATCGTTGGTTTCTTCGGTTTCGCTATGTTGCAAGGGCTTGGTTTTGACAATTTATTTTCGTTTCGCTGGACCGCGTCTCTTACTTTGGCGTCCAGTAGAGTTGTTGAAACCGTGCAGGAATATAGCCTATCAGTAATACCTTTGTTTATTTTGATGGGCAATATAGTCACTCGATCCGGCCTTTCGCAAGAATTGTATAACGCATCTTATGCTTTTTTAGGTCATCGCAAAGGTGGTCTTGCTATGTCTACTGTCCTGGCTTGTGGTGGTTTTTCCGCTATTTGTGGTTCTAGTTTGGCAACATCCGCAACCATGGCAAAAGTGGCAATGCCACCGATGCGCAAGTTTGGCTATTCCGATAGCTTAGCGACAGCGTCTATAGCGGCGGGCGGAACTTTAGGTATTTTGATTCCACCGAGCGTCATCTTAGTTATTTACGGCTTACTAACAGAGTCCAGTATTCGAGAGTTGTTTGCGGCAGGCTTTATACCTGGCATGTTAGGCATTTTGCTGTATATGGCCGCAGTGCGTTATGTAGTTTGGCGTAATCCAGCTGAAGGTCCTGCAGGTGAACGCATGACTTTTAAAGAACGCATGATTGCCCTAAGAGGAATTTGGGGTGTCTTGATGCTGTTTACCATCGTCATGGGCGGTATTTATTTAGGTATTTTTACGCCAACAGAAGCGGCGGGTATCGGTGCGGGAGGCGCGTTATTGATTGGATTTGCACGTCGTAGCTTAAGCTTTTCAGGTCTATACGAAACTCTGATAGATACAGTAAGGACCTCGGCTATGCTGTTTAGTGTGGTAATTGGTGCGCTTATTTTCTCAGATTTTATTAATCGCGCAGGCTTACCTGATGCGTTATTAAATTTTGTCACGTCATTAGATGTCGCGCCGATTGTGGTAATCCTCATTATTTTATGTATTTACATCGTTTTGGGCATGGTTTTCGAAAGCCTTTCGATGCTGTTACTTACTGTGCCTGTTTTCTATCCTTTGGTAGCAAGTTTAGGTTTTGACCTTGTCTGGTTCGGTATTGTTGTGGTGGTGGTAACTGAGATTAGTTTAATTACGCCACCAGTGGGGATGAATGTCTTTGTACTTAGCGCGGTGTTAAAAGATGTTAAAGCGGGAACAATATTTAAGGGAGTAACGCCATTTTGGTGTGTTGATATTATTCGACTTCTGATCATTGTCTTTGTCTTTCAAGTGTCGATGTTTTTACCCGAGCTGCTTTATAGATAACGTATGTTTTAGCAAGAGTTGTCACTAACCTCACTTCGAACGGTGGTGACGAAAATATAATTCATAAATAATAGGAATAATAAAAATGATGAATTTTAAGAAAAGCCTACTTTGTGTTACAACTGGCGCTGCACTTTCTCTTTCAGCTGCTGCGGCTGAAACAACCTTACGTATAGCGACTTGGTTACCACCTACAAATCCACAAAATGCCACTGTGTGGCCAACTTGGAAAAAATGGGTAGAGGAAGCCACAGAAGGTCGTGTTGAAGTGGTTGTTGAAAACTACACAGGACATCCAAAAACAATCTATGATGCGGTTGAAGATGGTATATATGATGTTGGCTTTAGTGTTGAGGCTTATTTACCTGGTCGTTTCAAATTATCAGGCGTCGCTGAAATTCCGGGTGAAATTACAGATGCAGAGACAGGGTCTGTAGCTTTGTGGAGAACCTATAAAGACTACTTTGAGCCAGCAGACGAATATAACGGTTTTCAGTTGTTAGGTTTATTTGTGCATGGCCCAGGGCAGCTCCATACTAAGTTTCCAGTGAATTCGTTGGATGACTTAAAAGGCAAGAAAATGCGGGTTGGCGGTGGATTGATTAACGACCTTGCTGAACGTCTTGAAGTAACCCCTGTTTCTGCACCATCACCTAAGTCTTATGAAATGATGCAGCAGGGCGTTGTTGATGGCACTTTCTTACCAGCGCAAGAGCAGAGATTCTTCCGTTTAAGCGAAGTTAGTTCTGATCTTACTTTGTTTCCTAAAGGCTTATATACCACAGCGTTTAGCATAGTAATGAACCAAGATGTATTTGAAAGCCTTAGTAAGAAAGATCAAGAGGCTATTATGAGCGTTTCAGGTGAAAGATTGTCGCAACTCGCTGGTGCTGCTTGGGGGAAAGCTGATGACGACGGAATTCTAGAAGCGAAAGAAAAAGGCGTGAACGTGGTTTTCCTTTCTGAGAGTGATCAGCGTGTAAAAGATTTAAACAAATTGTCTGAAGGTATTGATCAACTTTGGGTTAACTCAGTTTCTGATCGTGGTATTGATGCTAAAGCGGCTTTGGCTGATTTTAGAAAATATGTAAATACGATAAATAGTAAAAAGTAATCGTAAAAAATATAATATTTTATTTTATTTGATTTATATTTTTTGATATTCCATTAAAAAGCGCTCGATGTATATGCATTGAGCGCTTTTTTTAAAAGATTATTAGATATGAATTATGTTTCTTTTCTTCCATATAAACCTTTCGTAGTGGCAAATAATCTTGTCAGCCCAAACAAAGATTCAATATTAGGTGACTCTATTTCAAGTCTTTGGGTGAGTTCGTAGATAATACCTAAGATGGAATCCAATTCTATAGCATTTCCGTTTTCGACGTCTTGTAACATAGATGTTTTGATAGCACCTAGCTTTTCAGTTACTTTGTGTCGACTTTCAGGGTCTTCAGTTATCTGACAGCCGATTTTTTCGCCTAATATAGCGGCTTCATTCATAACGGCAGAGCAATATTTTCTAACAAGTGGGTCTTGAAGAATGTTATCTACAGTCGCACCTGTGATAGCACTGATAGGGTTCATTGTCATGTTTCCCCATAGCTTGTACCAGATTTCGGAACGAATACTAGAAGAGTGATTACAGTCAAAACCTACTTTATTAAGAATGTCTGTTAGTGCCTGAACTCTGTCTGATTTTCCGCCCTCAGGTTCTCCAATAAGCAGTCTGTTTCCTGCTTTATGTTGAATTATACCAGGCTCAGAACGAACTGCTGCTGCATGTACTACTAGGCCAATAATATTTTTGTAAGGAATAGCCCGTCCATTGGCTCCTTTAGGATTGACTGATTGAAATGGGTGATTAGATTGTGTTTCAAGGTCTCGGAAAAACCACCAAGGAATACCATTCATCGCTGAAATAACCAGTGTATTCTCATCAATGAGTGGCGCTAAAGTTGGCAAGACTTGTGATAATGAAGGCGTCTTTAAAGCAATGACTACTATATCTTGGACGCCTAGATCGCTAGCAGATTCTACGGCAACACATGGGCGTTGAATCAGCTCTCCTTCTTGTTCTAAGCGCCAGCCATGTTTATTTAGAGCCGCTAAACTTTTACCTCGCGCTAATGCGTTTACGATAAAGTTGTGGTTTGTTGCAAGGCGAGCACCAATGAAACCACCAATAGCGCCGACACCTACGATACATATGTTCATTTTGTATTCCTTTTTGGTCTATGCATTCTCTAAAAGACGACCTTTATACGACTACTGTCCTCGCTACTTCGTATAATGATCTTTATATTATTGTTAACATGCTAATTAATTTTCAGCTATAACAAAACACTAAAAATATTATATTGCTGCTCATAGATTTTTATTGAAAGACTGGTCGTGACTTTGATTCTGATAGAAGTAAAAATAGCCCTTGGAATATCCTTGGGGCTATTTTTTAATTGTTATGCCTAAATTCAGACAATAAGCGAACGTTTAGTTTTTGAATGACGGATCCTGTTTTTCAACAATGCGCTTCATTGCTGCGAATACGTCTTCTCCTGCGCCAAATTTAGGATCAAAGTTAAGCGATTGAGCGGTGCATTTTTTACAAATATCTTCAGGGATTTCACGAACTGTCCCCATCGACATCGACGCCATTTGAACTTCACAGGCACGGTTTACTAACCACATTAATGAAAAGGCTTGAGCCAATGTTGAGCCCATTACAACAGGACCATGATTACGAAGCATTAATAAGGGTTTGCCGCCAGCACTGTCCAAAATACGCTGACCTTCATCCATATGCAGAGTGATGCCTTCAAAATCATGATAGGCGACTTTATCCCATAGTTGCGCTGAGTAGAAATTACTGTAAGAAAGCCCTTCTTCTAAGCAACATACCGCAAGTGTTGCTGTTGTATGAACATGCATAACACAATGAGCATTATCTACTTTGTCATGTATCGCACTGTGAAAAGTGAAACCAGCAGGGTTAATGGGCCAGTCTGAATGGCCAATAACGTTGCCTTGTAGATCTACTTTTACCAAGTTTGAAGCGTTGACTTCGCTATAGTGAAGGCCAAATGGGTTGATCAAAAAGTGGTTGTCTTCACCGGGTACGCGCAATGAAATATGGTTATAGATAGACTCATCCCATTTTAAGTAGGCAAAAATGCGATACATAGCCGCTAAGTCGACACGAGTTTTCCATTCAGCGTTATTGAAGCGAGCAGGATGTTCATAGTTGCGAGGAGCGAAAGTCATATAGTTACCTTTTATTATCGATATTATTAACATGTTAAATAAATATCCTAATACAAAAAACTAAAATAACTATGGTGGCACTCCATATTTTTTATATAGCTGTTTTAGCAAGCAAACTGCTGACTTATTCAACCGTTCAAGTCATTGCGTTGTGGTGTCTACACGTACTGTAGATTTAGCTCCATGTTGCGTTAGTTGATTAGCGCGGGGGAGTTATATTTATTGCCCTTGATGGCTATAGATAGTGGAAGTGTTGTTTCTCAACTCCAAATGTCTATTGAATCTCCAATCTTTTTTATACGGTCGTTTATTTGTTCTTACTACAAGTATCCATCTCATGCCTGTCCCTAGATCAAAGTTGATCTTAGAAAAGTGCTTAGCTTGTCTATGACGCGCTATAAATGTCCCTAAAGGGATATGTTAATGGTGTTTTTTTATATATAGGATGAGGGGTCTTTCATTTTAATTTCTTTTATTAGTAAGAGAGTTAAAAATAATTTACGTCATACATAATAAATATGTCAGAAAAATTTAATATTAATATTTTAATTGTGTGTTTATTTATTATTCGAAAAAATAATTATTAATATAAAAATATAAACTAAATTTTAATAGGTATACACATGACCGAGAATACGAAAATCGATTTTATTTACCTTTCTGAGCCAGACATGATCAAAGCTGGTGTAACGGATATGCCGAGTTGTGTGGATACCATGGAAGAGATGTTTGGGCTTTTGTATACAGGCGATTACCGTATGGCAGGCCCCAATAATGATTCTCATGGTGCCATGATTACCTTTCCTGATGAATCTCCTTTTCCTACCATGCCAAAACCAACCGCAGATCGTCGTTTGATGGCGATGCCAGCTTATCTTGGCGGGAATTTCCAAACCTCTGGGGTGAAATGGTATGGCTCAAACATCGCCAACCGAGAGAAAGGTTTACCTCGTTCTATCTTGATGATGATTTTGAATGACATCGATACCGGAGCACCTTTGGCTTATATGTCAGCTAATTTGCTGTCCGCTTACCGAACCGGTGCTATTCCCGGTGTTGGTGCACGTTATCTTGCTCGTAAAGACTCAAAAGTCATTGGTCTTCTTGGTCCCGGTGTAATGGGTAAGACGACCGTAGCGGCCTTCATTGCGGCCTGTCCTAAAGTCGATACGATTAAAGTTAAAGGTCGTGGCCAAAAGAACCTAGACAGCTTTATTGATTGGGTTAAAGAAACCTTTCCGCAAGTAACGACTATTGAAATCGTCGATAGTGTTGAGGCAGTTGTTCGTGATTCAGATTTAGTTTCCTACTGTAATTCTGGAGAGGTTGGCGATCCAACTACTTACCCAATTGTTAAGCGTGAGTGGGTGAAACCCGGTGCGTTCTTAGCTATGCCTGCGAGCTGTAGTTTAGATGATGGCATGGAGCAAAAAGACGTTCGTAAAGTCCTTGATAACACTGGTTTGTATGAGGCTTGGTACGAGGAAGTGCCTAAACCTGCTCATTGTGTGATTCCGCTTGTGGGTGTTCGCTGCATGGACATGATTGCAGAAGGCAAGTTAACCCATGACGATATCGAAGACCTTGGCAAAATTGTTTCAGGTGACTCGCCTGCTCGTGAGAACGAGGAGGAAATTATCATTCTTTCTGTGGGCGGCATGCCAGTTGAAGACGTGGCATGGGCAACGGTTGTCTACCGTAATGCCCTTGAAAAAGGCATTGGTGTGAAGCTGAACTTATGGGATGTCCCTGTATTGCGTTAAGCCGTTTAAGTTTATTGGGCTCTGTTGCTGATTCACCAGATACCCTCATTTTCCCAAACCATATTATTTAGATTTAATGTTAGGTAAAGCATATGACTAAGATCGTAAAAGTTAAAACAGGCTCAAAATTCGAAGAAAGTGCAAGCTACTCACGTTTGGTTGCAGTAGATAATTGGATTTATGTTTCCAATACTGCTGGCCGTAATCCTGATACACAAGAAATACCTGAAGATGTAATTGAGCAAACAGAACAAGTATTTAAAAACATCGAACGTGCTCTTGCTTCTGTTGGCGCAACTTTAGCAGACGTGGTTATGTCTCGCGTGTTTATTCAAGACCCAGCACACATTCATGATGTGATGGGCTTTATTGGCACCAAATTCAAAGGGATTAACCCTGCGTCGACAGCGACTTGCCCTCCATTAGGTTCAACTGTCTACAAAGTTGAGATCGAAGTTACTGCGTATCGTGGTGCATCTACCGCGAATGTTGAAGAAATTATCATCGGCCAATAACAGCTTATTAAGGGAGGTTAGAACGAACTTTAACCTTTCTATGCCTTCAGGAAAAAAGTTATGACAAAAACACTCGAAAAGGTTGAGACTCCAGATCAACTTCCTGATTCAACCCGCGTTGTTATCATTGGAGGTGGCATTGTTGGAGTGACTGCCGCTCTTGCTTTAGCTGAACGAAATATACCTGTTGTGCTTTTGGAAAAAGGTCATATTGCTGGCGAACAATCTTCACGCAATTTAGGCTGGATTCGTAAAACTAACCGTCACTTACATGATGTTCCCTTGGCGCAAGCTGCTGATAAACTCTGGGCTGAGATGCCAAGTCGAGTCGGGCGTGATGTCGGTTATAAACAAGCTGGCATTATGTTTCTAGCGAAAACAGAACCACAACTTGAGATGCATAAGAGCTGGTTGAAGTCTGTAGAATCGCTTTCATTGGATTCTAGAATGGTGACTCCTCAAGAGATTGATGAATTGGCTCCGGGCGGAAAAGGTAACTGGCTTGGCGGTATTTATACCCCTTCAGATGGTAATGCCGAACCTTCAATTGCCGCTTCAGCCATTGCTAATGCCGCGATTGAAAAGGGTGCTGTTATCGTTCAGCAGTGTGCTGTTCGAACTTTGTCGACCGAAGGTGGAAAAATCAGCGGAGTCGTTACTGAAAAAGGCGAAATTCGCTGCGAACAAGTTTTGCTAGCGGGTGGCGCTTGGTCAAGACGCTTCTTAGGTAACCTTGGTATTTCATTCCCAACACTTCCTTTAATTTGTTCCGTTCTGCGTACCAAACCAATGGAAGGCCCTACCAATATTGCCATTGGTGGCCCAGACTTCTCTTTCCGTAAACATCAAGATGGCGGCTATATCATTACGCAACGGGGGAAATTGGATGCTCCGATTACACTTGATCATATGTTGATTGGTCATAAATATCTTGATCAGCTTCGTACTCAGCGTAGTTTTCTGAATGTCTCAATGGGAAGTTATTTCTTCAAGGATTTAGGGTTATCTCGCCGCTGGAATGGAAAAAGTTGTACGCCTTTCGAAAAAATCAGAACGAATGACCCCCAATTTAATGCAGACTTGAATCAGCAGGCTTTAAACAATCTTAGACAGGCTTGGCCTATTTTTGAAAAAGCAGAAATTGCTGAAGCATGGGCAGGAATTATTGACGTCACACCTGACTCAAATCCGGTGATTGATCATGTTAAATCCATACCGGGTTTGACTGTCGCAACAGGTTTTTCAGGGCATGGTTTTGGAACAGGGCCAGCGGCAGGACAATTAGCGGCAGACCTAATCTCAAACATGGAGCCTATTATTGACCCAACTCCTTATCGGTTTGAACGACTTTAGGAAAGATACGAAAAGAACAAGTCTCTTTTATGGACCGTTATTAAAGAAAAATAGAATGCTCTAAACTGAGCATTCTATTTTAGTATGATTAAATCTAATTTCTAGTTAATCAAAAATAGCGACAGCACGGATGAAACCGGCGGAACCATTTTTGATCTTGTAAGGGAAGCAAGACACTATAAAACCGTTGGCAGGTAAGCTTTCTAGGTTAGACAGTTTTTCCATTTGGCCATAGCCAATATCTCGACCAGCTTTATGGCCTTCCCAAATGATGGATGCATCACCCGATTCAGCGAACTTTTCACGAGTGTATTTGAATGGCGCATCCCAGCTCCATGCGTCGGTCCCGACCACACGAACGCCACGCTCTAATAAATACATGGTGGCTTCACGTCCCATCCCTATGCCAGCCTCTAAATAGCCCGCTTCACCGTAAATAGCGCCAGCACGAGTATTTACCAATACGATATCGAGTGGTTGTAGCTCGTGTTTAATGCGCTTTAGCTCTGCTTCTACTTCTGCGGCAGTAATGATATGGCCATCAGGGAAATTGCGAAAATCCAATTTTACCCCAGCTTGTAAGCACCAATCTAAAGGTAACCTGTCAATGCCATAAGCGGGTTTTCCGCCATCGGTTGTGGACGCATAATGCCAAGGAGCGTCCATATGAGTGCCATTATGGGCGCTCATCACCATTTTTTCGACGGCCCAAGCCTCGTTACCTGGCATGTCTTCTTTTTTAAGACCTGGGAACATACCCGCCATTTCAGGCCAGCCTTGTTGGTGATCGGTGTAATCAATTTTAGGTAATAGCGGTGGTGGATCGGTATAAGGATTGTTATCCAAAGTGACGGATAAGTCGACAATACGTCGGGTGCTGGATGGTTTCATGTATCTATACCTCTTTTTATTATTGTGTCGTAGCCAAATGACAGCTATTCAATTTTTATCATTCAATAGTAAGGAAAAAAGGTAGTATCATTAAGTTGATAATAGCGATGTTATCTGTCGATATTATCAACTTGACTTTTAGATGTTTTTATGGATTTGATCAGATTCTAGTTTGATTTTGACTTAAAAGCCGTATTTAGATTTATGCTCTAAATACGGCTTTGGGGTGGTTCGACGACTTATATTGGTGATAGCTTAAATGAGTTTAGCTCGCTTTAATCATGTCGGCCGCTTTCTCTGCGACCATGATGACAGGTGCATTTGTATTGCCAGCCATGACATAAGGGAATATAGAGGCGTCTGCTACTCTTAGTCCTTTGATGCCTTTTACTCTTAATTGAGGATCTACAACCGACATTGCATCAATACCCATTTTACAAGAGCCATTTTGGTGGTGGTAAGATAATACTGCCGAACGCGCATATTCAGCCAGCTGCTCGTCCGTTTGAACGGATGGTCCAGGATAAATTTCTCGTCCTCTCCATTCATCTAGTGCAGGCTGTGAGTTGATTTCCCGCATTTGTTTAATTGATTGGACTAGAATATCAACATCATTCTTCGTTTGTAGAACCTGAGGATCGATGTTCATTTCATCTTCTGGGTTTGACGAACGCAGAGTGATGCTGCCACGAGCTGTTGGTCGAACTCCTGCGGCACACAAAGAATATGCGTTCATTGTTGGTTTTTCTTGTTCTGGTGCGTAGTAGGGAACATGAAAAAATAGTGGTTGCATATCAGGTCCAGGTAAGCTTTCTTTTGATTTTACGAAGCAATGTCCATGAAGAATCTGGATTGACATGTCTGTTGGTGGCGGTATTTCTTTTGCTCCTTCATAAATTACAGGGCATAGGGTGTGATCGTGTAAATTTTTACCTACACCTGGTAGGTCAACTTTTACTGCAATCCCAAGCTTTTCAAGTTCTTGCTTTGGACCTATTCCTGAGAGCATTAAAATACGTGGACTCTCAATTGCCCCACCACATACTATGACTTCTTTTTTAGCAGAGACGGTTTGTTTCTTACCTTCTTGCATATATGTTACACCTGTCGCTCTGCCTTTCTCTATCTCTACTTTATGAACTCGAGCATTGGTTATTAGTGCCAAGTTTTGACGTTCAAGAGCAGGGCGTAAAAAAGCGACTGCCGTTGAATCACGTTTCCCATTCCTAGTATTAAGGTCGGTAAATGCAACCCCTTCTTGAGAAGCTCCATTGGTATCATTGTTATATGCTAGTCCTGCTTGTTGAGCGGCTTCTACAATTGCTTTTGTAACAGGGTGGGGTGTGAATTCGCTAGTAACATGAAGTAGACCACCTACACCATGGTAGTGGTTTTCTCCACCAGAAAAATCTTCTGATTTTTTAAAGTAGGGCAAAATCGAGTCGTAGTCCCAACCGGTACAACCGAATTCGCTTGCCCACTGGTTATAATCTGAGGCGTTACCTCTTACATAAATCATGCCATTTAGAGAAGATGAGCCACCGAGTACTTTACCCCTTGGCCAATAAAGTGAACGACCATGGGCATGTTCTTGTGGCACCGTTGAATAACCCCAATCGTACGCTGTCCCCCATAGTTCTATTAAACGCATAGGAGTAGATATTTTTTCACTATTGTCAGGTCCGCCAGCTTCAATAAGGAGCACGCTAGCGCCGTTTTCTGTTAATCTATTTGCAAGTACGCATCCTGCGGAGCCTGCTCCACAAATGATGTAATCATATGAATTCTCAGCAGCATTAGCCAAATTAATACTAGCTCCTAAAAGGCCACCACCTAGAGCTAATACTCCAGATGCCACCATAGTATGCCCAATAAAGCTGCGTCGAGATAAATCGATTTTTTTTGTTTTTTTATCCGTCATAATTAACTCACTATTATTTAGTAGACTATTTCAGGGGAATGGTTCTCATATAGTGTTATGACTGAGGCCATTCCAATTTTGAGCATTGACTAGTAAGAATTAGCTAAAAATAACCTGAATATCGGTATATTCCATTAAGCCTTCATCTGAAAACTCTACACCGATACCAGATGATTTAACGCCTCCGAAGGGGGCATTCGGTTGAATAGCACCATGCTTATTAATCCAAACTGAGCCGCATTCTAATCGGTTAGCAATGCTTTTCGCCGCTTCGATATTTGATGACCAAATAGACCCACCTAAGCCATTAGGTGAGTCATTGGCAAGACGAATCGCTTCATCTAGATTGGAATACTTTACAATAGGTAATACTGGTCCGAATTGTTCCTCATCAACCAAGGAATCTCCATTTTTCAAATCGGAAATAATTGTTGGAGGGTAGAAAAGACCTTTTCCAGGCTCGCCTCCTAATAGCACCTTTCCTTGCTCTTTGGCTTCTGAAATCAAGCGTGAAACTTTATCAAACTGTGCTTTATTTTGGATTGGGCCTAATATGCTTGATTCATTCATACCGTCACCAACGGGTATTTTTTTAGCAAATTCAACAAGTGATTCACATACAGCGTCATACACTGACTCATGAACATATAGTCGCTTCATTGCAGCACAGGTTTGTCCATTGTTAATGAACGCCCCCCAGAATAAGCCTTCTGCAATGGCATTAGGATCGACATCCGGTAAAACAATGCCAGCATCATTACCACCTAGCTCTAAGGTGAGTCTTTTCATGCTGTCGGCAGCGGACTTCATTACTTTTTTACCTGTTGCACATGAGCCAGTGAAAACAATTTTTCTTATATCAGGGTGTGCAGACATTGCTGCGCCTAAGTTGAATTCTTTATCGTCACCTGTTACGACATTAACAACACCGGGAGGTAATACTTCCTGCATTATTTCTATTAGACGAATTGTAGATAGAGGGGTATTTGGTGAGGGTTTAATCACAACAGTATTACCTGTTCTTAGTGCCGGTATTACATGCCAAATTGCGATTAATACAGGAAAGTTCCATGGTGTGATCGAGCCGATAACGCCAAGTGGTTTTCGGTGTAGTTCCACTTTTCCATCTTCGGTGTCTTGTAATACTTTGACGGGAATAGATAGATTAGATGTATATCCAGCCCAAGCTACAGCGGCTCCTATCTCCCAGCGAGAACCTAAACCATTTAATGGTTTTCCTTGTTCAAGGGTTATTAGTTTTGCCAGTTCTTCGGAGTGATCTTCTATTTTCTTAGTTATTGCAAGGCATCTCTTTTTAAGTTCGTCATCAGCCAGCGAAGACCAAGATAGGAAAGCGGTTTTAGCGGATTCCACCGCTATATTTAATTCTTCATTTCCCATATTTGCTGTATGACCAACAATTTGGCCTGTAGAAGGGTTTAGGACATCGAAACTTGCATCATCTGCTCTATTTGAAATGGAACTGTTCATTATTTTTATTCTCCATAGTTGCTCGGTGCGTTAACAAATAGCGAGTAACAAGGATGATAAAAAAATTTTAACCGTGGGGACTTGGACTTATCCGACAACGCTATTGGACAATTACGTCACTATTGCGTTGACCCCGGTGTTATATGGTATTTTTTTCTGAATTCGCGATAAAAATAAGATAAATCGTTGAATCCTGAGCTAAGTGCAATATCGGTCACACTTTCATTTAATACCCCTTCTTTTCGTAAACATAGTCTAGTGTGAGCGTGTTCAAGTCTCGTATTAATAATCCTATGTCTTGGTGTTTCGCCTAAAATTTGAAAGTGCCTTTGTAGGGTTCGTTCAGAAATATTTAAATGATATGCAACATCACGTGGAGAAAAGCTTGAGTTTAAACAGTGTTTATCGATAAGCGCTAACGCTCTTGAAAGTAGCTGTTCGCTTGGCTCTATATGGCTAACATTATATGTGGTGTGAAGGTATGCACTGATTAAACTAAGAAAAGCATCACCTAAAGACTGTTGGTGCGTATCGTCAGATGTAATCATTTTTCTCAAGACAGAATGTATTGCTAACCAGAGGGGGTCATCTCGCGATATGCTAATGCCACCATAGCCAATATTGCCAAAGCGATGCATCGCTTCATCTCGAGGGATGTGAAAGGATATTTGGCGAGATCTGTTATTGTCATATCGGAATGATGATGGTTTCACTGAATCGACAAGAAACATATCGCCTGGTCGCAATTTTGTTATATTTTCTTCTTGTTGGACATGGCTGCACCCTAAGTCTTGCACTAAAAGGAAAAAGTATTCTCCAGGGTCTTGGCGTATGGCTTTTTTATCCCTTTTTATTTGAACAGAATTAATGTCTACAATTGCTGTATCAAAAGCCCCGAAGCGTTTGGTAGTTACTCCTCCATCAATCATACCTGTTCTTGACTTGGGTTCGACATCGAATTGTCCGCACACTTTACGGATTTCTGAGGTGAAAATTTCTACTGGTAACAGGTTATGATGAGATTGAATAAGTGGTTCCATCTAGACCTCATTGAATTCATATATTTTTATTTTTAGAAATTTATTTTTGAACTCCACTTACAAAAATGTAGCACAATAAGATACATAAAATGAAACTATTAGTATTTTATCGTATCCTATTGGCTGTTGTTTATACTGGTATCAGCATGAGAAATATTTTGTCTACATAATATTAATGTATAGGCCTACCATTGTTTATGCTTACTGCTTTCCTTAAACAGAGTGTAAATCAAGAAAGCCGAACTATTGTCCGGCTTTTTGTTTCTGCTTAAATTCCTAGACTAGGAAGCTATGTTAAGTAATACCTTCTCAAAGAAGCTTGTTAAACCATCATGATCGTCTAATGGCAGAACGTCTGCCACATATTGGTCAGGTCGAACGATGATTATGCAGCCGTTTTTCTTGTCGATTCCTCGTTTGTCATAGAACGAGTTCTCTTCACAAAGAGCGCTGTAGACTTTTTCATAATCTTTTAATCCGAGGCAGCCTTTTGATGGCTGTAAAAGCGAATGAATATCGGCTACTTCTATTTCCCGATGAGGTACTTGGAAGACAGCTTGCACATTGATTATGGCATCGATATCTGCATCTTTTGGTGTAAAACGCTGGATAGGGGATGACGGATTGTTTTGTAAAAACTCGCATAGCGCTTTAACTTTGCAAGTATCGCTCATGAAGTTTTGCTCTCCTGCAAAGGCGAGAATGTGCCAACGACCATCAGCTTTCATGCTGTGACCAAGGTGTACTGGTTTCGCATCAGCATGGCGAGTTACTTTGGCAGAATGAAAACGCATACCAATGGTTTGTCCTGTTGCTAAACCTTGATGTTGTCCAGACGATACCAAGTCTGACTGCGGATAGTGAATGGCTGTACCAGCGGTGAAGCGACCAAATTGAACAAAGTATTGCTGAAAGGCGGTTGGATCAACACCATCCGGATTGGTCGCAGATTTAGGTTTGGCGCTGAACATTTTCGAAAACTCGCGATCGAAATCGATTAATTGCTGAGCCACAGTTTGTCTTTCGAAAGAATAAGACTGCAGTAATTCTGCATTTGCTCTTCCTGTTAGCACATGGGCAAGTTTCCAGCCCAAATTCCATGTGTCATTGACTGAAGTATTCAGTCCTTGCCCCGCTTTTGGGCTGTGAGTGTGACAAGCGTCGCCAGCTAAAAATACATGAGGTAATCGACCATCTTCGGCGTCATCAAATGCGGTAGTAAGCCGCTGGCCGATTTCATACACGCTCCACCAAGCGATTTCTTTCACTTCAATGGTGTACGGATGCATGATGCGGTTTGCTGCAGCAATAAGGTAATCGGTTGTGATTGATTGCTTGCTGAGTCGTTCATTATTTTTTAGTTTGTCCAGCTCAATATACAAGCGCACCATGTAACCGCCTTCGCGCGGAATGATCAGCATGTTGCCTTCATTACTGGAATGAATCGCTGATTTTAGGCGAATATCAGGAAAGTCGGTTACTGCCAATACATCCATAACGCCCCATCCTTGATTGATAGAGTCGCCGACCAATTCACGGCCAATGGATTTACGTACTGTGCTCCGAGCACCGTCACACCCAACCACGTATTTGGCTTTAACCGTCTCGATCATGCCAAGATGTTGAGAGTCTAAGCGTTCAAACGTCAGTGTCACCGGGTAGTCTGTGACTGTTGAATCGACTTCAAGATTGAGTAGTTGGCGGGAGTAATGAGGAACGACTTTTCCTGGCCCGTGGCGCATCACATCAAGAAAGGCATCATGCACTCTGGCTTGGTTGATGATGACATGAGGCATTTCAGATAAGTCATCTTCCACGTCTTGAATTTTGCTACTGCGTGCAATTTGCTTTGGTTGTTCAGTATTAGGTTTCCAAAAAGCGGTTTCGTTTACCCAGTAGGCTTCTTGCTTAATTTGATTTGCGAAGTCATAGGCTTCAAACATTTCCATGGTACGACAAGCAATACCATCAGCTTGACCTACTAATAAACGATCGTCTTTTTGTTCGACAATACAGGTAGAAATAGAGGCAAATTTGGACAACTGCGCGGCGAGATTGAGCCCTGCAGGACCACAACCCACGATCATTACATCTACTTCTGATGGCAGTGGATGTTTTAAAGGCGGAGCGATGACTCGATCTGCAGGATCTGTAATTTTAGGATCGCCTGGGTGAAAGCCTTGTTGATAAAATTGCATGGATTGTCCTCTTATTATTGTCTGTGGCTGGCTATTAGAAATTAAAATATTTGCTGTCTGGAATAGAAATGACTTTAATGTATTCAAGGTATAAGTAAAAATAGATTTTTATCTCAAGACTAATAGAAAACGCATAGATGAATCCTAACTTATTGAAGCAATTAGCCATCGTTGTGAAGCAGGGCTCTCTTAGTCGAGCTTGTGAGCAGCTGTATATAACTCAGCCAACATTGACGCGTAGTATTCAGCAGTTGGAAATGAGAGTCGGTGCACCAGTGCTTGTTCGAACGCGTTATGGCGTACAGCCTACCGAAATTGGTGCAAGATTAGCGCAAATTGGCGAAAGGATTTTGGCTGAAACAGAACAAGGTGAAGAGGTCATTCGACAGTTTCATAGCGGCTATCATAATGAATTTGTGATTGGTATTGATCCGCTTTGGGAATTTGCCACGGTAGAGCAAATGACCGCCTATTTTATGCAAGAAAAGCGTTATGTCTTTCACTTTAGGACGGGCTCCGCGGCCGCGCAGATTGAGTTATTACAAAAGGGTGAACTCGATTTTTTATTGGCGCCTGCGCACCTTACAGTTAAGCAAGGGGCGCTCGATAGACAGTTGTTGTTTCGAGATCGCTCCGGTGTTTTTGTTGGGAAAAAATCGGCTCTGAGAGGAAGGGATACCGTTATTTCTCAAGAGATTTTGGAGAAGCAACATTGGATAGCGGCAGGAGCAAATGCCGGCTTTCTTGATCGGCCTAGTGAGATTATCGGGCTCAAAGCTGCCAGCATGGCGTTTACGGGAAGTATTCGCTCGGTTTTACACCTTTTAAATACGTCCGATGTATTGGTTCGTCTACCTGCTCGTTTAGCCTTAATGACTGGAGCGGTTGAAATCGATCAATTGATCAAGGTGCCAGGACCAAAAGGACCAAGGCGAGACATCGCGCTTTGGTCAAGAGTTGATAATTTGGAGCGCCCTGAGTGCATGAAAGTTCATGAATTGATTCGTGGTTTTATGCAAACACTGGACGACACTGTATCGACATTTGAATTGGACCTATGACCTAGTCAGGGCGCCGGCTGCTGACGATAAAATTGGCACAGTAGTCGGTAAACATCAGGCATCTCTTTTTTCATCATTTTAGGATCTTCAAAAAAGGTTTCACTGCACACCGCGAAGAACTCGGCAGGGTTGGTTAGTGCATATTCATCCAGTGGTAAGTGTTTGTGATGCTGCCAGTCATTTTGTAGGCGTTGGAAGGCAGCGGTGAATATGTCATGCCATTCCCCGGGCTTCATATCCGGGTGCATCGGCGGTGCGCCATTAGCGCCATCACGAAGCATGTCTAATTTATGTGCGAATTCATGAATGACCACATTACTGGCTTTGCCATGACGTGCATGAGCGCCCGTTTCTAGGATGGATTCCCACGAAAGAATCAAGGGGCCTCTCTGCCATGCTTCGCCGCTTAACCCTCGACCTTCCGCGTGTACGACACCATCTTCACTTTGATAAGGGTGGTTGGTGATAAAGTCTCCTTCGTACAAAATGATGGTTTTGCAGTGGTCGTACCAATCTAAACCGAGATGCAAAATAGGCACACACGCCATAGTGGCAAGTTTTAGGCACATCGCTTCAGTGAATTGAAATTCGGCACCAGGAGTAACACCTTTACGAGCAAGGAAATGAAAGCTCATATCACGAAGTGTGTCACGTTCAGCGCCTTGGTAACGGTTCATAACGGGCCAATCAGCAATGGCGGATTCCCATTGTTCTATGGTAAATCCCATTGCTTTGATTCGCCGTTTTTCCAGCCAATTATTGAGTTGTTTGAACATTATTTTATCTCTATTGAATACGAAGGCTTGTTTAATATATTGTTCAATATCAGTCGAGTAAGTGAATTAGTTGTGCGCATTAGTCGGTTGAGAGATGTAGTTTAATGATAATAAGCATCATTAAACTTCCTTAAGCACAATCTCTCCTTAATTCTTATGAATTCCTCCGACTTTGCTGCCTTAATCTCGCGCGAGTTTACTTATATCATGAGTGTCAAATTTATGACGTCATCCTTATGTTGAGGATTGGTTAAGTCCAATTAAGCAACGAGAGAGCTTCTTTTGAAATTATTTTTTACTTCTTTATCTCACATGCGCGCCAATTCGTTTTGGCTTATAAAAAGATCTTTATTAACATCCTTATTAATTAACTTAATAGGTCATGCACAAGCTGAAGAGTCTGATATTAAGGTGGATTCTGTTCCTGTGGCTGAAAGCGTTCAATTAGAGCAAGAGTCAAAAGGGTATGCTTTTTCAAATCAAACGGTTATCGATTTGGCGAAAGAGTTGGCTCAATCTCCAATGAAGCCTGCGGAGAAAGCACCGCAAGCGCTGACTGAGATGGATTATCCTACCTATCGACAAATTAATTTCCAGCAAAACCAAGCGGTTTGGGGAAACACGCTAACAAAATTTTCAGTTCAGCTTTTTGCTCCTGGTTTTATATTTAAAGATTTAGTCTCTATTGATGTCGTGGAAAATGGCCGTGCTTTTCCCTTGAATGTATCGTCAGATTCTTTTACCACACCGAATGCAGAGATTAGTAAGCTGATTTCTCAGGTTGGAAAATATGCCGGATTACGTTTGCATTACCCAATTAATGATGCGAACACGAATGATGAATTTGCTGTTTTTCAAGGCGCTAGTTATTTTCGTGCAGTTTCTAAAGGTCAGTCTTATGGCTTGTCAGCCCGAGGCCTTGCTGTAGATGTTGCCCAGCCAAAGGGTGAAGAGTTCCCAATGTTCAAGCAGTTTTGGATTGAACGTCCATCATCAAGCCAAGATGCGATTGTTGTTCATGCTTTATTGGACAGTAAGAGTGTTACTGGAGCTTATCGTTTCGGCATCTATCCAGGAAAGCCGACTCGTATCGATGTAAAAGCGACGTTGTTTCCACGAGTTGATTTGAAAAATGTGGGTATTGCTCCGTTGACATCGATGTTCATGTACAACAGCTCACTGGATGTTTCGGATGTGCCTGATTACCGTACTGCTGTTCACGACTCTGATGGTTTACAGATTTTAACCGGTAAAGACGAGATGCTTTGGCGACCTCTGAATAACCCAAAATCACTGCAAGTTAGCGCCTTTAGTGATACCTCGCCAAAAGGCTTTGGCCTAATCCAACGTCATCGTAAGTTTGAAGACTATCAGGATTTAGAAGCCAGCTATCACACTCGTCCTTCTGCTTGGATTAAACCGATGAATGATTGGGGGGCTGGGCACGTTGAACTAGTAGAGATTCCATCAAATTCTGAGACCAATGACAACATCGTTGCGTATTGGCAGCCTAAAGATGGGCTTAAAAAAGACCAATCATATACTTATCAATATTTGATGACTTGGTCTAACGACACGCCTGTTTCATTGGATTACCCTCGTGTTGTGCGCAGTGCAAAAGGCGTAAAGCTATTTAAGACAAACCCAGAAGTAGTGATTGATTTCAATAAAATGCCGGATGTAAATGTTGATGATCTGACGATTGACGCCAGCATTAGCAAAGGAAAAATACTCGAAGCGATAGCCGTCAAGAATCCCCATAAAAATGGTGTCCGTGTTTACGTTTCTTTTGATCCTGAGGATGTCAACTTGGCAGAGTTAAGAGTGCAACTTAAACAAGGAGATACCGCCGTTGCTCCTACTTGGCTGTATCGTTGGATGAAGGAATAATCATGTTAAAGGATAGCGCAACAAAACTAGCATTGCCGCAAGCTTCGCCTTTGGATATGCCGCGTCATACCGTTGATGAAGCTCCCCAAGCTCGTAAGAAAAGATTACAAGGTTTTGCCGTTACGACATTTCTTTCGCGTTTGTTTGTTTTATTTTGCACTGCTGGGTTGTCTTGGTACGGTGCGACTGAAATGTACAGTGTGCTGAATACCAATGCGATTGCAGGCTTGCAGTGGGCGTTCTTGGTTTTATTTTGTATTAACTTTACGTGGATTTCTTTTGCGTTTTCCCAGGCAACGCTTGGCTTGATTTTCCAGCTGTGGCCATTTTCTCGCACTCGAAAAGAACAAGACGTAGGAGGCGTTACGGCTATTTTGTTACCTGTTTATAATGAAGATCCTCTGCGTATTCGTGCCAATATCCAAGCCATGCATGAAGACCTAATGAAACAAGCTCCGGGCAAGTTTGCATTCTTCATTTTAAGTGATACCAACAGAGCGGATGCATGGATTGCCGAGGAACAAGCGTTTCGTCCTTTGCTTAATGATGACGCTGCGGCTTGTCCTATTTATTACCGTCGTCGTTACAATAATGCCGAGCGTAAAGCTGGCAACATTGCAGAATGGGTAACGGGTTACGGCGGCGATTATGAATGCATGATTGTGTTGGATGCCGACAGTTTGATGGGGGCGGATTGCCTTATTTCTCTGACTCGTCGTATGGCAGCCGAACCGGGTTTAGGATTGATTCAAACTTTGCCAACTATCATTCGTGCGAACACTTTATATAGCCGTATTCAGCAGTTTGCCAACCATTGTTTTGGTCCTATTTATGCTTCTGGTTTGGCGGCGTGGCATGGTTATTCTTCTAACTTTTGGGGACATAATGCCATTATTCGTACCAAAGCATTTGCCGATGCTTGTGGCTTGCCAGTTTTAGAAGGTAAAGCACCTTTCGGTGGTCATGTGATGAGCCACGACTTTATGGAGGCCGCGTTATTGCGTCGTTCAGGTTGGGGTGTGCGTTTTGATACGGATCTGAAAGCGTCTTACGAAGAAGCGCCACCGTCGCTGGTGGATGTGATTGTACGTGATCGTCGTTGGTGTCAGGGCAACTTGCAGCACAAAGCCTTTGTATTTGCTAGAGGTTTTCATTTTGCGACTCGCTTGCACTTGATATCTGGCATCATGTCTTACCTAAGCGCGGTTTTTTGGTTGATGCTGATCGTGGTGGGTTTCGCCTTGGCAGTTCAGGCGTATTTTGTTCGTCCGGAATATTTTGCTAATCCATCGTTGTTTCCAACATGGCCAGTGTTTGATTTCGAAAAAGCGCGTTCTTTATTCATCCTGTCTATGGCGTTGGTATTAGCACCTAAAGTGTATGGTTGGTTGTCGGCTATGTTGAACTTCCGTCGTTGCATGCAATTTGGCGGTCCGATATTACTAACCTTAAGTACCTTGGTAGAGACCGTGCTATCGGCTTTGTACGCGCCGATTCTGATGTTGTCTCAATTCCAAGTTGTCTATGATGTCTTCAAGGGCCGCGACAGCGGCTGGAAACCTCAATCTCGTGACGATGGCGCAACGTCGTGGAAAGTCGCTGCTCGTGCGCACTGTAGTCATACTTTATTGGGCTTAGGATTGGCGAGTGGGGCGCTATTTTTAAGTATCGAGTTGTTTTATTGGTCTTTACCAATTAGCTTTGGTTTGATTTTGTCTATTCCATTATCTTGGATCAGTGGCGGTGCAAAACGTGGCAATGTGATTCATTACTTGGGCCTTATGCGCGCACCAGAAGAAAAGCGTCCGCACCCAATTATTAACATGCAAAGTCGCTATGATGAAGCGCAAAGCGAGCTAGATTTTGATGGTGCTTTGTCTTCTTTAAAACGTTTGTCATCTGATGCGACACTTTTTTATTGGCACCTTGCTCAAATGCCAATAGATGAACCAAACAAAGAATTTTGTCGCGCGTGGATTTGTGCCGAATGGCAAATCCTTAACAGTAACAATATTCAAAGCCTGTTAGATCATCTCAGTGAAAAAGAGTGTCTCGCTATTTTGCAACACCGTGAACTTATGGTAGCAATGGAGAAATACTTGCCAGAAGATAAGCGTGTGAGCAAACAGACAGAAGAGTTTGTGTTGGCTTAAGACTAGACTGAGGCGCAAAGAGAGGCTAATAAATGTTTCTCTTTGCGCCGTTTTTTTATATTACGAGTAGTCGCTTAGAGGGAATTCACTTAACGGGAATTCCCTTGTTATTTTTGGCTGTCTCATTGAAAACATGGTGTTTACCGAGCGAACGCCTTTTGCTTGTAAAAGTTGTTTGCTCAAAAGCTCATCATAACTATCTAGGTCTCTGGTGATGATCTTTAGTAGGTAGTCACAATCACCACTGACAGAATGACATTCCTGTATTTCAGGGCAGTTGCGTACGATGGAAAGGAAAGGTTCCAGTGTTTCTGGGTGATGGTTATCCATTGAGACTTGCGCGAAGGCGATCACATTTAAGTTCACCTTCTTCGGATTCAACTCTGCTGTATAGCAATTGATATAGCCTTCTTCTTCTAGGCGTTTTAAGCGTCGCCAGCAAGGTGCGGTTGAAAGGCCAATCTTATCTGCTAAATCTCTATTACTTAAACGACCGTCTTTTTGTAAGGCGGCAAGAATACTGATGTCAAATTTGTCGAGCATGAAAGTGTTTCCATTTTTTGTTATTTGAAGAAACTTTGTTGCTCAGTCTGTCAAAGACTCGGCAATTAAGAAAGATAATTTCGCTGAATCATAGATAAGATTAACTACATCATACTTATAACAATAAAGCTGAAAAGCAGCTGAAGATGGTGTACCTCTATGAATCAATTGCTAGAAAAAAGTAATCACGTCACAAATTTCATACGTCAAAAGCCTGAATTTAATTGGCTTCAAGTTAGTCAATTAATGCTTTTATCTCGTGCTCTGGATCAGATAGAAGAAAAAGAGTTAGTGCCAGAAAAGTTAGTGTTTAACCAGTTTTCTGCTCGTGGACATGACTTTGCTCAGATTATTTTAGGTTCTTTGCTGACACATCCTCACGATGCTGCAAGTGGTTATTATCGCTCTAGACCTTTTGTCATGAGTCTTGGAATCGATTTGGATGAAGTGGTTGCATCGCCTATGGCGAAAGCGGGCGGCTACAGTGATGGTAGAGACATCGGCGTGGTGTGCAACTATCCAAATGTTGATAGAAAGGGCGCTATGTTATTCCCTATGTGTGGCGGTGTTGGCGCACAATATTCGCCTATTTCTGGTTGGGCGCAATCCATTCTTTATCACAAAAATCAGTTGAACGACTCAAGCTATACGGGCGCTATTGCTGTTTCAATGGGTGGCGATTCCTCCATGTCTACAAGTGGTTTTTGGGCGGCATTAAACATTTCCACGACCAACAACTTACCGCATTTATTTTACATTGAAGATAATGGTTATGGCATTTCAGTACCTCAGGAAGTGCAAACGCCTGGCGGTGACCAGGTGGCGAATCTTAAAGCCTATAAAAATCTGAAGATTATTGATGGCGACGGAACCGACCCGGAATTGACTCCAGCACTTATACAAGAGGCTGTCGACTATGTCCGATCTGGGCAAGGTACTTGTTTACTTCGACTAAAAGTCCCGCGTTTATGTGGTCACACATTCCAAGACACTCAAACTTACAAAGATGCTGACTTTATTGCCGATGAGCAATCCAGAGATCCGCTTCCTAAGCTAAAAAGCTATCTATTAAATAATGGCTTAATGACCGCAGATGAATGGCAAGATTTGGAAGACGAAAGTTATCGTAATATCCGTAATGCGGTTGATAAAGCGAAGGAGCGTCAGCAACCCGATCCAGAAAATCTTACACGCTTTGTTTATGCCGAAAAAGATCAGGTTCAGCTTCGGGGTGGATTAGCGGCAAGTGGTCATGTATTTCCAGCTCAAAGCGATCAGCCTAAGCCTGAAGGTTCTCGTCTTAACATGCTAACGGCGATCCGCAAGACACTTGATTACGAACTAGAAACGAACCCTAAAGTGGTTGTATTCGGCGAAGATGTTGGACCGAAAGGCGGTGTTCACGGAGCAACGCTTGGGCTAAATGAAAAGTTTGGCGGTAATCGAGTATTTGATACTAGCTTATCTGAAGAAGGGATTATTGGTCGTTCTGTGGGGATGGCGTTGAGTGGCTTGATGCCAGTGCCAGAAATACAGTTCCGCAAATATGCTGAGCCTGCAGCTGAACAACTTTCTGATACCGGCATTATGCGCTGGCGCACTAATAACCAATTTGCTGCGCCCATGGTTGTAAGAATTCCGGGCGGGTTTGCCCGTCGAGGTGATCCATGGCATTCCATGAGTGACGAAGTGGAGTGGGCGCATAAAGTCGGTTGGCAATTGGCTATGCCTTCAAACGCTGAAGACGCTGTTGGTTTGCTGCGTTTTGCCCTAAGAGACAATAATCCGACTATTTTCTTTGAGCATAGATCTTTATTGGATAATAGCTGGTCGCGTCGTCCATATCCTGGTGATGACTATGTTATCCCATTTGGGAAAGCAAAAACGATCCTTACTGGCACCGCATTAACGGTAGTTTGTTGGGGCGCGATGGTGGAGCGTTGTCAAAATGCAGCAACGAGTCTTGATATGAGTATTGAGGTGATTGATCTTCGAACCATTCAGCCTTGGGATAAAGAAGCGATACTTGCCTCTGTCGAGAAAACCGGACGTTGTTTGATTGTTCATGAAGATAATAAAACCGCTGGGTTTGGGGCTGAAATCGCGGCGACGTTAGCCGATGAATTGTTCTTTAGTCTTGATGCGCCGATTCAACGATTGACTATGCCTGACATTCCTAATCCTCACAATTTTCTCTTGTTAGAAAAAGCCGTGCCGAGTGAGCAAAAGATCGCTCTCGCCATGAAAAAACTGATTGAAGTGTGAGGGGGAAACGATGAACGAATCAATGACTATTACGCTTCCAGTGGGTGCTTTAGAGGGAACCGCGGCGGTATTTTCTACTTGGCTGGTAGAAGAGGGTGATCATGTTCGAAAAGGCGATCCCATATTAGAGCTGGAAACAGACAAAGTATCGATGGAAGTGTGTGCTGAAAATGATGGCTTCATTAGAAAAATCTTGGCGACATCGGGTGATAATGTTGATGAAAAGACCATCCTTGGCTACTTAAATTGTGGTGAACAATCAGAGTTAGATAAAGTTTCGGTAGATAAATCATCATCTCCTGTTGCTAATGACGCTTCGAAAAATGTAGCAGTTGTAGAAGTTGCTAAATGCGACTTGGCTGACGGTGGCTCAAAACGCCATTTAATCGGACCTGCGGTCAGAAAACTATTGAGAAAGCATAATCTGAACTTGTCCTCTATTGATGGTACCGGTAAAGGTGGACGTGTTACGCGAGATGATATTTTAGCCTTTATTGATACCCAAGCTAGCAAGGAGCAAAGCAACTTAAATGTTTCTACTTCAGCTGAAAAATCGCATGGTTTAAAAAGTAAGCTGGTTCCTCATACTGCCATGCGCAAGAAAATCGCCAATCATATGGTTGATAGTTTGCTTCATACATCGCCACACGTAACGAGTGTTTTTGAGATGGATATGGGACGAATCATAGAGCACAGAAAAATGTGCAAAATGGGCTTTGAAGAAGCGGGTGTAAAACTGACTTTTACCGCTTATTTCTTGGCGGCCAGCGCGAAGGCAATGCAAAAAGTTCCTGTCGTTAATTCGCGTTTTCATGATGATTGCTTGGAAATATTTGAAGACATTAACATAGGTGTTGGCACCGCGTTAGGCGATGATGGATTGATTGTCCCAGTCGTTAAACAGGTTCAAGAGAAGAACTTGTTTGAAATCGCCTCAGCCCTACAGCAACAAACAGACAAAGCCAGACAAGGTAAACTGGCTGCCGCAGACATGAGAGATGGTACATTTACCATCTCAAATCATGGCGTGAGCGGAAGCCTATTTGCTACGCCGATTATTATCAACCAGCCTCAGGTTGCTATTTTGGGGATCGGGAAACTTGAAAAAAGAGCCGTGGTGGAAGAGGTGGATGGTGAAGACATTATTGTCATCCGACCAAAATGCTATGTGTCTCTTAGTATCGATCATCGAGCCTTGGATGCATATCAGACTAACTTATTTCTGAGTCATTTTGTCGAGGTGATAGAAAACTGGGGGAAATAATGACCTATGACATGGGGCGTTGTGTAGTGATCCCCATGTCATTCTATCGTCTTCTGATGAGCTGAATTTCAACTCTATGTAGTAAGAGGTGTTTCCTTTTCTCATAAAATACATGGGTATATTTTGAGGATTTAAAATCATTTTTACATTCTTTCTAGCATTTTCTCTTCTCTTCTCTTCTCTTCTCTTCTCTTCTCTTCTTTAACCACGTTCGTATTTAAGCTTTCTTGCTATTTTTGATGGTGTTTAGAGTCCTATTGCATTGCTATAGTTGGTTTTTCTATATTTTTTATGCAAATCTCATGTGAATTTTATGATTGTAAAAAAGATTTTTTTGATTTATTTTTGTTTATATGAAGGTAAATAATCAAAATAATGATTGAATAGATATGATTTTTTGAGTATTTTAAATCATAACAATGACATTGTGCTTAAGGTTTGTTCTTCATCTCTTAGTGGAATTGTCAAAAAATAAGAATAAGGAATTGGTTTTGAACTCAACAGTAGAATTGGCATTTTACGGAGACGATTTCACCGGCTCCACTGATGTACTTGAAAGTCTAAGTTTACGTGGCAAGAAAACGATTCTATTGCTTCGTGTGCCAGAGGGAAATGATACGGTTAACTTTTCTGATTACGACTGTGTCGGAGTGGCAGGGATAAGTCGAAGTAAAGATCCTGCGTGGATGAGAGCTGAATTACCGAAAGTATATCGTTATCTAAATTCTTTCGACCCTAAGTATATACATTATAAAGTCTGTTCAACTTTCGATTCTAACCTTCATAAAGGCAACTTGGCTGTTGCGACTCAAGTTGGCATTGATGTTTTGTCTCCTCGCTGGACTTCTATTGTGGTGGGAACGCCAAAAATTAAGCGCTATGTTTGCTTTGGTGAGTTGTTCGCTGATTCAAAAGGGGAGACTTATCGCATAGACCGACACCCAGTGATGAGCTGTCATCCTGCAACACCAATGACAGAAGCTAACCTGGTTAAGCATATGCGTCAGTTGGGTGAGGTTGATTGCGCCTCAGTTAATTTGAGTATGTACTCCGACGACTCTGCGGCGACTAAATTAGAGCAATTTATTGCTGAGAATAAAGTGGTTATCTTTGATTCTGTTGATCATTCCTCTCAATCCAAAGTTGGGGCGCTGATTAATGAGCATTGCCAAGAGGGTCTGCATTTTTCTGTTTCTTCATCTGGCTTCGAAGATGCTGTTTATAGCCAAAATAAACTTGTCGAGAATATCAATATCACGCCTAAGTCTAGGATTTTGGTGCTATCCGGTAGTTGTTCTTCTATTACAAGTAGTCAAATTGATTATGCGTTGAGCCATGATTTTATTCCCGTTGAACTTGATATCGCCAGATTATTGATACTTGAAAACAGGTCTCAATATTTAGATGAGATCGTTCAAACTTGTATTGATTTACTTAGTAGTAATAAATCGCCTTTGGTGTATTCCGCTTTGGGTCCTCAGAAAAGCGGTTCAACGACCACTTCTCAAGACGGAGATCTACATTTTGATGAAATGCTTGGTAGTTTCCTTGGTGCTATTGCTTTAGCCGTTACAAAGACGGGTCTTATTGAGCGACTTGCTGTCGCAGGTGGTGATACCTCAGGTTACTGTATTCAAAGTTTAAACTTAGATGCTTTGACGTTTATTGCACCACTTTGCCCAGGTGTTCCTCTATGCCGAGCGCATGCTCAAGACAGTGATATAGATGGGTTAGAGCTTGCTCTTAAAGGTGGGCAAATGGGATCTGAAGATTTCTTTGTTCGATTATGCTCAGGAGGAGAGTAAATGATGGATAGATTTGAGGTTACGTACTTAATTCATAGTTTCATCAGTTTAGCTCAAGTTGCTGAGAAAATTTGCAATGATCAAACAACTGGAACTTTTACGAAAATTCCAGATATCTCAAGTCGTAATGTGGGATGCTTTTCGGCTGAAGTTATTTCTATAGAAGAAAGCTTTGTTTCATCATTAAAGCAATATCGTGGTCGTGTGATTATCTCTTACCCTATTGATTTATGCGGATATGACTTGTCTGCTATTTTCACAATTGCTTGTGGTGGGGTCTCATCTATTAAGGTGATTGAGCGTTTAAAAATAGCAGACATTCAATTCACCGATCAATTTGTTGCTCACTTTCAAGGTCCAAAATTTGGTATTGAAGGTACTTATCGCAAATTGGGAATGTCAGAGGGGCCAGTGATCGGTGGGATTTTAAAACCGAATATTGGTATCACCCCTGCAGACAGTGCGAATCTGGTTGCGCAATTGGTGGCTGCTGACATTGATTTCATCAAAGACGATGAAAAACTACAAAGTCCTCCATATTCACATGTAAAAGATCGCATCGACGCTATTATGCCTGTTATTGATGATTGGCAGCAGAAAAGCGGTAAAAAAGTTATTTATGCATTTAACATTTGTCATTCAGATATTGGTGAAATTGAACGTAATCATGAGTATTTGAAAAGCAAAGGCGGTGATGCTGCTGTTATAAACGTCAATCAAATAGGTATTTGCGGTTTAGATTCAATTAATAAGTTTAGTGACGTTATTTTGCATGCTCATACTAATGGGCTGGCTTTTAATGAGCGCAGCGATTGGGGGATTTCTTTCAATGTTTGGCAAAAAGTTTGGCGTCTATTAGGCATAGATCATCTTCAAATTAATGGTATTGATGGGAAGTATTGGCAAGGTAATGATTCCGTGATGGAGGCTTATTATGCAATGACTCAACCTCTTGGCCATTTATCTGCAACTTTACCTGTTTTTTGCTCCGGTCAGTGGGGTGGTCAGGTGCCAGAAACCTACAATCGAACAGGTAAATCTACAGAACTAATGTATCTCGGCGGCGGTGGTATACATGGTCACCCATTGGGTGCTCAGGGTGGAGTAAAAGCCATTAGACAAGCTTGGGATTCCTGTATCTCAGATCAAAATATATATGATTATGCCGTGACTCATCCTGAGTTATCGCAGGCATTATCGTATTTTTCTCATAAAGCAAAACAATAAAAGTGGAGTAAGTATGACAACTATATCTTTAATCGGTGCAGGCGGAAAAATGGGCATGCGTTTGTCTAAAAACCTGCAAAATTCAGATTATAAGGTTAATCACGTTGAAATAAGCGAGCAAGGTCGTAAGAACCTAAAAGAGCAGCTTAATATTGATGCGATTGGCCCTGATCAGCAAAATTCGGCTTTAGAAGCATCTGATGCTGTTATTTTGGCTGTGCCGGATACTCTCATTGGAAAAATCAGTAGTCAGGTTTGTGAGCATTTGAAACCGGGGACTATGGTTGTGGTTCTTGATGCTGCTGCACCGTTTGCTGGTCATCTCCCTAAGCGTGATGATCTTGTGTACTTTGTGACTCATCCTTGCCATCCAGTCATTTTTAATAAAGAACTTAATCAAGATGCTTTAAATGACCACTTTGGTGGTTTACATGCAAAGCAAAGCGTTGTCTCAACTTTACTGCAAGGTCCTGATTCTGCATGGGAGCTTGGGGAAGATATTGCGAAGACTATCTATGCACCGATCAAAAATTCGTACCGTGTTACTTTGCATCAAATGGCAATGTTAGAGCCAGGTTTGTCTGAAACTGTTTGCGCAACTTTGTTGACTGCAATGCGTCAAGCTATGGATGAAGTGGTTGATGGTGGTGTTCCGTATGAATGTGCTCGTGATTTCCTTTTGGGCCATATGAACATTCTGTCAGCAGTTATTTTTGATGAAATTGATGGTCAATTTTCTGATGCTTGCAATAAAGCAATCGATAATGGTTTGGATAAGTTGCTCTACCCAGATTGGAAGAAAGTCTTCAATAAAGATGAACTCGCTCACAGTATTCAGTTAATCACTTAAGTAAATCTCAATTTATAAAATGATCATAAGCAATAACGTAAATTAAAGGAAACCCCAATGAATATAATAAAGACAAAAATAATTCAATGTGCTGCTTTAACTACTCTCGCCCTTTCTCCGTTGGCTCTAGAGGCTAAAACCATTAACCTCGCTTTTACCCAAACGATGGATTCACAATATGGTGCGGCCGGTAATGCTTTTAAATCAGAATTGGAAAAGCTAAGTGACCATAAAATTGAAGTCGATTTGAAACCTGCGGGTGCTTTGGGTGGTGAACGTGAAGTGGTTGAGAGTCTGCAGTTAGGCATTATTGAAATGACTATTTCTTCAACGGGGCCTTTAGGAAACTTTGATAAAGATGTTTATCTGTTTGATTTTCCTTATGTATTCGAAAGTTATGATCATGCGCATCGCGTACTAGATAGTCATATAGGGAAGGATATTCTTAACGGAATGTCAGAGCATCAGATTAAAGGTTTGGCTTGGGGGGAAAATGGATTCCGCCAGCTTACTTATAATGGTGACCCGATCTTGAAGCCTGAAGATCTTAAAGGTAAAAAGATCAGAACGATGGAAAACTGGGTTCATTTAGCGACATTTAATGCATTAGGTGCTTCGCCAATCCCAATGTCTTGGACGGAAGTATTCACTGCGCTTCAACAAGGAACGATTGATGGGCAAGAAAATCCGATCAATCTTGCGGTAACATCAAAGCTTTATGAAGTTCAAAAACAAGCCTCTATGACTCAGCACCTATATAGTCCAGCTGTTATTGCTATGTCTCAGGGATATTGGGATGGACTTAACTCAAATGAGCAAAAGTGGGTTCAGCAAGCGGCCGATGTTGCAGCTAAAGTGATGCGTCAGTCGCGCGAGAAACTTGAAAATGAAGCTTCTGATCAGCTGACTCAAAAAGGTATGACTATTCATAAAGTGGATATAGCACCTTTTGTAAAAGCTACCGAGGGTGTTCGTAATAAGATCGCCAAGGAAATGGAGTTTACTGAGAAACTAGCTGAAATAAAAAGCATGAAATAATAGGTTAAGAAGGCTGGTATGAAAGTATCAGCCTTCTTATTTGAGGATACGAAAATGGCAAAATTCATTATTAAATTTAGTCGATTCCTTAATAATTCTGCTTTAAATGTTTCTGCGGTTCTTATGGGGCTCATGGCTTTATTAGTGTTTTATCAAGTCATCACTCGGTTTGTATTTGGTGCTCCATCAGCTTGGTCTGAAATCTCGGCTAGGGTGATGATGGTATGGATGGTTTATATTTCTATGAGCTGTGTATTTAGCCGTGGAAGTATGATCAGTATTACTTTTTTTGTGGAAGTACTGCCAGATATCTTTGGTTTATGGGTAAAACGAGCGGTTACCATCATTGTGCTGATTTTTTTTGGTGTGTTGATATGGTATGGCTGGGATATTGCGGTAAGGGTAAAAAATCAGAATGTCGCTATGTTAAATATTTCAGCGTTTTGGCTTTATATCAGTATCCCTATTGGCGCTGTTCTAAGCATTCCGTCCTTACTTGAATGGCATATATTAAATGTCGAAAATAAATCTGAACCTGCCGATCTTAAAATAACTAAAACCGCAGAGGTCTAGTCATGCCAACAGCCATTGTTTCGTTATTACTTACATTCATTTCTTTGTCTGTACCTATTGCCGTCGCTATTGTTATTGCGTCAGCAGTAGGGCTTTATTTTTTCAGTAACCTCCCATTAATAATCATTCCACAGCGAATGTTTATTGGTCTAGATAGCTTTCCATTAATGGCTGTTCCTTTATTTATCTTAGCCGGAAATATTATGGGGCAAGGGGGCGTTTCAAAACGTTTGGTAACTTTTGCAAAATCTCTTGTGGGTAACCTTCAGGGTGGTTTAGCGATTTCTTGTGTTATCACCAGTATGATTTTTGCTGCCGTGTCTGGGTCGAGTGTTGCGACAGCATATGCTGTCGGAGCGATCTTGCTTCCAGCGATGATAGCACATGGTTATCCTAAACCTATGGCGACGGCGATTCAGGCGTCTTCTGCGAATTTGGGAATTGTTATTCCTCCATCTGTGCCATTAATTATGTATGGTGTTAGTACCAATACATCCATAGGTAAGCTCTTTCTTGCTGCAATAGGCCCAGGGCTGCTTATGGGCGTCGCTCTTATTATCATGGTTATTGTTTGGTGTATTGTGACTGGACATGGCAAAAATGATGCAAATGATCAACAGAGTTTACTTGCTTCATCAAAAGATGCCTTACTGGCTTTGCTAATGCCTACCATGATTCTTGGTGGAATTTATGGTGGTGTTTTCACTCCAACTGAAGCTTCAGCTATCGCTGTTATTTATGGTCTGATACTGGGCGTTTTTGTCTATAAAGAAATCTCGTTTAAAGATATACCAAGGATACTTAAAGGTTCTGTGGTATCAACGTCTTCTGTGATGCTAATTATTGCGGCAGCTTCATTGTTAAGTTTTCTTGTGAGTCGGTCCGATTTGCCTCAGCTACTTTCTACTTTTGCTACGGATAACTTTTCGACTAAGTTACAGTTTTTCTTAGCGGTTAATTTGTTGCTTTTAGTTGTTGGTATGTTTGTTGAAACATCTGCTTCGATTTTACTACTTGCACCTATACTTGCCCCCATTGCTATTATTTATGGTATTGATCCTGTTCATTTTGGTGTGGTGATGGTTGTAAACTTGGCCATAGGTATGTTTACCCCTCCACTTGGGGTAACCTTGTTTGCTGCGAGCCAAGTGGCTGAAATCCAGGTTGAAAAAGTCATATTAGCGACGTTGGTGCCTTTAGGAACTTTGCTCTGCTGCTTGGTTCTTATTACAATATTTCCTTCGATTACACTATTTTGGGTGAATTCGTGATTATTTACTTAACTAGGGTGACCAAAGTTGATGAAAAAACAGCACCGCTATAAAGATATAGTTGATTACTTAAAAGATACTAATTTAACGACTGTTGATGAGCTTGTTCAGACTCTAAATGTTTCTCCTGCAACAGTAAGGAGAGATTTAATCGATCTAGAAAATCAGGGTGTTGTTAGAAGGACTCATGGTGGTGTCACTTTAAATAATTTTGTTGCGACACAGCTTTCTGTTCAAGAAAAAAACCAATTATTTAAGGCTGAAAAGGAAAGGATATCTAAAGCAGCAGCTGAGCGAGTTGAGTCTGGGAATTCTATTATTTTAGATGCCGGCACGACGACAATGGAAATTGCGAAAAATATCACACATCTTCCTCTTAGGGTTATCACCCCTGATTTAAGAATTGCGCTGTTTTTAAGTGAATTCAAACAGATTGAAGTAACCATGTTTGGTGGGGAGATTGATAATGCCAGCCAGTCTTGCGTTGGAGAGCATGCAAGAAGGCTACTTCAGTCTATTCATACGGATATTGCTTTTATAAGTAGTAACTTTTGGAGCTTTGAGCATGGTGTAACTACGCCAAAAGAAGCAAAAACAGCGCTTAAAGCCGATATGATGAAGTGTGCTGAAGAAAGTATTCTAGTGGCTGATAGTAGTAAATATAATAGCTTTTCTTTGTTTAAAGTGGCAGAACTTGATCAGTTTTCAGAAATATATACAGACAGTGAACTCAGCCAAGAGGCCAGAGAAAAGCTGATGAGTTTTAATGGTAAATTGCATATTTTGTGATGTTTTATTCATATATTTGAATATGTCAAAAAATACAACACTGGTATTTCCTAGATACTCAGAGGAAATATCAGTACTAAACAAAAAAATGTGATTTTTAACATCTACTAATCATGTTTCACGCAGTTTCCCCTGTTATTTTGATGGTTTCCTATCTAAATTCGATTTTATAAATGTTATTCTACTCACTAAGTTGCGTGAAAACTGGCTGTTTTCACGTTTTTTTGTGATTTCAATCTGGAATTTCTTGGTTTTGTGTCTTAAATAACATTAATCTTAACAAAATAAAAATATTTTTGTTAAATATAACTTTTAAAATGTTATTTTTGGGTTTATAACATACTCAAGAGGTTTGCTATCGAAGTGAGTGTTTATGAAGCGTGATGAACGTAGACAGCAAATTATCGATCTTCTTGTCGAAAATGGTGTTGTTGATCTAGAGGAGTTAGCGAAACGTTTTGCTGTTTCGAAGATGACAATTCACCGTGATTTAGACGAACTTGAAGCCGGCGGCTTGCTGCGTAAAGTGCGAGGCGGTGCGACTATTGAAGCGGGCATGCAATTCGAAAGTGATTTTAGACTGCGTGAACGTCAGGGTAGTGAAGGTAAAGAACTTATGGCGTTAGAAGCATTGGAGCTAGTTGAGCCTGGGATGACAGTGATGGTCAACGATGGATCTATGGCTGCAATGCTGGGGAGCATGCTTCCTCGTAAAAAGCCACTGACAGTTATTACCAATAATGCTTCCATTTTGGAGGCATTAAAGTTTGAAAAGGGGATTGATCTTATTGCACTTGGTGGAATGTATTCTTCTAAGTTTAATGGTTACTTCGGCGTGTTGGCAGAGCAAAATTTAACTAGTTTGCGAGCGGATCTTGCTTTTTTATCGAGTCCTGCGGTATCTGGAAACCAAGTGTTTCATATGGATGCTGATGTGATTAGAGTAAAAAAAGCCATGATTAATGCGGCGGTTAAGACTTGCTTGTTGGTTAATCACACACGCTTTGATCGTGTTGCACTTCATGTACTGGCAAATCTTGATGATTTTGACTGGGTCATCACCGACCAAGTTCCAGAGCCAAACGTCCAACAGCAGTTGGTGGACGCTGGCATTCAGTTAACTATTGCGAGACCACTGGAAAATACATGACGGATAAAAAGCAATTTTGGGTTGGTACAAGTTGGAAAATGAATAAGACACTGGCAGAGGCACAAGCGTTTTCAGTCGCTTTACAGGTTGATGATGCTAATGCAGATGCCCATATTCAGAGATTTGTTATCCCTGCATTTACATGTGTACGTGAAGTAAAAGAAATACTTCGTGATACATCCGTAAAAGTAGGGGCCCAAAATATGCATTGGGCAGAACATGGAGCTTGGACAGGAGAAGTGTCTCCTCTAATGCTGAATGACTGTCACCTTGATATCGTTGAACTGGGTCACTCAGAACGACGAGAGTATTTTGGTGAAACCAATGAGACTGTTGGCCGTAAGGTCGAGTCTGCTATTCGTCATGGTTTAATTCCGCTTATCTGTGTTGGCGAAACATTGGCAGATAAAGAAAGTGGTCAGGCAGCTCATGTCTTAGCAAAAGAAGTGCGAGGTGCGTTGCAATTTCTGAGTGATGACCAGAAAGATGCGCCTATTTTGTTTGCTTATGAGCCTGTTTGGGCAATAGGTGAGCGAGGGATTCCAGCTTCTGCTGAGTATGCCGACGCAAGACAAGCTGAAATTCTGGATGTTTCCAAAAAAGTATTGGGACGCAAAGTGCCTTGTTTATATGGCGGCTCGGTGAACCCTAATAACTGTGAAGAACTTATAGCCTGCGAACACATTGATGGTTTATTTATTGGTCGATCCGCTTGGAGTGTTAGTGGATATATCGATATTTTAAATAAATGTGCCGCAGCCGTTCAAACGCAAATATAAAGCCGAGGATAGCATCATGAGAATTGCAATTGCTGGAGATAGTGCTGGCGAAGGGCTAGCAAAAATTTTAGCTGACCATCTTAAAGATCGTTACGATGTAGAGGAGGTTTCTCGAACTGACTCTGGAGAAGTTGAGCCGTTTTATGCCAATTTGTCTGATCGTGTCGCTAATGCAGTTTTAGAAGGAAAATACGATCGTGCCATTTTATGCTGTGGTACAGGAATTGGAGTGTGTATTGCAGCAAGTAAAGTGCCGGGTATTCGAGCTGCTCTCACTCATGACACTTATTCTGCAGAGCGCGCCGCACTTTCTAACAATGCACAAATTATTACTATGGGTGCACGTGTAATTGGGCAAGAGTTAGCGAAGTCCATTGCCGATGCGTTTTTGGTTCAAGTATTCGATGAAAATGGTCGCTCGGCAGATAATGTTAAAGCAATAAACTCTATTGATGAAAAATATCATGCTCGCCCGTAATTCATAGGTTTAGATTGTAAAATGGAGGTGTTGTGTTAACACGTAAGCAAAAATCAGAGATGATAGAAATTGTTCGGGACGTTGCCAAGGCAGAAATTTTGCCTAGGTTTAGAAGGCTCTCGGATGGTGCTGTGTCGTTCAAAACAAGTTTTGATGACCTTGTTACTGAAGCGGATGTTGCCTCTGAAAAAGCATTAACACAGCGCTTTCAAACGCTGTTGCCTCACGCTGTCATCATTGGTGAAGAAGCGGTTTCGGAAGATGAGTCATTATTAGATCAAATTGATACGAACGAACTGGTTGTTATCATTGATCCTATTGATGGGACATGGAATTTCGCTCATGGCTTATCAACCTTTGGTGTATTAATTGCAGCTATCTATCAAGGTGAAACCGTTTATGGCTTGTTGTATGACCCATTAAATGACGATTGGATTGAAACGAGTTTAGGTGAAGGCTCTTGGTTTGTTCGACCGGACCAATTGCCACGACGCTTAATGTTAAGTAATCAGCCTGTTGACTCTAAGTTGGTTGGATTTTTTTCGCCTTTTTTGTTTGAGGACAGTGCTGTGCGCGAGCGTGTTGCTATTCAGCAAGTTAATTATGCCCGTTCTTCCAATCTGCGTTGTTGTTGCCATGAATATCGAACAATGGTGCAGAACGGTGTTGATTTCTTTATTAGCCCTAAACCAAAAGTGTGGGATCATGCCGCAGGAATTCTTGCCTATCAGGAGTCGGGTGGCTATGTCTGTATGCTTGATGGAAGTTCTTATAAACCTACTGTTCGTAAAGGCGTGATTGTTGCTGGGCGAACAGAGGCGATTCAAGACCGTATCATGAAAGATTTTCAGTCTATCGACGTGATGTAGTAAGAGTAAAACAGGGTCAATACTTGTAATGCTTTGACTCATTCTGCTCCTTGAGAGTGGAGTGAGTTTTTTTAATATCTAATTCCAATCTAGGGTTATCTTTCAATGATGTCAGCATCATTCCAACTACCTGCCTTCTAGTTCCCCCAATAATTATCACAGCTACTTAACCTTTGACATTGCAGTAGCGAGTCTTAGATAGAATGCAATTATGTAGACATTACAAGCAAAAGTTGAATCGACCCACAATGCCTTTAGGGTGGCTATGTAGGAGAGGATAACTTTTTCATTTTTGTACGCGAGTAAAAAAAATATTGACTCGAGTAAATATAAGGGGTAATTTTCTTCATATATCTACTATTAATAATTAATAGTTGGTTTGTGTTGGCGTAATACTTATAAAAATAAATGTACAGGAAAATCAAAATGAAAAACCTTAAACGTTTTACTGCAATTGCTGTCGCTATTGCTTCCGCTTCTTTCAATCTTTATGCGAAAGATGAGCCTGTTGTTTGTGCTTCTCTTTTGACTCAATCCCATCCGTTTTATATCGCTTTAGGTAATGGCCTCAAAGAAGGTGCTAAGTTGCAACATATCAACTTAAAAGTTTCTGTGGCAAACCAAGATCTTGCTAAGCAAATTAACGATATAGAGGACTGCATTACTAAAAACGTAGATGCCATTGTCATATCTCCGGTGGACTCTAAGGGGATTCGTGGGCCGCTGAAAAAAGCTGAACGTGCAAATATCCCTGTCATTACTGTTGATATCGGTGCTGAAAATAGCAAGATTGTATCGCATATCGCGACGGATAATTACGGTGGCGGTGTCGTTGCAGGTAAGTTGGCAGTGAAACAGCTGGGTGGAAAAGGGCAGGTTGTTATGTTGTCTTATCCTGGTATTTCTTCCGTAGAAGCCAGATTGCAAGGTTTTCGTGATGCTGTAGCAGATACTGATATCAAAATCGTTGCGGTTCAACCAGGCAAAACTCGTGAAGAGTCTATGACATCAACTATTAACATGCTGCAAGCAAATCCTGATACGGATCTGATCTTTGCGTTTGGTGATGACATGATGATTGGTGCTGGTCTTGCGGTTACTAAACAAAAATCCAAAGCGGTTGTTATTGGATTTGATGGTATGCCAGAGGGCATTAAAGCTGTCGAAGAAAATGATCATATTATCGGTGTTGTGAAACAAGATGCTGATGCTATGGGTAAAACGGCAATGAAAGTCGTTGCAGATTATTTGAATGGCAAAGAAGTTAAGTCTGAATATCCGATTGTCCCTGTGCTGTATACAGGTAAGTAATTAACGGCGATAGAAATAGGGCTGATGTAGGCCCTATTTTTTGTTCTGGAGCTATTGATGTCGAAAGTATTACTAGAAACAGTCGGGTTGTGTAAGCATTTTGGCGACAACAAGGCTGTAGATGGGCTATCCATAAGGTTTCGAGCTGGAAAAGTGCATACTATTTTAGGTGAAAATGGTTGTGGTAAATCTACCACTCTTAAGATGCTGGCGGGCGTTCATCCACCTACATTTGGCAGTATTTTACGCAATGGTAAAAATGTTGAGTTTAAATCACCTAGAGATTCTCGAGACAATGGTATAGCTATTATTTTTCAAGAGCTTTCTTTGTGTAATAACCTCACAGTTGCAGAAAATATATTTGCAAATAACGAGCCTCATCGTTTTGGCGTGATCGATTCTAAAAAAATTATTTCCGATGCTAAAGGAATTCTTAATAAATATCACATACCAATATCGGCAGAAATAAAAGTGGGTTCTTTGTCAATGGCGCAGCGCCAGCTGGTAGAAATTGCCAAAGGCTTAAGTTACCCGTCTGATGTTGTTATTTTTGATGAGCCTACTTCTTCATTATCTGACTCTGAAGTCGAAATTCTATTTAATATAATTTCCGAACTGAAATCTGAAAATAAAGCCATTATTTACGTCAGCCATAAGATGGCTGAAATTATGCGTATTTCTGATGACATAACCGTTATGCGAGATGGGCAATATATAGACACAGTAGATAAAGCAGAGACATCAATTGACCCCCTTATTACTATGATGGTGGGTCGAGAGATGAATGATATTTATCCATCAAAAAATGAATCAACTTCAGAAATTGGTGACCTCGTCTTGAGTGTTAAATCTCTGACTAATCCTAATGCCTTTCATAATGTTAGCTTTGATCTTCATGCTGGTGAAGTGGTCGGTTTTTTTGGTTTAGTTGGTGCAGGACGATCAGATGTGATGAATGCTTTATTTGGCATGTTGCCATATGAAGGTGAAATCATTATTAAAGGTAAAAAAGTAGCAATAGAAACCCCCATTATAGCGATCGAAAACGGTATTGCATTTGTTACTGAGAACCGGAAAGAAGAAGGCTTAGTGCTAGATCACAGTGTGCATATTAACTGTAATTTGGCGAGTTTTGAACGAATAGCAATTCGTGGTCTGCTTAACGAGCAAGCAGAAGTTAGTCAAACCGAAGACAGTATTAAGCGGATGAATATTCGAGTACAGAATAGACACCAAAGTGTGGGGTCGCTGAGTGGCGGGAATCAGCAAAAAATCGTACTAGCTAAGTGGCTTGAAAGACAACCTGATATTTTGATCTTAGATGAGCCTACCCGTGGTGTAGATGTTGGTGCTAAATATGAAATCTATAGCATTATTCGCGAGCTGACGGAAAAAGGAACGGCTGTTATTTTGGTTTCATCTGAGTTACCTGAGGTGATGAATATGAGTGATCGATTATTTGTTATGAGAGAAAAAAAATTGGTTAAAGAGTTTAAAACGAAAGGGTTAACTCAGGATAAAGTAATGGTTTATGCAACGGGAGTTGATTCAAATGATTAAAAGTTTTTTTCGCGAATATGCTGGAATACTAGGTGGGTTATTAATTTTATGCTTGGTTTCTTCTTTTTTATCCGAATATTTTTGGTCAGTAAATAACGTTACAAATATTATTTTACAAACATCGATTGTTGCTATTGTTGCCTTTGGTATGACATATGCAATTTTACTTGCAGGAATTGATTTATCAGTTGGTTCTATTGTGGCACTAACTGGACTGGTTTTAGTAATAGGGCTAACAAATGGTTTACCTTTTGGCCTGATGCTTCCAATAGCGCTTTTAGTCGCTGTCTTTTGTGGCTTTTCGAACGGGTTTATCACCACCTGGTTAGGTGTTCACCCTTTTATTGTCACCATGAGCTTTATGGGAATTTGGCGTGGCGTCGCAATGTTAACCAGTGATGGTCAAGCCGTCTCTCTTTATGATAATGCTCCTTTTGAATACATTTTTAACGGTTACCTTTTTGGTATCCCTTTTCCCATTATTATTTTGTTGTCGATGATAGCTCTGAATCATTTTGTCTTATCAAAGACAACTTTTGGGCGTCGAGTTTATATTGTCGGTGGTAATCCAGAAGCTGCCGCTTATTCAGGTATCAACGTATCTAAAACCACTATTTACTCATATATGATCACAGGATTAATGGCTGGTGTGGGTGGTGTTATGTTGGCCTCAAGAATGTTTTCTGCACAGCCAACAGCCGCAAATGGTATGGAGCTAGATGCTATTGCAGCTTGTGTGCTCGGCGGAACTTCTCTTACCGGTGGTAGGGGAACAATTATTGGCACTTTAATTGGCGCTTTGATTATCGCTGTGCTTAGTAATGTTATGAGCCTAATGAATGTCGATTTCTTTGTTTCTCTTATTGTTAAAGGTGTCGTGATATTGATCGCTGTAGGCATCGATGTTTATAAAAATAAGAGAAAAGCTGCTTAGTATTACTATTTGGTTAGGTTTTATAAATGATGATTATTTTTTATGGTCATATTTTTCTACAGACCTAATAGAGATTTCTAAAAATATAACCATCCTTGAATATTTTATAATTTAAAGAATTTATATTGCTGTTTTATATTATCGGTAATGTATCCCTGCATAGGTAAAGTAATGAAAGAAGTAATCACTCTTGGTGAAATTCTTGTTGAAATAATGGCTAAAAAAACGAACCAGTTATTCATTGAAGCTGGTGAGTTTCTTGGACCTTATCCTAGTGGTGCACCTGCTATTTTTATCAATCAAGTAGCTAAAATGAAAGTTCCAGCTTCGATAATTGGCAGTGTTGGAGATGATGATTTTGGTAAGGTTTGTTTAAAGCGACTTATAGATAATGGTGTTAATACCAGTCTAATTGGAGTTAATAGTGAGCTTCCAACAGGAACAGCATTTGTTAGGTATCAAAGTAATGGTAACCGAGATTTTATTTTTAATATTCGTCATAGTGCCTCTGCTGCTTTTGAGTTAACTGATATTGCGAAAGAGCGTCTTTCTACTTGTGCTGTTTTACATGTTATGGGGTCGTCTATTTTTTCGCATGATGTAATACATATGATGCGAGCAGCGATTGAAATCGTAAAAAATAATGGTGGGAAAATATCTTTCGATCCTAATGTACGTAAAGAATTGTTGGGTGATTCAGCCTTGTTTGCATTTTTTAAAGAAGTTTTAGCCAAAACAGATATATTTTTGCCTAGTGGTGAAGAGCTATTTGCTCTAACTAATAAACAAATTTTAGAGGATGCGGTCGAATCGGCACTTGAATTGGGTGTTAGTGAAATCGTATTAAAACAAGGATCTGATGGTTGTGCTTTTTATAGTCATAATGACTATTTCTTTATGCCATCTTTTTCTGTTGAAGAAATTGATGCGACTGGTGCCGGAGATACTTTCGGAGCTACTTATATTGCATGTCGTGAACTGGGTTATTCACCAGAAAAATCTCTTGGGCTTGCTAATGCAAGTGGAGCCATGGCTGTATCTCATTGGGGGCCAATGGAGGGAGCATCATCAGAAGAAGAGCTTAATAAGTTTATCGATACTTTCACTGAATCTTTAGAGGAAATATAAATGTCTTCAACAGAAATACTAAAAAATATCGTCGAGCTAAATCGCTCAGGTGAGCAGATAGGTATTTATTCCGTATGCTCAGCAAATCGTTTTGTTTTAGAAGCTGCTATGTTAGAGGCGAAAGAAAATAATTCTCCACTATTGATTGAGGCGACTTGTAATCAGGTAAATCAAGATGGTGGTTATACCAATATGACCCCTGCTGACTTTCAAGCTTATATTGCTGAGGTTGCTAAGTCCGTTGATTATGATACTAATCAGCTTATTCTTGGCGGAGACCATTTGGGCCCAAATCCCTGGAAGCATCTTTCTTCAGCTGATGCTATGGAAAAGGCAATGGTGCTTGTAGAGGCCTATGTTAAAGCTGGTTTTACTAAAATTCATTTAGATGCAAGTATGTCTTGTGCTGATGATGAGGTACCGTTGTCGTCGGAAACGATTGCTAAGCGTGCCGCTATTATGTGTCAGGCTGCTGAACGTGTCTCTTTAGCGCAACAGAAACCTTATTACGTAATAGGTACCGAGGTTCCTGTTCCTGGCGGTGCCCAAGAGGATTTAGAAGAACTTCAGGTGACCTCTACTATAGATTTGGCCGATACCATTCATACTCACCGCGTGCTTTTCTCTAATCTTGGTATTGACGATGCTTTTGATCGAGTGATTGGTGTTGTAGTGCAGCCAGGAGTGGAATTTGATCACTCAAGTGTAATTGAATATGACCCAGTAAAAGCAAAAGAATTAAAGTCTGTTATTCATCAGTTTTCCGGAATGGTTTTTGAAGCTCATTCAACGGATTATCAATCGCAATCTTGTTTGAGCCATCTAGTAAGAGATCATTTTGCGATTCTAAAAGTGGGTCCGGGATTAACATTCGCATTTCGCGAAGCGGTATTTGCCTTAAGTTATATTGAAGATGAATGGATTGAACCTGAAAAACGCTCCAATATTCGAGAAGTGTTGGAGCAAACCATGGTAAATAATCCTAAGTATTGGGAAGGTTACTATCATGGGAATGAGCAAGATAAAATGTTTGCTCGCAAGTTTAGTTTTAGTGATCGCTCTCGATACTACTGGAATCACACTGATATTGAGGCAAGCTTGAAGGTGTTGATTCAGAACTTGACGACATCTCCTGCTCCGTACCCACTGATTAGCCAGTATATGTCTGCGCAATATGTTGCATTAAGAAAAGGTGAGATAATTAATGATCCTGCCGTTTTTTTGCGGGAACGAATTCGTTCTGAGATAAAAATGTATGCTCAGGCATGTAATCAATTTTCAGTAATCTAGTTGTTGTTTTTGTGGGTATTATTTTATGAGAGGACTTTTGATTGAAAAAAGTTAATACAATGGAAGAGTTTGCTGCGCTAGCTGGAGTATCTCGTCCTACGGCCTCTAAATATTTTGAAAAAAAAGATGCCGTTAGTCCTCGATCAAGAATGAAAATTGAGGCAATGCTAAAAGAAGTGGATTACCGTCCAAATCTTTTAGCGTCGCGCTTAATGCGTAAAGATTCGAAGATAATAGGGGTGTTAATTCCTTCTTTAGGGGATCCTTTTTATGCCTCTATTGTACGCTCGATTGCCATGAACGCGTTGGTTTATGGCTACTCAGTGATGATTGAGTGTTCTTATGGTGATCCTGCTCTTGAGTCGAAGGCTATTGAAAACTTTCTTTCGGTGAAAGTGGCTGGAATTTGCTATGCGCCATCCGGGATTCGACAAGTTGAAAAAAAGCTTCATAGAATCCAGATGGAGTTGCCTTTGGTGTTTATTGATGCTGTTTTTGAAGGAGCCAATTACAGCGTCAGAAATAACAATAGGCAAACAATTGGTCTTATTACAGATTACATGCTTGGGGCGGGGCGACATCCCGCTTTTTTCCCTATGCCGAATGTAAATAGTAATGCTCAGGAACGTTTGGACGTGTACCTCGACACGATGAAAGCAAGTGATGAGTCGCCTATCGTCCTTCCTGTTGGGCAAAGTTTGCGCTGGGATTTTGAAGAGTGGGCGCGAGAAGAAGCTTTACGCATGATTAGATCTAATCAATTGGATGGTGATGCCATTATATGTGCCAATGATCGGGTGGCATTTGGGGTTATTTCAGCAATGTTTTCAGAAGGTTTGATAACATTTAAGGATCAAAATTCCTTGAGTATTTCAATATCAGGCCATGATAATCAGCCTTTGAGTAAATTTACTTGTCCACCATTAACGACGGTTGAACAGGATGTAGAAAACATAGGTAAATGTGCTATTGATATGATTATGAGCTTAATAGGTATCATTTCAGATGAAATAGAGAGTCATATCAAGCTGGACGGTCGATTGATTATTAGAGAGTCTGCTTGATCTTCTATATGGTTTGAGTTCATTGTGTGGTGAAATAAGCTTTATAACTCATAGAGACTTCTTGAAGAAACTACATATGATTTATAAAGCTTGTTGCCTAGATCAAAAGCGTCGTGCGTTAGCTTGTATGACTAGTTCAATCCGCCAAATCTTTGATAAAAAGCTTGTGAAGCTTCTGGAAGTGGCCCATCTGCGGATTCTAGGTTTTTCCCTAGCCAGTGTTCTGCAGCTGGGGTGACTTTGCGGTAAATGTTTCGACATAGCTGTCTTGCGGCTCTGCCTTCCCAGTCTCCCGGTAGGAGCTCTTCAGGTAGCTGAGGATCTCGCAGCAAGAGCTTTCTGTATTCATGGATTAACAGAGTGCGAGTCAGGAAGCAGGATTCAGGGTCGAGATTGTCTTTTTCATCCAGTTCTTGCCATACAGGGCGAAACAGGTTGATGAATTCTTGGTAGTGAGCGCCAAGTTTATCGAGTTCCCAACAGTCTCTTACTAGCATTCGAATCTGTCTTCCTGCTAGCTCTTCTTGTTGATGTGTTTTAAATATAATGACTTTGCTTTGTAAACCAGATGAGGCTAAGACGGTATTTATGTCACTTAGATTGGTGTTTGGACTACCAATAAGCTGACCAGTTAGTACGCCAAAACCTTGCCAGTTGAGATCGTCTAGTAGCTGCTTTCTTTCCTCGGCAGACAATTGTTGTGTCATGATTAAACACCAAGAACCATCCCATACGGTTTGGTTGGCGCTGTACACGCGTCGGAAAGCTTGTTCAAACTTACGTCGACCAGAACCTGTTAAGCTGTAGTAACTTTTTCTTCCCACCTTGTCACTGGTCAGCCAGCCATCCTGAGTCAAACGAAAGATGGTGGTTCTCATTAATCGTTCGTTGATGCCCATTGGTTCAAGCAGCTTGATTAAACTGCCTAGCCAAACGGTTCCGCCATGAGGTTCAATCGTATCACCGTATAAAGTGATGACGAGAGATGATGCTCGAATGGGTTTTTGCTGTTGAAAACGAGTGATTAAAGTATCTAAAGTATTAATTCTGTTCATTGGTGACTGGTGATCCAGTGAGTTAAGCCAGAGGTCATTCTCTTAAACCTGTCCGGCTTAGTAAAGTGGAATAGTCTTAAAAGGGTAGACTAAGTGCATTGCAACATGGAATGTACTAGCCTTTTGGCTGATGTGACCGACTTTGCAGTGTTGGTCTATCTTCTTCTATGACATTGAGTGGAATGCATTCAACCATAGAGGTGAGGCATCTTTTCGAGAGTTCTATGTATTCTCGTGTGCCTGTTTGCTTCCATTTTAATTCGTCATCTGTGACGGATCGAACGATTTTTCCTGGCGAGCCCATCACCAGAGATCTAGGTGGACAAGTAAAGCGATTCTTTATAAATGAGGATGCAGCAATGATTGAACCTTCGCCGATTTCAGCGTAATCCATGACAACGCTGTTCATACCAATCAGAGCATCTTCTCCAACAACACAGCCATGTAAAACAGCACCATGACCAATGTGTCCATGTTTGCGAATGATGGTATGGCTGTCGGAAAAGCCATGGACAACACAGTTGTCTTGGATGTTTGACTCTTCTTCCATAGTAATGCGCCCAAAATCCCCTCTTAAACAGGCTCCTGGACCAACATAACAGCCTTCTCCAATGATGACGTCGCCAATCAGCGTCGCGGTTGGGTGTACGTATGCGCTTGGATGTACCACTGGGGTGACACCATCAATTTTGTAGTAAGGCATGTTTTTTCCTTTTTTATTTGGTTCTTTATTTCTTCAATTTTAGATTATTTTGTGTCGATATGTTTTAAATTCTTTCGTTTTTTTACGTGAAAATCGAAAATTATCAAGATTTATTTTTGTTTTATCGAATGCGAAAATCTTTTTAATGTCACTATCTGTATGAATTTATTATATTTTTTTGTCTATTTTTAGATTGTCGGTTGAGTCGTAAGTTAAAAGGATACAAAAAAAAATAAATTCTATCTTGTTTTGTATCTAATTATGATTCATCTTTATATTAAAAGAAGTGCTACTAAGCTTGCTGTGGCGTGTTTAGTGGAACGAACTAATAACAATAAGATCGAGTGTTTGAATCAAATGACAATTAAAAATTACCAATCATTGGTAGTGCATCAGGTCGAAGATGGGGTTCAGTTGGTGCAGTTGAACCGTCCCGAAGCACTGAACGCTCTAACCACAGAGTTATTGGCGGAATTATGCGATGTCATGGATGGCGTTGAAGCATCGAGTGATATTCGAGTCTTGGTGCTGACTGGCAGTTCGAAGGCTTTTGCCGCTGGAGCGGATATTAATGAGATGGCAGAACGTGATCTCGTTGGTATGCTGAATGATCCGCGTCAGCAATATTGGCAGCGTATAACGCGTTTCTCTAAACCCGTTATTGCAGCCATTAATGGTTACTGTTTGGGTGGCGGTTGCGAGTTGGCCATGCATGCGGATATTCTTATTGCTGGTCGTGATGCGCAATTTGGTCAACCTGAAATCAATCTAGGTATCATGCCTGGAGCAGGCGGAACCCAACGTCTGTTACGCGCTGTTGGTAAATCTCTCACCATGCAAATGGTGCTTACCGGTCAACCTATCAATGCCCAGCAGGCAAAAGATGCTGGTCTCATCAGTGAAATAACCCAACCTGAACTTACTGTTACCAGAGCTTTGGCTTTGGCGAAAGTCATTGCGAGTAAAGGCAGTCTTGCTGTGCGCTTAGCAAAAGAATCCATTCTAAAAGGCATGGATACTGACTTAGCAACAGGCCTGCGTTTTGAACGCCATGCTTTTACTGTGCTGGCAGGTACTGAAGATAGGAAAGAAGGGATTATGGCGTTTAAAGAAAAACGTCAGCCCAACTTTTCTGGTCGCTAATTTTCTGGCGTTATTTTTCAATTTTTAGAGAGGCAATAGTAAATGAGCTTCGAACACATTCTATATTCGGTTGATTCTGGTGTGGCATTACTGAGCTTAAATCGCCCCAAGGCGCTTAATAGCTTTAATGAAGTCATGCACCTTGAAGTACAGCAAGCACTAAAGTCCGCTCTAAAAGATAAACAGGTTAGGGCGCTGGTTTTAACGGCTGAGGGGCGAGGTTTCTGTGCTGGGCAAGATTTGTCTGATCGTAATGTTGATCCTAATGCCGCGTCACCTGATCTGGGTATTTCAATAGAACGTTTTTACAATCCACTGATTAAACAGTTACAGGCTTTTCCGATGCCAGTGATATGTGCTGTTAATGGTGTGGCGGCAGGTGCTGGGGCGAATATTCCTTTGGCGTGCGACCTGGTTATTGCGGCGCGTTCTGCCAAATTTATTCAGGCTTTTTGTAAGATCGGTTTAATACCTGACTCAGGTGGAACCTGGTTTTTACCACGCTTGATCGGTATGGCAAGAGCCAAAGAGTTGGCCTTGTTAGGAGAACCACTTATGGCGGAAAAAGCGCTAGAGTGGGGGATGATTTATAAAGTCGTAGACGATGAAAGTTTGCGCGAAGAGGCGATGTCGTTGGCGCGTCGTCTGGCAACTCAACCAACCAAAGGTTTGTCTTTTGTTAAGCGTGCACTCAATCAAAGTTTTGATCACGATTTTAATACTCAACTAGATGTTGAGCGTGATTTACAGCGAATGGCGGGTCAGACGCAGGATTACCGTGAAGGCGTAAAAGCCTTTATGGAGAAACGTACTCCAGAATTTAAGGGAGAATAATCATGCTAGCCTTGAAGCAAAGTGCGGTTGTTGGGGTGATTGGTGCTGGCGCAATGGGAGCTGGGATTGCTCAGGTAGCTGCCCAAGCGGGTCATCAAGTTAAGCTTTATGACAATCGAGAAGGTGTTGCTCAAACTGCTATCGATGCAATGGCGAAGCAGATGGCTAAATTGGTAGAGCGCAACAAGTTTACTTCTGAGCAAGTGCAACAAATATTAGCTCGCTTGTCAGTGGCAAACTCGCTGGATGATTTGTCTGATGCTGGGTTGGTAGTGGAAGCCATCGTTGAAAACATCGACGTCAAGAAAGTCATTTTTGATACGTTAGAATCGGTTTGCGCCGCAGACTGCATTTTAGCCAGTAATACCTCTTCTATTTCTGTTACTCGTTTAGCGGCTGGAATGAAATATCCAGCACGTATGGTTGGCATGCATTTCTTTAATCCGGCTCCGATTATGAAGTTGGTTGAAGTGGTGTCTGGTTTGGCAACCGATTCTGATGTGGCGACCTGTGTTTATGAAACCGCGTTGAATTGGGGGAAAAAGCCTGTTTATGCCGCTTCTACTCCGGGTTTTATTGTTAATCGAGTAGCACGTCCTTTTTACGCTGAGAGTTTTCGTTTAAGACAAGAGCAGGTTGCGGATTGTGTGACCTTGGATACTTTGTTGAAAGGGGCGGGTGGCTTCCGAATGGGGGCGTTCGAGCTGACGGACATGATTGGTCACGACGTGAATTATGCGGTTACCTGTTCTGTATTCGATGCTTATTATGGCGATTTTCGCTTTCAGCCTTCTTTGATTCAAAAAGACTTAGTAGATGCTGGCTTTTTAGGGCGGAAAACCGGCCAAGGTTTTTATTCTTATCAAGAGGGTGCCGAAAAGCCTGAGGCTCAAGTCGTCTCTGTCTTATCCTCTAGTGATGTGAATACTATCAAGTGTGAAGTATCTGAAGATGTTGGTCATCTAGCCGGATTGGTTGAGCGTTTGTCTCAGGCTGGTGTTCAAGTAACACAAGTATCTGGATTGGCGAAAGGCTATCTAAAAATTGGCAGAGCCTTGCTGGCGTTAACCGACGGACGTATGGCGTGTGAGCGCGCTAAAGATGAGCTGTTAAGCGATCTTGTTTTGGTGGACTTGGCGCTGGATTATCAGAGTGCAGCTCATCTTGCATTGAGTCGTTCGGCATCGACATCCGAAGCTGCGTTTAATGACGTTGTTCAGTGTCTTGATCTGCTTAGCATTAAGGTAAGTGAAGTAGCGGATTCGCCGGCCTTGGTTGTGATGCGAACGGTCGCTATGTTGGCGAACGAGGCCGCTGATGCGGTTTTGCAGGGCGTCGCAACGGCAGAAGGTGTCGATACGGCCATGTGTTTTGGCCTGAACTACCCAAAAGGTCCATTAGCGTGGGCTGATTCTATTGGCGTTGCTGATGTGGAAATGGTGTTGCGTAACTTGCAGCTGTCATATGGTGAGGACCGTTACCGTCCTTCTTTGTTAATTCGTCGTATCGCTATGTTAGAAGGAAGCTTTCATGTCCAATAACTTTACTGAAGAACAGATGAAAGTGCAGCTTGCTGAGCGTTGCGCGCAAGCTTTGTATGAGCGAGATGTCGCCACTCAGCATTTAGGTATTGAGTTGCTATTTTCTGCGCCGGGTCAGTCGCAAGTTCGCATGACAGTGCAAGACTTTATGTTGCAAGGGCATAAAACTTGCCACGGCGGCTATATGTTTACCTTGGCCGATTCGGCTTTTGCGTTTGCCTGTAATACCTACAACCAACCGACTGTTGCGCTTGGTTGTTCTATTGATTACGTCGCACCTGCTTATCAAGGTGATGTGCTGACCGCAAGTTGCCGTGAGAAAAGTCGTGGTGGACGTACGGGAAACTACGACGTAGAGATTCATAACCAACAAGATCAATTGATCGCTATATTTCACGGCAAATCTTACCGCGTTAAAGGCGAGATACTTTCACAGGAGAACGTAAATGACTGATGCTCTTATTATTGATGCTATCCGTACGCCGATTGGACGTTACGGTGGCGCGCTTTCTAAAGTCAGGGCAGACGATTTGGGTGCTATTCCAATTAAATCTCTAATGGATCGAAACCCGACGGTTGATTGGTCAAAAGTAGATGATGTCTTGTATGGCTGTGCGAACCAAGCGGGTGAAGATAATCGCAATGTGGCTCGAATGTCTTCTTTGTTATCAGGGCTTCCTCATAGTGTGCCAGGTTCGACGATCAATCGTTTGTGTGGTTCTGGTATGGATGCGGTTGGCTTGGCAGCTAGAACTATTCGTGCTGGTGAAGCGGGGTTGATGATTGCGGGTGGTGTTGAGTCTATGTCACGAGCGCCATTCGTATTGGGAAAAGCAGATCAGGCTTTTTCCCGCCAAGCGGATATGTATGACACGACGATCGGCTGGCGTTTTGTGAATAAACTGATGGCAGATCAGTTTGGCGTACATTCTATGCCCGAAACCGCTGAAAATGTGGCGGAAGAGTTTAATATTTCCCGCGCAGATCAAGATCTATTCGCTTTGCGTAGCCAGCAGAAAACCGCTGTTGCTCAAGAAAATGGACGTCTATCGAAAGAGATTATCCCAGTTGTGATTCCGCAACGTAAAGGCGATCCAGTCGTGGTTAGTCAGGATGAACATCCTCGTGCAGACACCAGTTTGGAAACGTTGTCGAATCTTGCTACGCCTTTTCGTCGCGATGGCAAAGGATCGGTTACAGCAGGTAATGCGTCTGGCGTTAACGACGGCGCTTGTGCCTTGTTGTTGGCAAGCGAAGAAGCTGCAGCGACATATGGTTTAAAAGCGCGTGGGCGAGTATTGGGTATGGCGGCGGCAGGTGTTGAGCCGCGTATTATGGGAATTGGTCCTGCTCCAGCGTCTAAAAAGGTACTTGAGCAAGTGGGTCTTACCTTAGAGGATATGGATGTTATTGAATTAAATGAAGCCTTTGCGTCACAAGGTTTGGCGGTATTGCGCGAGCTTGGTTTAGCAGATGACGATGCTCGAGTTAACCCAAATGGCGGTGCCATTGCATTAGGTCATCCATTAGGGATGAGTGGTGCACGATTGATTACCACCGCGTTAAATGAATTGGAAATTAAGAATAAGCGGTATGCCTTGTGCACTATGTGTATTGGTGTGGGTCAGGGTATAGCAATGGTGATTGAGCGACTTGATTAACGACTACTGTGCTCGCCAATACTGTGTTAAAAACAGACTCAAAATGCTCATTTATAACCCATAAACTCTGCTTTTTCGTCTGTTTTTGCCTTGTCTTGGCTTCGCTCGTAACGTCGTGGGCTGTCGTGACGTTGTGGGGCGTCATGCGTCGCGTTGTAGTCGTAAAACGGTTTCAATTTACCTAGCAGTCAAAATAATAAGGTTGTGTTACCAAAAAATAATACAGCCATGAATACTAAATTCTAAAAATAATAAAAGAGAGAGCGCAGCAATGGATATTCGTAGTCGGTTTAATCCAGATCAACTTGACCCAATGGAAACAGCCAGTATTGATGAGTTGCGAGCTCATCAATTAGAGCGTTTGCAGTGGACAGTCAATCACGCTTATAGCAATGTTCCTATGTATAAGCAGCGTTTTGATCAGTTAGGGTTGCACCCAGATGATATTAAAACGTTGGACGATCTTGCCAAACTTCCTTTCACTACAAAATCGGACCTACGAGATAACTATCCGTACGGTATGTTTGCGACACCGATGAATCAAGTGGTTCGCCTTCATGCATCAAGTGGAACGACCGGTAAGCCAACGGTCGTTGGATACACCCAAAATGATATCGATAATTGGGCCAACATCGTGGCTCGTTCGATCCGTGCTGCGGGCGGGCGCAAAGGCGATATGCTACATAATGCTTATGGTTACGGCCTGTTTACTGGCGGCTTGGGTGCACATTATGGCGCCGAACGTCTTGGTTGTACGGTTATTCCAATGTCTGGTGGGCAAACTGAAAAGCAAGTGCGTCTGATTCAAGATTTTCAGCCTGACATTATTATGGTGACGCCATCCTATATGTTGAATTTGTTAGATGAAATGGAAAAACAAGGCATCGATCCGCTTGGGCTTAAGTTGCGTTTAGGTATTTTTGGTGCAGAGCCGTGGACACAAGAATTACGTCGCTCAGTAGAAGAGCGAGCAGGTATTCGTGCCATGGATATTTATGGTTTGTCTGAAATCATGGGGCCTGGTGTGGCGATGGAATGCGCAGAAAGTCAGGATGGACCTACGGTATGGGAAGATCACTTCTATCCTGAAATTGTCGATCCGAATACTGGTGATGTGCTGCCAGATGGTGAGATGGGAGAGTTGGTGTTTACCAGCCTAAGTAAAGAAGCCTTGCCAATGATTCGTTACCGTACGCGGGATTTAACTCGATTATTACCGGGAACCGCTCGCCGTATGCGCCGCATCGATAAAATTACTGGCCGTAGCGACGACATGATGATTATTCGCGGTGTGAACGTTTTCCCAACGCAGATTGAAGAAGAAGTAATTAAAGTAAATCACTTTTCAGAAAACTATGAAATACATCTGTATCGCAAAGGTAATATGGATAGTATGGATGTGCATGTTGAGCTGCGTCCTGATTGTGCTGGTTTTGATGAGCAAAAAATCAATGGTGCCATTAATGAATTGCGTCATCATGTGAAGTCGTCTATAGGGATCAGCATTAACGTTAAGCTCAGAGAAATAGGCAGCATAGCTCGTTCAGAGGGCAAGGCTAAACACGTCTACGACGAACGAATTTCCGTTTAATTAATCTTTCTATTTGATAAAGAGTAGCCTCTTGTTTTAAGGGGCTAGGATTTTCTGTTGCCAAAAAATTAGAATATTAAATGATACATAAAATTAAAAATTAACTTGAATTTATGTATCATTAGTCTATTCTTTTATAAAGAAGCTGACTTATTTCTACGATATTGGAGATGTTCTCATGTACGCACAACAGGTTGAAACAGGGACGAAAGCAATAAAATCCCTAGCTGAAATGGGGCCAGAAGAAAGGGCATTTCAGGAAAAAATTGATGCCGAGATTAAAATCGAGGCTAAAAACTGGATGCCAGATAACTATCGCAAAACCTTGATCCGTCAAATTTCCCAGCATGCTCATTCTGAAATTGTGGGTATGTTGCCAGAAGGTAATTGGGTGACCCGCGCGCCAACCTTGAAACGTAAGTTGCAACTTATGGCCAAAATTCAGGATGAAGCGGGCCATGGTTTGTATCTGTATAGCGCGATGGAAACGCTCGGTGCCGATCGCGATGAAGAGATTGAAAAGCTTCATTCCGGCCGTGCTAAGTATTCGAGTATCTTTAACTACCCAACACTTAATTGGGCCGATATGGGCGCTGTTGGTTGGTTGGTTGATGGTGCTGCGATTGTCAATCAGGTACCCCTTCAGCGTACCTCTTACGGTCCTTATTCCCGCGCCATGATCCGAGTCTGTAAAGAAGAAAGCTTTCATCAACGCCAAGGCTACGAAATTCTTTTGCACATGATGCGCCATGGCATCCAAGCACAAAAAGACATGGTGCAGGATGCCATCAATCGCTTGTGGTGGCCGTCATTGATGATGTTTGGCCCAAGTGATGCAGAGTCTCCTAACTCGGCTCAATCTATGGCATGGAAAATCAAACGCCATACCAATGACGAATTGCGTCAACGCTTTATTGACCAAACCATTCCGCAGCTAGAGCTATTAGGCTGCACAGTTCCAGACCCTGATTTGAAATGGAATGAAGAACGTGGTCACTACGACTTTGGTGAGATTCAGTGGGAAGAATTCTACGAGGTTCTCAAAGGCAATGGCCCTTGTAATCGAGAGCGTTTGGAAACGCGTCGAAATGCGATTCAAGATGGAGCTTGGGTACGTGAAGCGGCGGTAGCCCATGCAAACAAAAAACAAAAACAACAGGCTGCTGCCTAACTAATTTTGAGGTATCTCCCATGTCTGAATGGACACTTTTTGAAGTATTTATCCGTAGTAAACACGGCCTAAATCACAAGCATGTTGGCAGTGTTCATGCAGTGGATGCCGAAATGGCCATCGAAAATGCCAGAGACCTTTACACGCGTCGAAATGAAGGCGTGAGTATTTGGGTTGTGCCATCTGCATCAATCACAGCAACCGCGAGTGATGAGAAAGAGCCTTTATTCGATCCATCAGAAGACAAAGTCTATCGTCATGCCAGCTTTTATGAGCTGCCTGATGAAGTAGGGCATATGTGAGGTGGTTATGACTAAATACGATGAATTAACCGAATTCTTATTGCGTCTTGGCGACAGTGCCTTGATTCATGCTCAGCGCCTTTGTGAGTGGACAGGTCGTGCTCCAGCTCTTGAAGAAGAAATGGGCATGATGAACGTCGGTCTTGACTTAGTCGGTCAGGCTCGCAATTGGTATGAATACGCCGCCGAGCGAATTAACGATGGTACAGATGCCGATACGTTAGCATTTCGCCGTGATGAGCGTGCGTTTCGTAATTTGCTATTGGTAGAACAGCCTAATGGCGATTTTGCCGTCACTATGACGAAGCAGTTTTTCTATGACGCTTGGCAGTTTCACCTGCTTACGATGCTAAAAGGTGCAAAGGATGAACGTATTGCGGCGATTGCAGCGAAGTCTTTAAAAGAAGTGACTTACCATTTGCGTCGCTCATCTCAATGGGTTGAACGTTTAGGTGACGGTACCGAAGAAAGCCATCAACGCATGGAAAAAGCAGTAGATATCGTTTGGCGTTTTACCTTTGAACTGGTTGAAAAAAATGACGCTGAATTGGCTCTGTCTGAATCAGGACATATTCCGGCGCTTACCGAATTGCCGGAACAATGGCTGGCGACAGTAAACGAAGTATTCGCTAAAGCGACGTTAACGGTTCCTGATGCGCCAAGTACTTTCTATTTGAGTGCTCGAACAGGTATGCATTCAGAACATTTGGGGACTTTATTGGCAGAAATGCAGTTCTTACAACGAGCTTATCCCGATGCAAGCTGGTGAGTTAATTACCACCGACCAACAAGGTCGTTCAGGGGGCGAGGCCGATATCCAGCAAGCATATAGCGTGCTGGAAGACGTCATGGACCCTGAAGTACCTGTGGTGAGTGTGATGGATCTTGGTATTGTTCGAGACGTCAGTTGGGCGGATGGACATCTTTATGTAGTGGTGACACCAACGTATTCAGGTTGTCCTGCGACAGAATATATCGAAACGTCGATACGTGATGCGCTGCAAGATGCAGGTTTTTCACACCCTAAAGTATCGCAGCGTTTAGATCCAGCTTGGACAACCGATTGGATTACCGAACAGGGTCGAAGTCGCCTTAAAGCCTACGGGATTGCGCCTCCAGTTGGTAGCTCAAGCAAGCGCTCTTTGTTGTCGGGAATTACACAAGTTGAATGTCCAAATTGTGGTAGTGAAGACACTGAGCAATTAAGTGAATTCGGCTCGACAGCCTGCAAATCCTTGTATCGGTGTAAGTCCTGTTTAGAACCGTTTGATTATTTTAAATGCATTTGAGCCATAGATAAAAATAACGTGGCCGTGGAGACACAGATGAATCAATTTCACTCACTTACCGTTTCAGATTTACGTCGTGAAACTCGTGATTCTATTTCGCTCGCTTTTGATATCCCAGAGGATTTAGCGCAGAGCTATCAATTCAAACAAGGTCAATTTTTGACACTGCGTACTCAAATTGATGGCCAAGAAGTACGTCGTTCTTATTCTATTTGCAGTGGCGTTCAAGACAATGAAATGCGAGTCGCAATAAAGCGTGTGCCTGATGGGCTTTTTTCTACCTTTGCTAATGATTCGATTAAGGTTGGTGATGTTCTTGAGGTAATGCCACCGCTAGGGCACTTTTATTCAGAACTTGATCCTTCCCGTCATGGTGACTATTTATTGGTTGCCGCAGGCAGTGGGATTACCCCAATTCTGTCTATTGCAAAAACGACTTTAGCCACTGAGCCGTACAGTAAAGTCACGCTTTTATATGGTAATCGTTCTACTTCTTCCACCATGTTCCGAGATCAACTTGCCGATCTAAAAAACACTTATATGGATCGTTTGAATCTGATTTTCGTCTTGAGTCGTGAACAGCAAGATATCGATTTGTACAACGGTCATATTGATGAAGAGAAATGTCGCGCTTTGTTTGAACGTTGGGTGAATGTGAAGACATTGGCAGGGGCGTTTATTTGCGGGCCTCAATCCATGACGGAAACGGTTAGAGACATATTAAAAGAGTCTGGTACACCAGAAGAAAACATCCATTTTGAACTGTTTGCCGCGGCAGGTAATGAGCGCAAACGAGAGCAGCGTGCACAAGCTGCTGCCAATGCAGATATGTCGGAAATTACCGTCATTCGTGATGGTCATGCAATGAGCTTTGACCTGAAACAGAATACTGAAAACTTGCTTAATGCGGGTAACGAGCATGGTGCAGATCTGCCGTTTTCGTGTCGAGCAGGCGTGTGTTCTACCTGTAAATGCAAGGTCGTTGAAGGCGAAGTGGACATGGACATCAGTATTGGTCTTGAAGACTACGAAGTGGAAGCGGGTTATGTGCTTTCTTGTCAGTCTTACCCTGTGTCGAAGAAGGTTGTATTGGATTTTGACCAAGTCTAATTCTGCTTGATCACTCGCCTGATCATGAAAGAAAGCATAAAGAAAGTTAAAGCATAAAAAATACGATCGATACATCATAAAAACAACAAAGATGACGGTGGCTTTATGCCACTGATGGAGAGCACTATGAGCCAAAGCCATATTTTACAAAGCCCAGTTCTACAAAGCTTTATTGCTGGGGAGTGGTTAGGTAATCAAGCTGGACAAGCGTTAGCTAGCCCTGTCAACGGTGAAACGATTTATCACACACACGCTGAAACCATTGATTTTGGCCGTTCACTGGAATTTGCCCGCACCAAAGGTCGTGCTTCTTTAATGGCAATGGACTTTCAAAGTCGCGCGTCTTGTTTACGCGACTTAGGCAAACATTTACTCGAATATAAAGAGTCGTTATACGCCATTTCTCTGTTGACTGGAGCGACTCGCAATGACAGTTGGGTAGACATAGAAGGTGGTGCAGGTACTTTATTTGCGTACGCGAGCGTAGGCCGACGTGAGTTGCCATCCGGCAACCTGATTCACGAAGATGATGCCTTTCCTTTGGGTCGTGATGGGCAGTTTTTTGGTACGCATATTTTGGTGCCTCGCCAAGGTGTTGCCGTACATATCAATGCGTTTAACTTCCCAATTTGGGGCATGTTAGAAAAATTCGCAGCTAACTTTTTGGCGGGCATGCCTTGTATTGTTAAGCCTGCGACGTCTACCTCTTATTTGACTGAGGCTTGTGTGCGTTTGATGCAAGAGTCTGGTTTATTGCCAGAAGGCAGTTTGCAGTTAATCATTGGACGTACTGGCGACTTATTAGATCGTTTGGATGGTCAAGATGTGGTGACTTTTACGGGCTCTGCGAGTACCGCAGCCAAATTAAAAGTCACACCAAATATCATCAATAACTCTATTCCTTTTAATGCCGAAGCAGATTCATTGAACTGCGCTATCCTAGCGCCAGATGTCTCTGTCGATAGTCCAGAATTTGAGCTTTTCATTAAAGAAGTCGCACGGGAAATGACAGTGAAAGCAGGGCAGAAATGTACCGCTATTCGTCGAGTATTGATTCCTGAAAATCAAGTAGAAGCAGTTTCGGAACACTTAAGTGCACGCCTTGCTAAAGTGTCAATCGGCGATCCGCATTTAGATACCGTTCGCATGGGGGCATTGGCCTCTTTTGAACAGAAAGAGGATGTCTTAGGGCAGCTTGAAGAGCTGCTAAAAAGCAGTAGCGTAGTTTATGGGCATGAAGACAGTTTTGAGCTTTTAGGTAAAGGCTCTGAAAAAGGCGCTTTTGTGCAACCTACCTTGCTGCTGAGTAATGATCCAGATGCAGAAGGCGGAGCGCATGACATAGAAGCGTTCGGTCCAATCAGTACTTTAATGCCTTATAAAGATATCGACCATGCTATCGCGCTTGCAGCTCGTGGTAAGGGATCTTTGGTAACAACTTTAGTGACTCAAGACCCTGAGATTGCAAGAAAAGTGGTGCCTGCTTTAGCCGCATGGCACGGCCGAGTGCATATCTTGAACGAAGCATCCTCAAAAGAATCTACCGGACATGGCTCTCCGCTGCCAATGTTAAAGCATGGTGGTCCAGGACGCGCTGGTGGTGGTGAAGAATTAGGCGGTATACGTGGTGTTAAACACTATATGCAACGTGCTGCTATTCAGGGTTCTCCAACGATGTTGTCGGCGGTCACCGGAGAATATGTTCGTGGTGGCGAAACCTATGAAAGTGATGTGCATCCATTCCGTCGTTATTTCGAAGATCTTCGCATTGGAGAGTCTTTGCTTACTCATCGACGTACTGTTACGGAAACCGACATAGTGAACTTTGGTTGTTTGTCCGGAGATCATTTCTATATGCACTTCGACGATATAGCCGCACGCGATTCTCAGTTCGAGCAGCGTATTGCCCATGGCTATTTTGTTTTATCGGCAGCCGCGGGTTTATTTGTTTCTCCTGGAGAAGGTCCGGTATTGGCAAATTATGGCTTGGATACCTTGCGCTTTATCACTCCAGTTCCAATTGGCGACACCATTCGCGCGCGTTTAACCTGCAAACGCAAAATTGACCAAGGCAAGTTAAGTCCGAAAGGCGAGCCTCAGGGCGTGGTGGTTTGGGACGTTCAAGTCACTAACCAGCATGATGAATTAGTTGCCAGTTACGACATTTTAACTTTAGTTAAAAAGCAATTTGATTGATTATTACAAGGGGGAGTTATTCTCCCTTTTTCAAGTCTTGCGCATTTTACCTAGTTTAAAACAATAAAAGAATTTAGGAGTTGTTATGTCGATAAGAGACTGGATTGATAAAAATTACCCAGAACCAAACCTCTATCGCTGGGTTGGTTTGGTATTAGAAGGGATTTCTGCAACGGTTTTGTTTTTGTTGATGGCACTTACTTGTGTGGATGTGGTGGGCCGTTATCTATTTAATAATTCTATTAATGGTGCCTTTGAACTGACTCAAATGGGCTTGGCTATTATGGTTTTTGCTCAAATGCCGTTGATTACATGGCGTGGTAGTCATGTGGTTGTGGATTTGCTGGATCATATTTTAGGCAGTCGTATCGTTAAAGTTCTTGGAATATTTTCAGTATTTATTATCTCTTCTTCGTTTTATTTCTTAGCCATTCGTATTTATGAACTGGCTGAGCGCTCTCTGCGTCGTGGAGAAGTTAGCGAATATTTAAAAATACCAACTGGATATTTAACCGAATATATCGCCATTATGAGCTGGATCACGGCAGCTTGTATGTTGACTTACGGTGCGTATCGCGTACTGAAAGGCAATAACGAATCACAGCAGTTTGGAGAGTAGCATGTCAGTTGTATTAATCGGCTTTGCCGTTCTGTTGTTTTTAATTCTGATCATTCGTATGCCGATCGCTTTTGCAATGGGAGTGGTTGGCTTTTTAGGTTTTGCTATTTTGCAGGGTCTAAGTTTTGATAATGTACTGTCTTTTCGTTGGACTTCAGCGCTGACACTGGCGTCCAGTCGGGTGATAGGTACAGTACAAGACTACAATTTATCAGTGATTCCCTTGTTCATTCTGATGGGGAATTTAGTGACTCGTTCTGGTTTATCTCAGGAATTATATAACGCCTCTTATGCTTTTTTAGGGCATCGAAAAGGCGGACTGGCTATGTCGACAGTCTTAGCTTGTGGTGGCTTTTCGGCTATCTGTGGTTCTAGTTTGGCTACTTCTGCAACCATGGCAAAAGTGGCTATGCCACCAATGCGTAAGTTTGGTTATGCGGATAGTCTGGCAACGGCATCTATCGCCGCAGGTGGAACACTGGGCATCTTGATTCCTCCTAGCGTTATTCTGGTTATTTATGGCTTGCTAACACAAACCAGTATTCGTGAGTTATTTGCGGCTGGCTTTATTCCTGGCATGTTGGGCATTTTTCTTTATATGTGTGCTGTTCGTTACGTTGTATGGCGAAACCCTAAGGCGGGCCCTGCTGGGGAGCGAATGGGTTTTAAAGAACGAATGGTTGCTCTAAAGAGTATTTGGGGCGTTTTATTGCTTTTCACTATTGTGATGGGCGGTATTTATTTAGGTGTATTTACACCGACTGAAGCGGCAGGAATTGGTGCGGGTGGAGCACTAATTATTGGTTTGGCTCGGCATAGTCTGAGCTTTGGAGGAATCGTTGAGACCTTAGTGGATACAGCGCGAACGTCTGCCATGTTGTTTTGTGTTGTGATCGGGGCGTTTATCTTTTCGGACTTTATTACCCGAGCTGGTTTGCCTGACGCCTTATTGAGTTTTGTCACGGCCTTGGAATTAAGTCCTATGCTGGTGATTATGGTTATCCTCGCCATTTATATCATTCTCGGAATGGTGTTCGAAAGTCTTTCCATGTTGCTACTGACAGTGCCGGTTTTTTATCCTCTTGTGTCTAGCTTGGGCTTCGACCTTGTTTGGTTTGGCATTGTTGTTGTCGTCGTGACGGAGATTAGCTTAATAACCCCGCCGGTCGGGATGAATGTCTTTGTATTAAGTGCGGTATTAAAAGATGTAAAAGCGGGCACTATTTTTAAAGGTGTTACACCGTTTTGGTGTGTGGATATTGTTCGACTTTTGATCATTGTGTTTATCGTTCCAGTATCGATGTTTTTGCCTAATTTTTTATATGACTAATGATTTTTAAAATGTGTTTTATTGATGGTTAGGGTGTTTTTGACTTTACATAATTATGAGTTTTTTACTGATTTTATATAAAGTCATTGTTATGAGAGAGCTAATTTTTTATCAATGTAAATCATAAACTATAGGAATAATAAATATGATTAGTGTTAAAAAAAATCTACTTTGGGCAGTTTGCGGTACATCAATTTTAGCATCCGGACTGGCTTCAGCTGCAGAGACGACTTTACATGTTGCTACTTGGTTACCGCCAACTAGTTCGCAAAACTCAATTGTTTGGCCAACTTGGAAGCAGTGGGTTGAAAAGGCGACTGAGGGCCGTGTTGAAGTGGTTATCGAAAACTATACCGGTGATCCTAAAACGATTTTCGATGCCGTAGAAGATGGTGTATATGATGTAGGTTTTAGTGTTAACGCTTATTTGCCAGGTCGATTTAAGTTAGCCAGTGTGGCTGAAATCCCAGGTGAAATAACCGATGCAGAAGTTGGTTCTGTGGCGCTGTGGCATACCTATGAAAAATTCTTCAAAGCAGACCAAGAATTCAGAGGTCTTGAATTGCTTGCCTTGTTTGTACATGGTCCAGGTCAGTTGAATACCAACTTTCCAGTCAAATCGTTAGACGATTTGAAAGGTAAAAAAATGCGTATTGGTGGTGGTTTGGTGAATACTCTTGCTGAACGTTTAGAAGTGACACCCGTTTCTGCTCCTGCACCTAAATCTTATGAAATGATGCAGCAAGGTGTGGTAGATGGCACATTTTTACCGGCTTCGCAGCAAAAGACCTTGCGATTAAATGAAGTGACGACTGACCTTATTTTGTTCCCTAAAGGGCTTTATACCACCGCATTTAGTATTGTGATGAACCCAGATACGCTAGACAGTCTTAGCAAAAAAGACCAAGACGCTATCATGAGTGTATCAGGTGAAAAGCTTTCAAGACTCGCTGGCGCAGCTTGGGGTAAAGAAGATCAAGACGGCATCTTGGAGGCAAAAGCGAACGGTGTGAACGTGGTCTATCTTTCTAAAGATGATGCTATCGTAAAAGATATGGACAAATTAGAAGAGGGAATAGATCAGGCGTGGATTGACTCTGTATCTGATCGTAAAGTGGATGCAAAAGCAGCACTTGCTTACTTTAGAAAAAATGTAAGTGAATTGAGTCAGTAATACCTAGATGTTTTGCGGATGATATCAAAAAGCCATTATCAAAATTGATAATGGCTTTTTATTCTACATTAGAAAGGAGTCTACTATTAAAAAAAGAGGTTTATATGAAAGCCCACCATTCGATTCCTGCTCAATATTGTTTTGCACTAGACTTTAATAATTATAATGAACGTATTGTTCATTACTCCAATATTTCAGTTCTTTACTATCAATTTAGCACTTCTGTTTTTAACGAAACTATTGTTATTGCAGACGGTTGTGCTGATTTTCAGTTTTGTTGTGATGATGGGTGCCAATCTGCCATCCTTTGGGGATCTGTCATTACACCAACGACTATTAATTATCAGCAAGAAAAAATGTACTGTGGCATTCGTATTTCAACTTCTGTTAGCCGAAGATTATCTTTTATACCTTATGCTGAAATAATAAGTCTTGGTATTCCATTGGGCGCGGTTATTAAAGACGATTCATGTTTATTAGATGATTTAACGTTGGCTGTTAGCTTTTCTTCTCGCATTAAAATTTTAGAAAATTGGCTGAAAGAATCTGGTGCGCTAGATGGCTACAAAGTAGATTTGATTGATTATTGTATAGATAAAATTATAAACAGCCACGGAACAAAGAGAATTACAGATATTTCAAATGATATAGGGATAAGTGAGCGATTGCTTAGAAAGAAGTTCAATAAAAGTATTGGTATGTCGCCAAAGCAATATAGTCGCATTGTTCGCTTTCAAAATATTATTAGTGATGTTTTATATGGTGAAAGTTTTCAAAAAAATAATCACACAGATTTTATGGGTTTTTCATACTATGATGATTCTCATTTAATTAAAGATTTTAAATTTTTTACTCAGATGACGCCAAGTTGTTTTTTGGAGAAAATGCTTGATATTAATCTTACTAGAAACGATGCTTCTGACCTTATTAAGTAGTTATTTATTAGTAGGGTATTGGCTGAGTATCAAACAGCCAATACCTTTCCTAGTGACTCATCAAGAAAAGATCGCTAGATAATAATGATTCTTTTTTACTAACCCCAGCTCTTTACCTAGATGACTTAATACATCCTACTTGAACGTTAGTTTGAATGGTGAGTTTATATAGTTCTACGCTCCATCAGCTTTGTGATTTCAGCTGTCACTTTTTTAACATTGCTCAAATATCAAGAAGGAAAAGGCAAACAAGCTGTTAAATCGCTCTTATTCGCCCCTACTTTGATATATTTCTATTTTTCCATTGTTTTTGCTGGCAGATTAAGTGTTGGTGTTTGATCAAAGAAGTTCCATGGTTTGAGCATGGCATGCACGTACTCTGTTGGCATTATTGGCCACTCTTCTGCACGAGCAACGTGTGTCGCCCCTGTTGTTATCCATAATACGTTATCTTTATTTTCAATAGACTCATTGTCTTCAATGAACACCTTCAGACCGGTATCTGTTTTAGCACGGTTAGGGTAAGTACCTTCTGGGAAACGTTCTTCAGGTTTGTAATTGGTGACCCAAATTTGCTTATCCATAAAATTTACGCGTTTGAATATCCATTCATCCTTGCTAAAGAGAGCACCTTTGGCGATAGGATGAGTTCCCCCAGCAAATGGAATGATTTGGTAGGAAACAGGGTTGCCCATACGGTTTTCTTTGTTTGGATTGCTCATCAAGCGAATAGTGGATGGATCAAACTTTTGAGACGCTTCTTGCTCGTCTTTCACGGTATGCTGATTCACGACCATAACGCTTTTACGTGGACCTCCAGAAGTGTTTTTTTCAACCGCAGGGTTAAGCTCTACCAAGGAGTTTTTCTCACCGTCAACATCTAGATCTAAACGGAAGTTATAGATGTGCTGGTGTGTAGTGCCCACAATATTGTGATCAATCAGAGTGCCGTAACGAGTGTCATCTTTAGCGGTAGCATCGTGCATGGTTTTGGTTTTCACACCTTTCACGGCTTCAATACCCGATGCACCAACGTCTAGTTTGATCGTACCATTTGCTAGCAATACCCAATCAAACATGTAGTCGTAGTTGCCGATGGTACTTACCCAGCGAACCACAAGCTCTCTGCGCGCACGGCTTTGATTTCCTGCTCCGCTTCCTAGCATTTCATTATGTTTGTATTCTGGACCAGCATAGCGCTCGAATATCGCGATGGCATTAGGGATCGTATAAGGTGCACCGCTGTTATCAGCTAAGGTTGCTGGTAATAATTTGGCATTAGGTGGAACGTCAGTACCCAACTCAAGAGGAGAAGTAAGTCCTCCCATACCGTAATCGCCTGAATCTAGGTACGCTTTAAAATACCAACCAATATCAGGGTCACCGTAGGGGACAATCATTCCGCCAAGGGAGCCTTCGTACATGATTTTACGTTTGGTGCCTTGGTCGTTGTACGTCATCGTAGAGAGAACAGGGCCAACACGTGGATCAAGTTTTAGGTGGAAATCCCAGTTTTGCCAATGGATAGTGTTGCCAGAAATTTTGTAATTAGTACCTTTAGGTTCTGAAATGGCAATTGGTTTTACGGATGCCTTATTTTTATGATCTCGTCCATCATAAGGGTTTGGCTTCATTGGAACAGGTATGACGCCGCTGTCTTCAATTTTTTCAATGGATTTGGTTTCGAGGTTAACAACAGCAACTAGGCCTTCAATAGGATGGGCCCAAAAATTGCCATCACCAATGTCTAAATAAGAAACTATTTTTAATAGGCGATCGTCTTCTTTTAGCCCATCTTCCCCATCAAAAAAGCCGACGGTTAAAGGTGTTGCAACGACTTCCTTAACATTACTGATACCTCGTTTTTTAAGTGCATCAGCATACTCTTTACTGCCTTCAATAATTTCTTGGGCAGCGACAAAGTCGTCCAAGATCACCATTCCGTGAACATCTTTGATTGGCTGCCAGCGAGTGACAATTTTTGTTTCTAAATTGATGGTGCCTTCAATGACTTGTTTACCATCTAAAATCGTAAAGTTCGCCAGACGCTGAAAGTCTTCCTTCTGTCCAAATGACCACGCCCACACTTTGTTTTTTTCAGGCTCTGCTAATTTTATTTCAGTAAAGCGTAGATTGCTGCGGAAGTATTTAGAAGCTTGGACGGTTTGCTGAGTTAAGGTGATTTCTGCTTGAGATAAGGGATCTAAAGGGTGTTTGGCATCACTGATAGAAATAGTTTGAGGAACATATTCTTCAAAGAGATCATTAGCAAATCCACTCTCTACTAAAAGATTACCATGCTCAAGTTTGATAGGAGCATCAAGGTGGATTTTTTTGCCATTTACTTCGGCTTCCATTGCACCAACTTTAATACAGGCATGCACTTTTTCTAATGCAATATGCACTTCTTTTGCTGTTTTGTCGTAGAAAAAAGAGGCGCCAGAATTTTTGAGAGAGTCCTCTATTTTTATATAGTTGGGGGATCCTCCATGGGCCATTACAGTATTACTAGTAATGAGAGAAAGAGCCGCAACTGCTGCGGCTACGATAGTATTTTTCTTATTATTCATCGATTGCTCCAGTGTGTTTTTACAAGATTTGTAACCCCCTTCATTCAAAGAGAATTATGTAAATGAGTATTGTAAAAAACGGAACGCTATCGATATTTATTAAATTTACTGGCACATCAAATAATAAGACTAGTTGTGGGAATGGTATTTACTGTTTATAGGAAGGATCCTGTTTTTCAATAATACGTTTCATCGCGGCAAATACATCTTCACCAGCACCGTATTTGGGGTCTAATGGTAGAGAGTCCGCAGTGCATTTTTTGCAGATTTCTTCAGGGATTTCTCTTACTTTCCCCATCGACATGGTCGCCATTTGTACTTCGCAAGCTCGATTGACTAACCACATTAGAGCAAACGCTTGAGCTAATGTTGCGCCCATGACGACAGGGCCGTGGTTTCTTAGCATTAAAATAGGTTTGCCATCTGCACTGTCAAGAATGCGCTGGCCTTCATCCATGTGTAGTGTTATGCCTTCGAAGTCATGGTAAGCCACTTTGTTGTAAATTTGCGCCGAGTAGAAATTGCTGTAAGAAATCCCTTCTTCTAAACAGCAAACAGCTAAAGTAGGCGTAGTATGGACGTGCATAACGCAATGTGCGCCTTCTACTTTGTCATGAATAGCGCTGTGAAAGGTAAAGCCAGCAGGGTTAATCGGCCAATCTGAATGACCAACGATATTGCCTTTTAGGTCGACCTTAACCAAATTGGATGCGGTGACCTCGCTGTAATGTAAACCAAAAGGGTTAATCAAATAGTGTGCATCTTCGCTAGGTACGCGCAATGAAATATGGTTATAAATGGATTCATCCCATTTTAGGTAGGCAAAGATTCGATACATGGCGGCTAGGTCAAGTCTAGCTTGCCATTCTGCATCACTAAATCGACTAGGTTTTTCAAAATATCGCTTTGTTGAAGACATGACTTCTCTCTTTGTGTTGTTATTTTGTTGATAGGCTAAATAAAAAACTGGCTATAAAAAACAAAAATAAATATGGTATAGCTCAATACTTTTTATGTATCCATAATAATTATGAATAGTAAGCAGCTCACCTTTTTCCTAAAAACAGCCGAGCTTAATAGCATCGCAGCAGCGGCAAGAGCATTAGATGTTGCCCAACCTAGTATTAGTTTGCAGCTTGAAAACTTAGAGCATGAACTTGGTACTAATTTATTTGATCGTAGCTTTCGTGGTGTGGTGTTGACGCAGAGTGGGCAGATTTTTCTCGCCCATGCAGAATCGATTATGCGTCAAATGGAACAAGCAAAATGCGATGTGCATCAGTTTGAACATGAACCCTCGGGTGTTTTATCAATTGGAATGACACAGCCAATTGGCAATATTATTTCGGTGCCATTATTGGCACTAGTCGAGCAACGTTATCCTAAAATTACGTTAGATCTTCATGCTGGGCTGTCTTACAACTTATCCAATCAACTGCAATCAGGGGAAATAGATATAGCTATTTCATCGCCTGATGGGTCAGATATAAGTCAAATACGTCAAATAAAGCTGTTTCGAGAAAAGCTTTTTCTTGCAGTTGGTTGTGATCCCAAAGTGGCATCATATAAAAAACTGAGTGGAGCAAAAACGATTACATTTTCAGAGCTGTCCCACCATGAAGTGATTGTCACAGGCCCTCGTGATTCGCTGGGATATGTTTTGAATCAATATGAGGAGAAAACGGGTATTAAGTTGCCTCATAAAGCTGCGTTTGGTCAATTAATGACGACACTGCGCTATGTGGTGGATGGGCATGGGGTATTGCTGTCGCCCACATCCGCTTTTTATCATTTACAGCAGGCTAATCAGATACAGGCAATAGAAATTGTGGAGCCGACGTTATGGCGAGATGTTTGTGTGTCAACTGCTGCAGATCGCCCACAAACGGCTTTATTAAATGCGGTAATTCCTCTTATAAAGGAAGTCACAAAAGCCGAGTGGGAGTCAGGACGCTGGCAAGGGGAGTTGCTAACCAGCTGATGCTTACTAATATCTATCAGGTTTGCCTTTGCCATACCTTTTTGTCTTGCCATGTTCAGCGGCTTTCAGGGCCTGTTTTTCTCTAACGCGTTCAGCATCTTCGAAACTCAATTCTGCTGGTTCGCGGGGTGTTTGGCCTTCTGGAATAATCCGCTTTCTAGGTGGCAATTCAAATTGCTCAGATGACACTCGTGGCAGGTTTTTAAATTTATAAAGGTAGAAAATTTCAACTTTTTCCCGTGCCCACTCGGTTTTCTTGAGGAATTTAACACTGGATTCAATGCTCGGGTTAGTCTTGAAGCAGTTGATGTTTAGATAGGCGTAAAGAATCTCAAAACCATAGTGATCAACTATCTGGGTGAGCAATTCTTGTAACCCCAGACCGTGTAGAGGATTGTTTGTGTAGTTGATCTCGTCGTTCATAAAAGTGTCCGGTAATAAGTCGAAAAGTTTAAAAGGTTAAGAATGTGCCATCATACCTGTGACGGCTTAGACAATATAGTAAAGCCTAGTTTCAGCTGCTGTTCAAATGCGCTATATATTATAATTTTGATGAGCCTTACTGATGGGTTTAGAGTAAACGAGATCTCATGAGGTAGCGGTTAACATCGGCTGATATCATGTGTTCAGTTATTAATAGGTGGAAGTCAATGGCTCACATGCATAAGCAATATCCTCAATTACTTTTAACAGCAAGCGAAATGGGTATGGCGGATAAATCCGCTGTGGTGGCTGGCGTACCCGCTATGGATCTGATGGCCGCAGCTGGAAAAGCGGTAGCCGATGCTGTGCTGGAGCGCTGGTCTACATGTTCGGTATTAGTGCTTTGTGGGCCGGGAAATAATGGCGGCGATGGATTTGTTGTCGCCAAACTTTTGCAAGCTGCTGGCTGGCCTGTGCGGTTAGCATTTATGGGTTCGGTAGAAAAATTATCACCAGAAGCTGCGTGTTTTTTTCATGCTTGGCAAGGTGAAGTTGAAGAGTATTCGGTCGATTTATTAGATCAAACAGATCTGGTTATCGACGCCATGTTTGGTGCGGGTTTGACTCGTTCTTTAGAAGGCAAAGCTCGCGACATGGTTGATGCCATGATTGAGCGTGAGATACCAATTTGTGCGGTAGATGTCCCCAGTGGTGTTGATGGCACCACGGGCGCTGCGCTTGGCAAAGTCGCTCATGCAGAGTTAACCGTGACTTTCTTTCGTAAAAAGCCAGGGCATTTATTGTTTCCAGGTCGAGGTTTATGCGGTGAACTTGTCGTTGCTGATATCGGTATTCCTGTAACGGTGCTGGACGAGTTAAACCTTCAAACATGGGAAAATAGCCCAGAGCTTTGGTATCGAGATTATCCTTTGCTACGATTGGATGGGCACAAATTTCATCGTGGCCATGCGGTGGTGTTTGGTGGTGAAAGCATCACTGGTGCGAGTCGTTTAACTGCTCGTGGTGCTATGCGAATCGGCGCTGGTTTAGTCACGTTAGCAGCACCAATTAAAGCGTGGGCTGTGTATGCGACGGCATTGACTGGTGTGATGGTGGCTAAGTTAGAACAGAGCCAAGAGGCGGAAGATTTTGAAGAATTGTTATTAGACCCGCGTCATAATGCTATTGCGGTGGGGCCGGGCGCTGGTTTAGCAGGCTTCGAAAGTATTCGGACACGCAAAATTGTTCTTGCTGCGCTTATTACCGGTCGTGCGACTGTGTTGGATGCCGATGCACTCAGTGCTTTTGCCAATGACCCACAAACGCTTTTTGATGCCATTAATGGCCCTTGTGTAATGACGCCCCATGAAGGGGAGTTTGCTCGGTTATTTCCTAAGATTAATAAAAGCCCTGAAATTAATAACAACCTTGCAGACGACAAATTAACGCGTGCTCGACTTGCCGCCAAACAAAGTGGTGCGGTCGTGGTATTAAAAGGTGCGGATACCGTGATCGCCTCTCCTGATGGCCGAGCGATTATCAATTCAAACGCGCCTGCGGATCTTGCTACGGGTGGTTCAGGGGACGTATTGGCTGGGTTTATTTTGGGGCTGCTTGCTCAAGGCATGTCGCCATTTGATGCCGCTGCTTCAGCTGTTTGGATGCATGGCGAAGTGGGAAATGAAGTTGGAGCAGGGCTTATTGCCGAAGATTTACCAGATCATCTTCCGAAAGTATTATCCGTTTTTAAGAAGCAATATTTTCCATCAAAAAAGTAAGATGAGACTTTTGCACGACTACTGCGCTTGCCAATACTTTGTTAAAAATAGACTCAAAATGCTCATTTATAACCCATAAACTCCGCTTTTTCGTCTATTTTTGCCTCGTCTTGGCTTCGCTCGTGACTTCGTACAAAGGCCTCAAGATAAATAAAAAGGCCTTGTCCTATTAACGTCATTTTATGCGTTAGCGGGACAAGGCTTTTTTAGTCTAGTTATTCAGTTTGCGGGTTTATCAACTCACCATTTTGTGAGGATCGATAACGAATTTCTTCGCTGCGCCGCCATCGAAATCTGCATAACCTTGTGGTGCTTGATCAAGTGAAATCATTTGTACGTTAACCGCTTTTGCAATGTCAATTTTATCAAACAAGATAGCTTGCATCAGTGCGCGATGGTATTTCATTACTGGGCATTGGCCAGTATGAAGTGAATGAGATTTCGCCCAACCTAGACCAAAACGCATACTCAAACTACCTTGCTGAGCTGCGCTATCAACTGCACCTGGATCTTCTGTGACATACAAGCCCGGAATACCAATTTGTCCGCCAGCGCGAGTCATTTGCATGGCCGAGTTCAATACGACAGCAGGGGATTCTTGATGGTGATCACAACCACAAGCATGGGCTTCAAAACCCACACAATCCACAAAAGCATCCACTTCGCGATCACCAAGAATAGCTTCGATTTTGTCTTGAATATCGCCGTCTTGTTTTAGATCGATCGTTTCACAGCCAAAAGAACGCGCTTGATTTAGTCGATCTTCAATCATATCGCCGACAATAACGCAGGCTGCACCAAGCAAATGCGCTGACGCCGCCGCCGCCAAACCGACAGGACCGGCACCAGCGATATAAACCGTAGAACCTGGACCTACGCCAGCGGTGACGCAACCATGGAAACCTGTTGGGAAAATATCAGAAAGTAGCGTGAGGCTTTGGATTTTCTCGCGAGCTTGATCGGCATTAGGGAATTTAAGCAAATTGAAATCGGCGTAAGGCACCATAACATAGTCGGCTTGTCCGCCAACCCAACCGCCCATGTCTACATAACCATAAGCCGCACCGGGGCGAGCAGGGTTAACATTTAGACAAATACCGGTTTTGCCTTCTTTACAGTTACGGCAACGGCCGCAGGCAATGTTAAAAGGTACGGAAACTAAGTCTCCAACCTTGATAAATTCGACATCGCGACCACATTCGATAACTTCGCCAGTGATTTCATGACCAAGCACTAAGCCTTTTTCAGCTGTCGTTCGACCACGCACCATGTGTTGATCGCTGCCACAAATGTTGGTTGTGACGACTTTGAGAATAACTCCATGATCGCAACGGCGTTTGCCAATAGCGAGTTCAGGAAAAGGGATGGCTTCGACTTTGACTGTGCCATTACCTTGATAAATAACGCCTCGGTTTGCGTGATTATGCATATGGACATCCTTTTTGCTGTTGTTTTTGTTGTGTGCACGACTGGTTATTTTGTCACCAGTCGCAAAAAGAATAGTCCTTTCAGCGACATAAAAGCATGCTGAAAACGACTTAAATGCAAAAGATTCTCATCGTTCCTTATTTTGTCCACTATTGCGATTATCAAGCATAAGTATTAATTAGCACATCTAGCATGGCCGCTGCGGCGATGGATAGGTTGGATCTGGGTTGGCAGATAACGCCAACTCGTCTGCGAATTTCGGGTTCTATCACTGGTCGGCAGATTGCGCCTTGTTCCATTGCTTGTTGTCGGCACAGTGCTGGAACAACAGCCACGCCCATGCCTTCGCTGACCATGCGTCCTACCGTAGCAAGTTGATGAGCATCAAACGCCACATTGAGTTCGATGCCAGCCTCATGGAGTGTGCTTTCTATCATGGCGCGAACGCTGGAAGGGCGTTGCAAGGTGATGAAATCGTATTCTAAAAGTGCCCGCCAACAAATCGTGTCTTGTCCTTCCAGTGGGTGATTTTTTGGCAAGATCGCGATAAACCTGTCTTCATAAAGTGGATGGAAAGACAAATCCACAAGGTTACTTGGCTCGAAGGAAATCCCCAGTTCTACTTGGTTGTTACGTACCATTTCTACTACCACATCGGATAATACATCGTCGATAGCTACCTGAATATTCGGGTACGAGGCATGGTAATTACGAATGGCTTTTGGCAGCAACGAAGCAGCAAAGGATGGCATGGAAGCAATGGTGATTTTGCCAAGCTGTAACGCAAAGCGTTGTTTCATTTCGTCTTCTGCGTTTTCCCATTGCGCCAATAACCGTCTGGCGATTGGCATCAAGGCCTCGCCTTCTGGAGTTAAGGCAATATGGCGCGTGGTGCGAGTCAGTAATTTCCCACCTAAATTATCTTCTAGGCTTTTAATCGACAGACTCAGTGCAGGCTGTGACAAATGCAACTGTGTGGCTGCGCTGGCAAAACTCATTGACTGAGCGACAGCGAGGAAGGCTTTTACTTGTTTAATATTCATAGATACCTTTGCACAATTACTGTGTTTGCCAATACTTACTCTAAAAGTCTTTTTATTGAGTTTTCGTCGTTAAATATATATTTGTAAAACTTATTAATAAATAGAAAAAACAAATTTAATTAATTTATCGCCTTGGGTCAAACTGGTTGGAAGTTAAAAGCTATCTAAAAATAATAAGACAGGAGAATTTATATGGCCGGTTTTGACAAAGTCGTCGCTTCTTATGAAGAAGCCATGATCGGGCTAGAAGATGATATGACGGTGCTTGCGGGCGGTTTTGGCCTGTGTGGTATCCCAGAAAACCTGATCGCTGAAATCAAGCGCAAAGGCACAAAAGGTTTAACCGTTGTGTCGAATAACTGCGGTGTGGATGGTTTTGGCTTGGGCATTTTGCTGGAAGACAAGCAAGTCCGCAAAATGGTGTCATCTTATGTTGGCGAAAATGCCTTGTTCGAAAAGCAATTATTGAATGGTGAGCTAGAAGTAGAACTCACTCCACAAGGTACCCTGGCGGAAAAAATGCGCGCTGGTGGCGCGGGTATTCCAGCTTTTTACACCGCCACTGGCGTCGGTACACCTGTCGCAGAGGGCAAAGAAACCAAAGAATTTAATGGTCGTGAATATCTTTTGGAAGAAGCCATAATCGGTGACTTCGCCATAGTTAAAGGATGGAAAGCAGACCGTTACGGTAATGTTATCTATCGTCATACCGCACAGAACTTCAATCCTTTGGCCGCAACCGCTGGCAAAATTACCGTTGTAGAAGTAGAAGAAATCGTCGAGATTGGCGAATTAGACCCTGCTCACATCCATACGCCCGGTATTTATGTGGATCGAGTCGTACTCGGTACATTTGAAAAACGCATCGAAAAAAGAACCGTTAAGACAGCAGAATAATAGAATAAAAAAGAGGTTTCTTATGTCACTTACTAGAGAGCAAATGGCGCAACGTGTTGCCCAAGAATTACAAGACGGTTTTTACGTCAACCTTGGTATCGGTATTCCTACCTTAGTTGCCAATTATGTCCCCAAAAATATGGCCGTCATGCTGCAATCTGAAAATGGTTTACTTGGTATGGGCGAGTTTCCTACCGAAGAAACCATTGATGCGGACATGATCAACGCGGGTAAACAAACTGTGACCACAGTGAAAGGCGCGTCGATTTTTTCCTCTGCTGAATCCTTTGCCATGATTCGTGGTGGTCATGTAGATTTGACCGTGTTGGGTGCATTCGAAGTGGATGTGAACGGCAATATTGCCTCGTGGATGATTCCCAATAAACTGATCAAAGGCATGGGCGGCGCGATGGATTTGGTCGCTGGCGCAGAAAATATTATTGTCACCATGACTCATGCTTCCAAAGATGGCGAATCAAAGCTGCTGTCTAATTGTTCTTTGCCTCTTACTGGCAAAGGTTGTATCAAAAAAGTTTTAACAGATTTAGCTTGGCTGGAAATTGAAAATGGCGCTTTTGTGTTGAAAGAAAGAGCACCGGGTGTTTCAGTGGAAGAAATTATCGAAAAAACTCAAGGCAAACTCATCGTGCCGGATCATGTTCCTGAAATGACGTTTGTCTCTCTATAAGTGATAAATCATCAGATCAATAACGAATAATAACTACAGGAGCTTTTTATGAAAGCCGTTATCGTTGCTGCTGCAAGAACACCTATTGGTGCTTTTAATGGCGCTTTATCTTCGTTGAGTGCGGTGCAATTAGGCACTCAACTCTTGTCTGGCATGTTAGCCAAACAACCTATTTTGAAAGATCACATTGAAGAAGTAATTTTAGGCCAAGTACTGGCTGCAGGCTGCGGTCAAAACCCTGCTCGTCAAACAGCTATTCATGCAGGCTTACCAAAACATGTATCCGCTATGACGATTAATAAAGTCTGCGGTTCTGGCTTAAAAGCTGTGCAATTAGCGGCGCAAGCTGTGTTGAACGGTGATGCCAGCATGGTCGTTGCAGGTGGTCAAGAAAGCATGAGTCAAGCGGCACATGTGTTACCAAACAGTCGCTCTGGTAAAAAAATGGGCAACTGGGAACTGTTGGATTCCATGGTGACCGATGGTTTGTGGGATGCGTTTAACGATTATCATATGGGACAAACGGCTGAAAATATTGCTAATCGTTGGGATATTAGCCGCCAAGAGCAAGACGCTTTCGCCGCAAACTCCCAGCAAAAAGCTGCTCAAGCACAGGCTGCGGGTCGATTTGTTGAAGAGATTCTGCCTATCTCCATTCCTCAGCGTAAAGGCGAGCCTGTTATTGTCGATGCCGATGAACAAATTCGTCCTGATACTACCGCTGAATCTCTTGGCAAACTGCGTGCTGCGTTTGCTAAAGACGGCACAGTCACCGCAGGTAATGCGTCTACCTTGAACGATGGTGCTGCCATGGTGATAGTGACATCTGATGTAGAAGCTAAGCGTTTAGGTTTGCCGATTCTTGCTGTTATTGAAGCCGCGAATGGCGCGGGTGTTGATCCTGAAATCATGGGAACAGGTCCTATTGCCGCGACTCAAAAAGTGCTGAAGAAAGCTAATTGGCAAGTATCTGACTTGGATCTAATTGAAGCCAACGAAGCTTTTGCGGTACAAGCTTTGTGTGTCAACAAAGAGCTTGATTTGGATGCTAGTAAGGTGAACGTGAACGGTGGCGCGGTGGCCTTGGGCCATCCGATTGGTGCTTCGGGCTGTCGAATTCTGGTTACATTGCTTCACGAAATGCAGCGCCAAGACCTTAAAAAAGGACTGGCGACCTTGTGTATTGGTGGCGGGATGGGCGTTGCTTTGTTGGTTTCTCGCTAAGGAAATTGGCACAAAAAATCTAATTAATAAACGTAATAAGTGATGCAGAAAGGGGACTCCTAGTTAGTCTCTCTTTCTGTTTTTTGCTTTTTTCGTCCAATAAAAAATATAAAAAACAGGATAAAACTGATGAATACTCTCGAACAAAAACAAACAGGTTTACAAAAAGTAAGCCAATTCTTCGTTACTCTGTTGCAGCGCTATCTTCCTGATCCTTTCATTTTTGCCATCGTTTTAACTTTCGCCGTGTTTTTATTGGTTATGCCTAGTACCGAGCAGGGACCAATGCAAGTGGTAAACGCGTGGGCAGGTGGGTTTTGGAACTTGCTTAGCTTCTCTATGCAGATGGCAATGGTGGTTGTGACGGGACATGCTATGGCCAGTGCACCAGCGTTTAAGCGCAAGCTAGCCATGTTGGCTGGTGTTGCGAAAACACCAGGGCAAGCGATTATCTTGGTGACCGTTATCAGTGCGATGGCATGCTGGGTTAACTGGGGTTTTGGCTTAGTAGTAGGTGCTATCTTTGCTAAAGAAATTGCTGCTCGTGTAAAGGGGGTTGATTACCGTTTATTGATTGCTTCTGCTTACAGCGGTTTTTTGTTTTGGCATGGCGGGTTGTCTGGCTCTATTCCATTGTCTATTGCTGGTGGGGCGAATATTTCGAAAGTCACCAATGGCGCGGTGACCGGTCCTATTCCAACTTCTGAGACTATTTTCTCAACGATGAACCTAACTATTTTGGCGGTTATGTTTATCACGATTCCATTATTGAATCGTTTGATGCATCCCGCACCACAAGACACGGTTACTATTGACGCTGAATTATTAAAAGAGCAGGTCGTCGATACCCCAAATAAAGCTGATATGAGTCCGGCAGAACGTCTTGAAAATAGCCGTGTTTTGTCATTGCTTCTAGGTGTAATGGGCTTTGCTTATATTATTTATTACTTTGTGAATAATGGTTTTGCACTGAACTTAAACGTCGTTAACTTTACCTTCTTGTTTTCGGCTGTTTTACTACATGGAACACCAAAGAGTTTGTTGAGCTCGGTTTCTCAAGGTGCGCGTAACTGTTCTGGTATTTTGCTGCAATTTCCATTCTATGCTGGGATCATGGGGATGATGACAGCAACGGGTGATTCTGGTGCATCATTAGCTGGTGTGATTTCTCAGGCGTTTGTGTCTATCTCTAATGAAACGACTTTTCCGCTGTTCACTTTCTTGAGTGCAGGTATTGTTAACTTTTTTGTTCCTTCCGGTGGTGGTCAGTGGGCGGTACAAGCGCCAATCATGATGCCAGCGGGCGCTGCATTGGGTGTTGATGCCGCGAAAACTGCCATGGCGATTGCTTGGGGTGATGCATGGACAAACATGATTCAACCATTCTGGGCATTGCCAGCATTAGCAATTGCTGGGCTTGGTGCAAAAGACGTAATGGGTTATTGCTTGATGGCCTTGATCGGTTCTGGAGTGATTATTTCACTAGGTTTTTTGATTTTTTAAGAGATATCACTTAGCTAAGTTCCTAAGTTCGTCTGCCATTTTTCCTATTTGGCATTCTATATAGAAACCTCTGTCTGGAAATGCCCGACAGAGGTTTTTGTACTTTCACATCTCCTATTTTTTGATGGCTTGTAAAAGTGCACAAAAGAATCGTATTCATAAGGGTTTCCTCACCAATTGTTCTTTTATGATTAAATTGTTATAGATGTAATCTAATGCAGTTTTTGCACCAAGATCTCTTTATAATTTCCCTTTTTTATACTAACAAAGCAGGTGAGTAATGGGCGGGCAGTGCGGTGCAGTTTCTAATAATCAAAAAGGGCTTATAAGATTACGGAAATGTTTTATAGGCTTTTGTTGGATTTTTATGCTGCCAGCTTATGCTGATGTTAACTGGATGTCTGCAACACTAGACAACGACTTTTTTGTCAATGAAGACAACGGTTATACCAATGGTATATATGTCTCATTCTTCGAGATTAGTGACGATGCTCAATCCATTCAGCAACCTGTTTTTTGGGTTAAGCCATTATTGTGGAGTATGCCTAATGAAAACGTTAAAACGTCAGTTAATATCTATAGTGCAGGCCAAACGTTAACTACGCCATATGATATTGAAGAAAAGGTCCCAGCTGAAGGAACTTTCCCTTATTCCGCTCTATTAAGTTTTACGAATACTTATATTTCCGTGACTCCAAATTATGCAGATAGAGTCAGCACGACTTTAGGTGTTGTTGGTCCTATTGCAATGGGTGAGCAAACACAAAAAGCAGTGCATCGAGTCATTAGTGCTAAAACCCCAAGGGGCTGGGATACACAATTAAAAAACGAGGTTGTGTTTGAGTTATCCAGAGGACGAACTTGGCGAGCATGGGTAGCGGATAATGGTAGAACTGATGTTTTGTCTGGCGCAAATGCGAGTATTGGTACCTTACGAAGTGGAGTAAATACTGGGATTATGTTGCGTTATGGACAGAACCTTGATGATTCTTATGCCACAGTATTATTAGCGGAATCTAGAACATCTAACCCAATTGCTGTTAACGAAGGTTGGTTTGTTTTTGCAGGAGTTGAAGTAGGTTATACATTTAATCAAATATTTACCGATGGTAATACCTTCCGCAATAGTCGATCTATAGACTATAACCACAACAGTAATTCGTTTACCACTGGCTTGACTTACTCTTGGGGTGATATGGCTTTGGCTTTTGCTATTAATTCACCATTTAGTATTGATGGTGATAAGAATGACAGGGAAATGGATAAATTTACGCGTTATGGAACACTAACGTTTTCATGGCAAATTTAATTATGTTTGATTTTATTGCTGTAGAGGCTATCTCTAAAACTTAGTTGTCCTTGTTTGAATTGATAGATAATAAAAGTATCCTTGCCAATCACAAGGATACTTTTTATGGCCTTTAGATATTTGCCATTAAACGTGGTCAGAAATGCGAATAATGGGTTTTAATGTAATCCCTTTTTCGCTGTCTTCTGCAGCCTGATTGATGTCTTCAAAAGCATAAAATTTAACTAGCTTATCGAAGGCAAATCGGCCTTGTAGATAGAGTTCCACTAATTGCGGGATGAATATTTTTGTTGTGGAGTCACCTTCTACAACACCACGAATGGATTTACCATTAAGCAGTAGGTCATTCACGTCAAAGCTGGCGTCTGTTCCTAATGCAGGTGCGCCAACAACGCCTATTGTACCCAGAGACCCAAGGGCGTCGATGCCTTGACGTAGTACAGCAGGTATGCCGGTAGACTCAAGCGCAAATTTGGCACCATTTCCTGTGATTTCTTTTACTCGTTCGACAGCATTTTCTTCTTTACTGTTGATGACATGAGTCGCTCCAAGTTCTTTCGCAAGCTCTAATCTAGAAGGAACGACATCTACTGCGATGATGGTCGTTGCGCCAGCAACTTGAGCGGCGAGTACTGCCGACAAACCAACAGCACCAGCTCCAAAAGTGACGAAACTGCTACCGGGGCTGACTTTTAGCGAATTAATTACCGCTCCTGCACCCGTTTGAATACCGCAACCCAGTGGCCCAAGTAACTCAAGAGGTGCTTTTTTTGAGACCTTTATGGTATTGCTTTCAAGGCTTAATGCGTAGGTAGAAAAAGAGGATTGGGCGAAGAAGTGATCATGTAATGGTTCGCCTTTGGCATCTTGAATAGCCGATTTTCCTTCCATGTCGCCACCACCGAAGTTTCTTGGGTAGAACTCTTGGCAATAAGATTCATGACCTGTATGACAGGAATTACATTGCGAACAATAGCCGTAAGTCAAAACAACGTGATCTCCAACAGCGATGTTTTTTACTAAAGGTCCTACTGCTTCTACAACACCTGATCCTTCATGACCAAGAATTGCAGGTAAAGGTACTGGGTAATACTGATCGCGTACAATCATGTCCGTATGACACATGCCCGTAGCAACGATTTTAACAAGTACTTCATCTGCCTTAGGTGCTCTGATTTGCGCTTTTTCTATAGTAAAAGGCGCACCTTTTGAGCGAGTGACGGCGGCGGTTATTTGAGTGAATTGTGTATCAGTCATATTAAGCTTCCTTTTTTATTATTGATAATTCTAATGGTTGTTGATGACTCTAATTGTTACTCATTAAAGGGGGTATTGTGGCGCTTCGCCTTTTAACGTTAGCCATTGCCATTGCGTAAATTCTTCCCAGTTCGCAGGACCACCAATACTGGTTCCATTACCAGATGCGCCAACACCACCAAATGGGTTAATAATTTCATCGTTTACTGTTTGATCATTTATGTGTAATAGCCCTGTTTGTAAACGCTCACCTAGTGCTAATGCTCTGCCAACATCTCGCGAAATAATGGCTGCAGACAAGCCAAATTCAGTATCATTAGCCAGTTCTATTGCTTCTGCGTCAGTATCGAAAGGGACTAAAATTGCCACAGGCCCAAATACTTCTTCAATAAAAGCAGGGTTATCTTGTTTTACATCGCTAAGGACCGTGGCCTCAAAAAATAAACCATTGTAGTTTCCTCCAACTTCCAATGTTGCTCCTGCTTTGACGGCTGCTTTAACAAGATTCGCGGCATGGTCCCGTTGCTGTTCATTGATTAATGGACCCAATGCAACTTGCTCCGTGGCAGGATTTCCTGCAGGTAGGTTTTTCGCTTTTTCAATCATCATAGCTTTGAACCTGTCGTAAATTTTGCGCTGTACCAAGACTCGACCGGTAGACATGCAAATTTGCCCTTGGTGTAAATAAACCCCCCATGTGGCATTGGCTAATGCAATATCTAAATCAGCATCATCAAGAATAATGAGTGAGTTTTTACCACCTAGTTCCAATGAGACTTTTTTAAGGTGTTTGCCAGCTGCTTCGCCAACTTTACGACCGGCGGGAGTTGAACCGGTAAATTGAATCATTGCTACATTAGGATCAGCCACTAATGCGGCACCTGCAGCGCCATCACCAGGAAGAACAGATAGAACTCCTTTAGGTAAACCTGCTAATTCAAAAATACGTGCAATCACAAATCCACCTGAAATAGCGGTGCGAGGATCAGGCTTTAATACGACACTATTACCCAAGGCAATGGCTGGAGCGACAGCACGCATAGCCAAATACAGTGGGAAATTAAAGGGAGAGATAACACCAACTACGCCTAGGGGCTTTCTTCTTGCAATACTAAGTCGGCCAGCGCTAGATGGGAGAACTTGCCCGTGGCTTTGAGATGGTAGACCAGCACTTTCAATTAGAGACTTGATGGTAAAACCCAGTTCAGCTTGAGCTTTAGGTCCTATTGAGCCGCTTTCTTTTATTAACCAGTCTACGATTTCATCTGAATGTTGCTCTGCGATACTAATGGCTTTTCGCAAGATGCTCGCGCGTTCATCATAATGTAGGTCTGCCCATTTTCTTTGCGCTTGTCGAGCTTCTTGGCAGGCTTGTTGGATTAAAACTTCATCAGCCATGGCTATATGGCCGAGAGATTTTCCTGTGGCGGGTTCAACGACTGAGCTTAATGCTTTTGCAGGGCGGCTCCATTCACCAGTAAAAAGTGCTTCATTCCATAACGGAGCAGGTAAGAATTCTGTAGTGGTTGTCATAGTTTACCTCATTGTTTTTATTTATTTTTTTTGAACTTCCTTAGACCTATTAGTAGCCCATAGGCTCCCGTACCTAGTACCACGCCCCAAAAGGCTGATCCTATACCGAATAGCTGAATACCAGAGGCAGTTGTCATAAACGTAATAGCAGCTGCATCAATATTAGACTTATCCTCTAAAGCAAGAGTAAGGCTATTAAATATGGCTCCGAGAAGAGCCAACCCTGCGATAATAGCAATCATTTGTGCAGGGAAAGTGGTGAAAAATAGAACAATGCTACCTGCGAAAATACCACCAATTAAATAAAATACACCATTAAAAATACCTGCTATGTAGCGTTTATTTGGATCTGGATGGGCATCTGGACTGGTGCAAATAGGCGCAGTAATCGCAGCTATAACAGTGGTTATACCTCCAAAAAAAGCGATAGGAATGGAGACTAGCCCAAGTACACTGATAACTGGGCGAGTAGGCACTTGATAATTAAATGTTTTTAAAATAGTAAAACCCGGTAAGAACTGACCTGTAAGACTAACAATAACGAGGGGAAGCGCTAGGCTTAAAGTTGATGACCAGCTCCACTGTGGTGATATCCAAATAGGTGATGCCAATTGCCATGTAAAATGGCTGAAATCAGCATGTAAAACCGTAATAGATAAAAAGCTACCTAGGGAAACTAATAACATTAAATAATAGGTTTTACTGATGGCTTTAAAAACAACAAAACCAATGAGCATCGAAACCGTCAAAATTGGAATACTGTTGAACGACTGAAAGGCAGAAATACCAAAGTTGAATAGAATTCCCGCCATCATAGCAGCTGCGACGCTCTTCGGAATCCAATGGATGACTTTGTCAAACCATCCACTTATGCCAATGAAAAAGATAATAATGGCAGCCGTTATATACGCTCCAATAGCTTCATTTAAACTAAGGTTTGGAAACAGGGTCACAAGTAAAGCGGTACCCGGTGCAGACCAAGCAGTAATAATCGGTACTCGAAAATAGATGCTAAGGGCAATACTACTGATCGCAGCGCCAATCGATATGGCGAAAACCCATGATGTCATCATCTCTGGTGAAATATTAGCGCTGTTAGCTGCTTGGAAAAAAATCGCCAGTGGACCTGAGTAAGATACAAGCACAGCAACCAATCCAGCAGTGATAGTTGAAAGGTGTAAATCTTTTAGCATCCTATCGTCTCCTTCACAGGACTTCTAAAGCCTATTGTTTCGGTTACCCTTTTACAGCTATGGCCTTAACTTCTAGGAAATACCCAGGAATACCGCACAGAGATGCCGCCCCAATAGCTGTCCAAGCAGGTAGACAATCACCAAAATAAAGATTACGAACTTCCATATAGAGCGGAAGATCCCTCATGTCAGTGTGGTAGCTGGTGACTTCGACAACATCGTTAAAACTCATTTTTGCTGTGTTTAATACTGCTTTCATATTTTCAAAGCATTGAATGAATTGTTGGCGTTTGTCTTCAACGAGTTGTCGCTCTGAATTGCGTCCGATTTGACCCGCAATATAAAGAGTACTACCGACTAAGACGCCTGGAGCATAGCCGATTTCATCACGAACGAATTCCATGCCTTTAGGTACAATAGCTTTACGAGTTGTCATTTTTATTACCTTACAAAGTTTGTGTTAGGGATAAATTTACAATGAGTCACAACCAGCCAGCAGAAATATGACTGGTTGTGATGAACTAACCTAAATCACCACCGCCAACGGGAAGAAGCGTGCCTGTGAGGTAGGACGATTCGTCACTCGCGAAGAATAAAATAACATCGGCTTGCTCTTCGGTTGAGCTATAACGATGCATTAAAGATGAATCGATAGTTTGGTCGACAATTTCTTGATACCAAGCTTTTTCCTGTTCTGTCATAACCTCTTGGTTGCGTGGTATTTTTCGCTCACCAACGTCTGTACCGCCTGGGGCCACTGCGTTAACGCGAATACCATATTTAGCATTTTCAAATGCTAAAGAGGCCGTCATGGCATTAACGCCTCCCTTAGCTGCAGCGTAGGGAACTCGGTTTATACTGCGAGTAGCGATTGAAGACACATTGACTATGTTGCCAAATTTTTGTTTTTGCATAGTGTCTAGTACTGCATGACAACACCATAAAGTAGGGAAGAGTGAACGTCGTATTTCTGCTTCAATTTGCGCTTCTTTATAGTGCTCAAACGGTTTTGCCCAAATAGTGCCACCCACATTGTTGATCAAAATATCAATGCGGCCGAATTTCTCTACAGCTGAGGCCATGGCGTTGTGACTGTCTGTAAATTTCTCTAAATCAGCGATGATGACTAACACATCTTTTGCGCCTGCAGCTTTAGCCTCTTCAGCTACGTCATAAACTAGCTCTGATCGATCAAGTAATACTAACGTGGCATGTTCCTTTGCCATTTGCAGCGCTACTTGGCGACCAATACTTTGTGCCGATCCAGTAATAACTGCCACCTTATTTTCGAAACGTAGTGCTCTCATTTTGTTCTTCCTTAATGGCTGCTAGCGGCGAATTTTTCATAGTAAAAATTAACAGGTGTGATGTTTTTTTCTTTCATGAATTGACTCACTGCTTCTACCATAGGCGGCGGTCCACATAGATAGATATCCAGATCGCCATCATTCAAATGAGACGGCGTAATATGTTGAGTCACATAGCCTTTTTGTGGCCAGTTACTTTCTTCTGAAGCGACACATGTGCTAAAAGTGACCTGTTCTATTGTTGCAGTCAGGGCTTCTAGCTTTTCTATCTCTACTAAATCCGCATCATGGGTAACGCCATAGATGAGATGAACTGGTTGGTTTGTTCCTATGGCTTTAATTCTTTCTAGCATGGCAAGAAAAGGGGCTAATCCGGTGCCTCCAGCTAACATTAAAATTGGGCGTTTGATATCACGTAAATAGAAGCTGCCAAATGGACCACTCAAGGTGATATTGTCACCTACCTTTGCTGTTTCTGTCATAAACGTGCTCATGAGGCCGTTTGGCACCACACGTATTAGAAAGGATGCAGAGTCATTGCTTTCTTGAACTAGAGAGCTAAAAGAATAGGCGCGTTTTAGGTCTGTTCCTGGCACATGGACATTGACATATTGGCCGGGTAAGAAGTTCATCGACTTCACTTGATCGCCCGCAATGCTAAAGCTGAGGGTTGAATCCGATAGGCGGTTAATATCGGAAATCGTGCCTTTGACATCTTCTTGTTGGCTGCGGACACAAACTTCGGAAGAGGCCGGAACCGAAATAGCGCAATCGGATTCTAATCGCATGCAGCAAGTTAATACCATTCCTGCTTCTGCTTCTTCATCTGATAAGGCGTCTTCTATATAGCCTTCCATTTCAAATTGACCTGACTCAGATTTGCATTTGCAGGTACCACAAGCACCATCGCGGCAATCCATCGGAATGTTTAAGCCAGAGCGATAAGCTGCGTCAGCAACCGTTTCTCCCGGAAGTGTTTGCACAAAACGGGTGACACCGTCTTCAAAATTCAGTGCGATTTTATACATAGAAATCACCTTGAGCCCCTTTATGGGGCGGCTTTTTATTATTTTTTATCTAAAAAGAAAAAATGTAGTTGGCTGAAATTAACTTGAAGTACACAACATAATTAAACGTGGTAAACATCAATCACGTGGTGGATATAATCATTTACCAAGATGATTTTCTTACGCTTGATTTGTATTTGACCTTCGGCATTTTTGACTAAGGTGACAAAAGTGGTACCAAAGTAAGTGTCTACTGTTTTGTATCTGTAGCTGTTTGTGCTCCAGTTATAGCGAACCGCTGTACTTTCTTCCGAGTTTTGCATGATCTCAATATTGCTGATCATGTGACTGGTTCTGGCTTCAGGTAGGCTTGATGCACTGGAACGTTCGGTTTTGATCCGAAAAACACGATCTTCTAGACCACCTTTGTGGGCGTAGTACATTAGAGAAACTTCTCTGTGCGGGTCGGTAACAAGCTCACCATCGTCATCCCAACTTGGCATCCAATAATCCACATCAGGGTGATAATAGGTCAGCCAGTCATCCCATTTTTTGTCATCAAGACAGCGAGCTTCGGCATACAAGAAATTACGTACTTCATCATATTGAATTGTCATGGTGTGCTCCTTATTGCTGCTCTTTATCTTTTTGAAGGGCGTTTGTCATCACGTCTACCCAATATTGATGCTGGACTTTGAATAGACCCTCATCTTCAGATTTCCTACCACTTAAAAGAGGGGTTAAATGTATCTTTTGAGCGGCTTCATCTGGGCCTTGCACCCAGTGTTCAGCGCCACGAGAAAGATCATTCCAAGGAAGATCAGTACCAAGAAAGCCTTCTTGGCAAGAACGAAACTCTTCTAAATCGTCTGGTGTTGCCATGCCTGAAGCGTTAAAGAAATCTTCGTATTGGCGAATACGTTGAGCACGAGCTACATCACTTTCACCTTTAGGTGCAATGCAATAGATAGTCACTTCGGTTTTGTTGACGGAGATAGGACGGAAGACACGAATTTGAGAGCTGAATTGATCCATCAAAAAGACATTAGGGTATAAGCATAAATTACGTAGGTTAGAGATCATCCAGTCGGCACGCTCTACACCAAAGTCTTTTTCTAGCTCAGCGCGACGTTCTGCTAATGGACGATCTTCTGGGTTAGGCCAGCGCATCCATAATAAAATATGACCATGTTCAAAAGCATAGAAGCCGCCTTGTTGTTTGTTCCAAGTGCTCGCGTCCATGGCTTTGGTTTCATCGGCAACAGCACCTAATTTGCGGCGTGCAGTCGTTGCGACATAGTTCCAATGCACGGAAGATACATGATAACCATCGGCACCATTCTCGGCTTGAACTTTCCAGTTGCCATCATAAACATAAGTGGAAGAGCCTCTTAGCACCTCTAAACCTTGGGGGGATTGGTCGACAATCATATCTATTATTTTTGCCGCTTCGCCTAGATGTTCTGTAAGTGGTTTAACATCAGGATTGATACTGCCAAATAAGAAGCCTCGATAGGATTCAAAACGAGCAACTTTCTTAAGATTATGCGAGCCATCACAGTTAAAGGAAGAAGGATAGCCAGCGTCTGTGGCGTCTTTTACCTTAATAAGCTTGCCTGAGTTGTTAAAGCTCCAGCCATGGAAGGGGCAGGTCATCACTGACTTGTTACCTTTTTTCGTACGGCAAAGCATTGCGCCTCTGTGGCTACAAGCATTAATAAAACAATTTAGTTCGTCGTCTTTGTTGCGAGTAATAAAAATGGGTTGGCGGCCCATATAACCGGTGAAAAAATCATTCTTATTAGGGATTTGGCTTTCATGAGCCAGATAGATCCAGTTGCCTTCAAAAATGTGTTTCATTTCAAGGTCAAACAGTTCTGGATCGGTAAACATATCTCGACGAGCTCGATAAAGACCTTTGTCCGTATCGACTTCCATCATACTTTTTATTTTTGTAATGAGTTCGTTATGCATTGTAATGCCCTCCTGATTTATAAACAGATTAGGCTTTGAGACTATTAGTCACTATCCAGCTTGTGTTTTTCTTTATCCTTTATCTGCAAAAAAACACTTAGATAAGAAGGACTTTTCTGATGTTATCGATAGAAGTAGGGGGAATAGCTAAGATCTAAAAAAGCTGCTTTCATTGGAAGTGGAAAGCAGCCAGATAGTCATATGAGGGCGGTAGGAGTAAACGTTAGTTAGATAAAGGTGGTATTTTGTCCATCAAATTAATGATTTAAATAGACACCACAGCCCATAAAAGCGTTATTTCTTAACTTTGTAATATAGAGAAGTTTACTAGCAACTTGGTCTGTTTGTGGATTTACAAATCGAAACTGGTAGGACTTTGTGTCCTTTGATTTTGCAACCTTTATCATGTCTTGTACCATTAATCGGCCGTCAGCATCTTTGGCATTATAAAGGTTTTTACCTACTAATTCTGGGTTTGCTCCGTATGCTAATACTTCGCCACTAAAGGTAATAGCAACGATAAATAGTTCTCCATAAATGAAGCCACCATTAGGATCAGCAAAATCACAGAAGGCTTTTTCTTCCCCGTGTTTTTCTATGTGCTCATAGGCTTTGTTAAGTAAGTTTTCAGCATCTTGTGGATGGAAAAGGCGGAATTCGCCAATAGTTGCTTTGGCAAGTTTAGAGAAATTAGAAAGCTTGGTAACCGCACTGAGGTTTGAATGTACATCTTTACGACTTTCGTCCATTGCTGAAACAATGTGCTGCAAAGTTTCAGAAAGCCCGACGGCGGTATTTTTTTGTTCGGTCGTTGTATGGTTAATGTTTTGTACCTCTTTTGCTACTCGCTCTATTTGTTCAACAATGTTTTTTAACGCTTGCTCTGAAAAAGTCGCTTCCTGTTTTGCTTGCTGAGTAGCTTGTTCACTTGCGGACATGTTTGTTAATGCATTTTGTAGTTCAGATTGCATTGCGCCCACTGTTTGGCTTATTTGTTCTGTCGCATTCGCTGTTTCTGTGGCGAGCTTACGAACCTCGTCAGAGACAACAGCAAAGCCCCGTCCATGTTCGCCAGCTCTTGCTGCCTCTATGGCTGCATTAAGTGCTAATAAATTGGTCTGTGAAGCAATGCCTTTGATTAATTCTACGATCTGATTAATCTCATCATTGCGTTTACCAAGCTTATTCATAGTGGCTGCACAGAGGTTAACAATGTCGGAAATTTTATTAATAGACATGAGGTTTTTCTGAATAGTTTCTTGTCCTTCACCTGCCACTTTCATGGCCTGCGTTGCATTTTGGGTAGCAATATTACAGATTTGTGCGACATCTAAAGCGGTGGCCGACAGTTCCTCACTTGCGGCCGCTGAGGTAGTTAATTGGTCGCCTACATTATCAATATTGTGAACTAGATTTTCTGAGTTCTTTTGCAGTAACTGTGCGGATATAGACACATTGACCGTTCCTTCAGAGAGATACACTAAGGTATTTTTTAGACGATCAGAGAATGCACTGATCGACGCCGAAATGCTGTTGTCGGTGAGCTTTTTTTTATCAATTTTTACTGTGAAATCACCATTGGATAAGGCTGTAGTCATTGCTCTTAAGTCGTCCGGTGGATTTCGAGATCGTGATTGAATGTTTGATTTTAATGGGTAAATAGATAAAAAAATTAAAATGATGGCTAATCCAAATGTCATTTGCATCAGCAAAGATGACGCTTCATTTGTGGCCAAATTGATACCCAAAAAGAAGCAAAGCACAACACAAAGTACAGGAGTAAGGACGTTAATTTTAGTCATAGATATTCTCGATAAGGTCGTTTTTATTTTTTTTTACCTTAGCTCAGTCGTTAATCAAATCGCAATGCTTTGTAATATAAATTTCCACATTTAATAAATGTGAAGTTTTGTCTAGTTGCATTTTTTGGACATAGTTCTGCATCTATTGGCTATTGTTATTGCTTGGCCTTCTCTTTAATCGATAACGTTTATTAATAAATGCTATGTAGAGGCCTAGAATGAAAAATAAAAATAAGATTCTGAATACTGCTTTATTGGGAATGTCACTGGTAAGTCTCAGCACCACTCTGGTTGCTGCCGAGCAGGATCCTATTAAAGTGGGCGTCATGTTGCCCTTTAGTGGCGTCTATGGTGGTTTAGGTGAAGCTACTAGAAATGGACTGAAAATGGCTTTACAAGAACACGCTGCGGATCTGCAGGGGCGTAAAATTGAATTCATTGAAATGGATACGGAGGCAAAACCTTCCCGAGCTCCTGAAATAGCGAATTCCTTGTTAAATAAATCTCATGCCGATTTTATTATTGGTCCGGTGCATTCAGGCGTTGCGATGGGGATGATCAAAGTATTGAAAGATAAAGATACGATTATGATTATTCCGAATGCTGGGGTAAATGCAGCAACAGGACCATTGTGTGCGCCTAATATTTTCCGTACTTCTTTTTCCGCTTGGCAGCCTTCTTATCCGATGGGCAAAGTCGCTTTAGAACAAGGCTTCAAAAAAGTTGTTACTTTAAGTTGGAACTACGGTTTTGGCCAAGAAAGTCTTGATGCATTTGAAGAGTCCTTTACGTCAGGTGGAGGCGAGATAGTTAAAAAAATGCTGGTCCCTTTCCCTAAAACTGAATTTCAATCTTATTTATCTGAAATCGGGTCTATTCAACCAGATGCTGTCTTTGTGTTTTTTGCAGGTGGCGGAGCGGTGAAGTTTGTTAAAGACTATGATGCGATGGGGTTGAAAGGAAAAATTCCGTTGCTTGGTGCTGGTTTCTTAACGGAGGGAACGCTTGAGGCTCAAGGTGATTCAGCTGAAGGCATACTTACTACGCTTCATTATGCAGACCCTCTTAAAAATGAAGAAAATCAAACATTCCGACGTGCTTATGCCGACAAGTTCGGTAAGCCGTCTGACTTATACGCTGTGCAGGGTTACGATACAGGTCTGATGATTGCCAGTGCAGTAAAAGCACTTAATGGTGATATCAGTGATCAGAAAGCGCTGATCCACGCCCTAGAAAACACTAAGGTGAAAAGCCCTCGCGGTGACTTCACTTTCTCTAAAGCCCATAATCCAATTCAAAATATTTATCTTCGTCGTGTTGAAAATGGTGAAAACCAAGTAGTGAAACTAGCAGCCTCTGCTCTTGAAGATCCGGCCCGCGGTTGTTCAATGTAAGTTTCTCTGGTTGTTTGCGCTTCTTTAGATTGCATTTTGATAGTTATCTAAAGAAGCGAATTTTTTCTTCTTAACGTCGTAGGTTTTCTAATGGATAGCACACTTTTTATCGTGCAGCTGATCAATGGTCTTCAGTATGGGCTGTTACTCTTTTTGATCGCTTCTGGTCTCACATTAGTGTTTGGCGTCATGGGTATTTTGAATTTGGCCCATGGCTCTATGTTTATGGTGGGAGCCTATCTTGCTTGGTATTTTGTTCAGCAAACGGGCAGCTTTGCTTTTAGTGCGGTGATTTCAGCCGTTATTGCTTTATTAATCGGCTTTCTAGTCGAACGGACACTGATTCGTCAGTTATATCGCCGTAATCATCTTGATCAGGTTTTACTCACCATAGGCATGATTTTTGTCTTTAACGCGCTGCAGGGTTTGTTGTGGGGCAATGATCCGTTAGGCGTAGATGTGCCGCAAGCATTGTCTGCCTCTATTCCTCTTGCTGGAATTATTGAGTATCCGGTTTATCGCATTTTCGTCGCTGTGTTCTGTGTCGTTGTTGCGGGTGTTATGTATTACGTAATCAGTAAAACACGCTTAGGGATGTTAATTCGCGCAGGTGAATCTAATCGCGAAATGGTCGAATGTTTAGGAATAGATATTAGCCGACTTTATACCATTGTCTTTGCGATTGGGGTGATGTTGTCTGCTGTTGCGGGTGTGGTGGCGGCACCGATTAGCTCTATTGTTCCTGGTATGGGCGAGCATATCTTGATCACCTGTTTTGTGGTGGTAGTTATTGGCGGAATGGGATCGATTAAAGGCGCATTCATTGGTGCGCTGATGGTAGGACTGGTGGATACGTTTGCATCAGTTTTAGTCCCCGAACTTTCTAGCATGATGATTTATATTTTCATGGCCTTCATTCTTTTATTAAAGCCTCAAGGTTTGTTTTCTTCTTAATTTGGAGGTGTGGTTATGTTGTTAAATAAACGGGCCGAGCGGCTGTTTGTATGGATATTTTTTCCTTTAGCTTTGTTAATGCCGATGTTTCTTGAGCAAAATGAGTATTACGTTAATAAGCTAACGACCATCATGATTTTATCAATATTTGTCATGTCACTAGATTATCTTGTTGGCAAGTGTGGATTGATTACATTGGGTCACGCTATGTTTTATGGCTTAGGTGGCTATATTTTTGTGATGATCGCGCCTGAGTACGAAGCGGTTAATTTTTGGATATATACTTTTTATATTTGTGCGATTTCTGCCACGGTCGCCTTTGTTATTGGTTTTTTAGTGTTACGCACCAATGGCATTTATATGATTATGATTACCCTCGCGTTTGCGCAAATGACTTTTTATTACTTTTCTGACTCCATTGATTTTGGTGGTACTGATGGCGTCTTTGTTTATGTTAAGCCTGAGACCAGCATATTTGGATTAAGCTTATTTGATCTGGATAATCCAACACACTTTTATTACCTCTGTTTGTTTTCTTTGTTTAATACTTTGCTCTTTTTTAAAGTTCTAATTCGTTCTCGATTTGGTCGTCTTGTGGATGCAATTCATGAGAATCCTGGACGCACTGTGGCGCTAGGTTACAACATTTTTATCTACCGTTTAGTTAGTTATGTTGTTGCGTCAGCGTTGGGTGCCTACGCTGGGTATTTATTTACTTTACAGTACGGCTTTGTAAACCCTTCGATGTTGTCTTGGACAACCTCGGGTACCGCACTTGTTATGTCGATTTTAGGTGGAATGGGCAGTATCTATGGGGCGATTTTAGGAACGTTGGTATATGAAGGTTTGCATTATTCATTAGAGCATTTAACCGAACATTGGCTGCTCTTTATGGGAGGGCTGATTATTTTGATGGTGATGGTATTTAAGAAGGGGATTGCTGGCTTCTTAGAAGATCTTTTGGAGAAACGTGATGGAAAATAATGTCATTCTAGAAACAGAAGGTTTATGTAAATACTGGGGTGGATTGAAGGCTTTAGATGATCTGTCTTTAGCGTTTCATGATAACCAGCTACACGGTATCGTGGGCCCAAATGGCGCAGGAAAAAGCACGCTATTGAATATGCTATGTGGTCATTATAAACCGACAAGTGGCAAGATCCTTCATCGAGGAGAATCGATTAGTTCGATAAAGCCTTATGAATTTGCTCGTCGTGGCATTGGACGAAGCTTTCAAAAAACCAATATTTATAGCAATTCTACGTGTCTGGAAAATTGTTGCGTGGCTGTACAGCGCTTGATGGGCGGCAGCTTTAATTTCTTTCGTTCACGATATTCCCAGAAAATGCTCGACGAGATTGCCACGCAAGCTTTGGAAAAAGTAGGGCTTGGACAGCGACGCGATCATATCGCCTCACAGATAAGCTATGGTGAGCAAAGGCAGCTTGAGATCGCCATGGTATTAGCAACTTCGCCAGAGGTTTTATTGCTTGATGAACCGATGGCTGGTATGGGGCATGAAGAGTCACAGTTAATTATCGATTTACTTAGTCGTCTAAAAAAAGAGTATTGCATTGTTTTAGTTGAGCACGATATGGATGCCATTTTTGAGTTATCGGATCAATTGACTGTGATGGTTGACGGGCAGCATTTGGTGACAGGAAGTGTGGATGAAGTAAGAGATGATCCGCGTGTAAAAGAAGCCTATCTTGGGCAAGGTGATGAGGTGTATTGATGAGTAATCTATTAGAAGTAAAAAGTCTTCATAGTTTGTATGGTGAAAGTCATGTGTTACACGGCGTTAGCTTTTCGTTAGATTCAGGCCAAGCCCTTAGTTTGATGGGGCGAAATGGCATGGGAAAAACCACCACCTTGAAGTCTATTTTGGGGCTAGTGACACCTAGAAGTGGCACGGTTTCGTTTAAGGGTGAGAACATTACCAATTTAGCCACTTGGCAGCGGATGAAACGAGACATTGCTTATGTCCCAGAAGGTCGAGGAATGTTTCATAACTTAACGGTTAAAGAGCACTTGCAGGTGGCAGCTCGCGCGAATAACCAAGGCGAAAAAACTTGGGACTATGATCGCGTACTTGATACGTTTCCACGTCTAAAAGAACGACTTTCAAATTTAGGCACACAATTATCTGGTGGTGAGCAGCAAATGTTAGCGATAGGCCGAGCTCTAGTGACCAACCCAGAATTGTTGATTTTAGATGAAGCAACAGAAGGGCTTGCGCCACTCATTCGCAAAGAAATTTGGGAAGTGATCCGCACGATAAAAGAAAGCGGTATATCGACCATTATTGTCGACAAGAACATTCAAGTTTTACAAAAGCTTTGTGATCGTCATGTGGTACTTGTGAAGGGGAAAGTCGTAATGAACCTTGACGTAGAGCAACTACAATCTAACTTAGCCCAAGTTGAAGGTTATTTAGGCGTGTAATGGCTTTATCCGTCTTCTGTCAGTCAGACAATATGACTATACTGATGTGTTTAAGTTACGCATGACAAGGAACGCGCTGTAGTTTGTTCTATTAACTGCAATCTAATTAACGGAATTCTGGCTCTTAGAGCCAGGCGTTTACACGCTTCTTTGTCATGACAGTACTGCTTTTATGTTTTTATAGGTGTATATCGGATGTCTGAGACAACGGAAATGAAACAAGATAGTACGCGTCAAGGAATTGGTTCTTTGGAAATTGGTTTAAGAATTCTAAATATTATTGCTCAATCTCCTAAGCCTCCAACTTTAAAAAGCTTATCCGATCAGCTGTCTCACTCACCAAGCCGCTTGCATAAGTATCTTGTTAGTCTATTAAGAATGGAATACATCACTCAAATAAATGGCAGTCAATATGCTTTGGGAAAGGCCAGTTTGACCTTAGGCATAGCATCAATTAAAAAAATAGATCCAATCAAGCAAGCGTTGGAAGCCGTGGAGCGTTTATCTGAGGAAACGGATAAAACAGTATCTGTGACTATTTGGAATGGTTACGCGCCATTGGTTATTAAATGGTTAGATGCGAGTCAGCAAATTGCAGTGAATGTGAGATTAGGCACTGAACTCTCACCGTTTTTTTCTGTTTCTGGGCGTATTTTTCTAGCCAATCTGCCTTTGGCTAGACGATTAAAACTGGTAGAAGACTTTTATTCAGATTTACCTGCAAAACCTCGCTTTCAGGGAAAGCCGCTGAATCAAGAAGCCTTTAATGAGCATTTAGATGCAATCAAAGAAAGTAATCTTTGTACATTTTCTGGCGATTTCCTACCGGATATCAATGTAATTGGTAGTGGTATTTATGACATCAATGGCAATGTATCTTCTGTTATCAGCCTAATGGGAATGGCTAATGACTGTTGCACTAAAGTAAATAGCTTATACCCAAGATTGGTCAAAGAGTACGCGAATAAAGTGACTGAAGAAATATGTGGTGCGGCTTCTTTTTAAGTCTTGTTTTTTGACCATGGAATAGGAAATCCCTTCCTTATCCACGGATTTTATTTATCGACGCTTTAGTGTTTCCGAAGGCAACTCTGCGAACATTTTTCGGTAATCAGACGAAAAGCGTCCAAGGTGGGAAAAACCATAATCCAGCGCAATTTCAGTGACGTTACGTATGTCACTATTCATGATAATTTCTTTTCTTAAGTGTTTAAGCTTAGATTGCTTGATGAAGACTTTTGGAGTGATGTGGTAGTGCTTGGCGAATAGGTTGTAGACTTTTCTGATACTGATATGGGCCACATTTGCTAACTCTTCTACATCAATATCCTCTTTGATATTTTCTTCAATATGTTTGAGTAATGCATTGAAATTGCGATCGTTCAAGTCTGAGTCTAAGAGGGCAGGGGTATTATTGTCGAATTGTTGAAATAGCTTGCGAATAAGTAGGTCGCGATAAGGTAATTGCATTTGCAATAAATCGAGTTCAGCGTCATTTGCTTCGTGCAAAATAGCTCCCATCAAGCTAAGAAATCCCAAAGACTTATCTAATTCAATAACCTTCCTTTCAAATAAAATTCCAGAGCTTGAAATAACCCTGTTTTGCTCCAGACACAAATCTCTAATAAAGGCTTGTGGAACTTTGACAATGATTTTTTCACAATCTGCAGAATAGGAAATATCCATTTTTTCGTGTGGGTTCATCATCAAAGCTTGGCCTGGCTTTAGCAATAAAGACTCTTCTTCAAATTGCCAGCAACATTGACCATGAGTGACGACTTGAAAGTGGTAAATGTCATTTAAATCAGCACAGTGAATTTTAACTTCGTTACCATAATGGATTGAAGATAATCCTAATTCGGCAAAATCTCGATGTTTTAGCTGGGAGCAGAATTCGTCTGAATCCTTAACAGACTCAGACAGCAAAGTATGATGTCCAATGTGGCTGTTTATGTAATCTGATACTTCTAGCGGATGAGCCTGATTAAAAATAACGGCATTGCTTAGGGCATTAGTAAACATAGTTGACGACCATTTTTGTAATTATTATTAGTTTGTTTATATTAGGTGAACTTTGTAGAGCTAGCAACGCCTAATTTTTAGTCAATGTTTTTAGTTTCTTAACGAGTTATAAATGAGCATTTTGAGTCTATTTTTAACACTTTATTGGCGTGCACAGCAGCCGTAAAAGCTTATAGTGGTGATCATTTATTAGCTTAAGAGCATTATCCTAACGCTCTTAAGCTGAAGCATGGATCACGCAGAGTAGGTTACTGAGAGATAAAGTTTTTAAGTAGACTGGTGAGTTGATCTGGCGATTCCACTGATGGAACATGACCAATCTGATTGATAACTTCTAGCTTGTCGACTTGTAACAACGAAGCGAGAGTTCCCATCAGCTCTGGCGTCGTTGCGACGTCTTTTTCACCACAGATCAATTGTATCGGTAGTGAACTTGGCCCCAATGTATCGGTGAGATCCATATTACCAAGCCAAGCACAGAGTGCGCCGTAGCTGAAGTCATCGACGTTGGCGAGCTGTTCTTGCCAGTAGCTTGCCAAAGCAGGTTTATTTTGCACGCTGTGCTCACTAAACCAACGTAGTACTAAGGTTGCAGCCATACTCTTCAACCCCAATGCCATAACGTCCTGTTGGCGGGTTAGCCACGCATCTTTACTGCCAATTTTTGCCCCAGTATTGGTTAAGGTCGCACTCAATAAACGCTCAGGATATTGAGTCACTAATTGTTGACCAATCATGCCGCCAATAGATGTACCCACATAGTGAAACTGCTTAATACCAAGTTCATCGCATTTTTCAATTAATGGATCAACCAAAGCATTCACTGTTAATGGTGAAGAATTTGAATCAAGGGCAGGGCTTAGTCCGTGTCCAGGAAGATCCCAGCGAATAACGCGAAACTGTTTCAATAACTCTGGAACAATACCATCCCAAACTCGGCTGTTCATTCCCAAAGGATGACCAAGCACGATAGCGGGTTTGCTGCTATCGCCTTCAAGTGTAAAAAATAGGTTCTTCATTAAATGTCGCTCCGTTCGATTAGCATGGCAATGCCTTGTCCGACGCCAATACACATGGTGCAAATAGCATAGCGTCCGCCTGTGCGTTTTAACTGCATAGCGGCGGATTGTAATAGACGAGCGCCTGACATACCTAATGGATGTCCAAGGGCAATCGCGCCGCCATTTGGGTTAATGCGTTCATCTTCTGGTGAAAGCCCCAATTCTTGTATACAGGCTAACCCTTGTACCGCAAAGGCTTCATTTAATTCGATCACATCCATGTCGGCGAGAGTAAGGCCGGTACGTTTTAGCAATTTTTGCACTGCGGGAACGGGTCCCATGCCCATCACTGTTGGTTCCACACCAGCGGTTGCCATACCAATAATTTTCGCTAAAGGTTCAAGCTTGTGGCTTTCGACCGCTGCTTTACTGGCAATCAACATTGCAGCGGCACCGTCGTTTATACCGGATGCATTGCCCGCCGTTACTGAGCCATTGTCTCTAAACGGTGCTCTCAGTTTTGCTAAATCTTCCAAAGTGGTATCAGGGCGTAAATGCTCGTCTTGATCGACGATAATTGGATTGCCACGTTTTGGCTTAATTGTAATAGGGGTTATCTCTTCAGCAAAGCGGCCTTCATCTTGTGCCGCTTTGGCTTTTTGTTGAGAACGCAAAGCGAATAAATCTTGTTGTTGGCGCGTTATTTTGTAGCGCTCAGCAATGTTTTCCGCCGTTTCTGGCATGGATTCAGTGCCATACAATGACTTTAAGACTGGATTAATAAAACGCCAGCCCATAGTGGTGTCTTCTAATGTTTGCTGTCTATCAAACGCTGCGCTTGGTTTGCCCATAACGAATGGAGCACGAGACATGGATTCAACGCCGCCAGCTAATATTAATTCAGCTTCACCGGCTTGAATGGCTCGAAATGCGGTACCGACCGCATCCATACCTGATCCGCATAAACGGTTCATCGTTGTGGCAGACACGCTATAGGGCATGCCAGAAAGTAGCGTAGCCATGCGCGCCACGTTACGATTGTCTTCACCTGATTGATTGGCACAACCAAAAATAGCATCGTCAATGGCCGCTGGATCAAGATCTGGTGCATCACTTAGCACCGCTTGAATGACTTGAGCTAACATGTCGTCTGGGCGAACGGCCGCAAGGGAGCCTGCATAACGGCCAACGGCTGAGCGTCTAGGGTGACAGATGTAAACAGTGCTCATATTGCCTCCTGAGCACTGTGTGCTTTTTCAGTTCGTGCTTTTAATTCGCGTAATACGTGCAGTTCTTTTTCGCTTGGTACTGGGGTGGTCTCAAGAGAGTTGGCAAATTTAATTTCCCAGCCAGTCGCTTCAATGACGTCTTCTTTTGTTGTGCCAGGATGCAAGCTGGTGACAATCAGCTCTTTGGTCGCTGGGTCAGGTTTTAAAATACATAAATCCGTAATAACCACGCTTGGGCCACGACCGATATTTGGTAAATTATCTCTGCCTTTGCCATCACGGCCAAAACCAATAGTGGTGATGAAGTCCACGTCTTTTACAAAAGTACGTTTTGAGTGCTTAACCGTAATAAAAACTTCTTTGGCGTTAGTAGAAATTTCCGGCGCACCGCCACCACCCGGTAAACGGACTCTTGGATTTGCATAACTGTGAGCGCCGTTTTTTCCGCCTTCAGGATGATTAGCTGCAATAACCGTGGTATTCAAATTCGCAAAACGGTCGATCTGTGCTGTCCCTAAAAAGCCAACATCGATGTGGCCACCTTGTAGCCAATAACGGAACATTTCAGGTACAGATACGGTGGTGAGAGCGGATTCGCACAGTTCACCATCGCCAATGGACAAAGGCAACACTTCAGGTTTGGTTTGCAAGGTGCCGGATTCGTAGATCAAGGTAACATCAGGAGCATGAGTCAGACGCGCTACGTTAGCGGCTTCGCTAGGTAAACCAATCCCCACAAAGCAGGTCATATTATTAGTCAAGGCGCGTGCTGCTGTGATGGTCATCATTTCAGCAGAAGTATATTGAGTCGTATCGTTATGTGTTGTCATATTAAACATCTCCTTGGCCAAACACATGGGATTCTAACCATTGGTTGAAGCTGTCTCTGTCGCGACTGATGTTGTCCCATTGTTTGTAATAGTTGTTGTCTCGGTCGTAATAGCCAAGCGTATAAGAAGGTTTCGCGCCTTCTGGTGCAACTGCAATAGCGTCAATTGTCCATGCTGGTAAGACGCAAGCGTTTGGTGTGACTTCCAAGTTATCGACAATTTCTTCTACTGTGACAATGCTGCGTTTGGCTGACAATACGACTTCTTTTTGAACGCCAATAATTCCTTCGATAAGCACATTGCCTGCGCGATCTGCTTTTTGGGCATGAATAATACCCACATCAGGTTTAATGGCTGGAATGGCCGCTAACTGTTCGCCAGTAAAAGGGCAAATTATGGAGGCAATCTCTTTGTTGACGAGTGGCAACTCACTGCCCACGTAACCGCGAAAAACCGCCAATGGGAGACCAGCCGCACCAGCTTCATAAGCATTCGCCATAGCAGCATGGCTGTGTTCAACCGTTTCTAGTGCGCAAGGGTAATCATTTTCTATGGCATCACGAACCCGATGAAGCGAGCCAACACCAGGGTTTCCGCCCCAAGAAAAAGTTAATTTTCGAACACAACCTGCGCCTACTAATTGGTCATAGATAAGATCTGGTGTCATACGAATTAGGGACAAATTACGTCGCTTTTGACGGATGATTTCGTGCCCTGCGGCGAAAGGGATTAGATGTGTAAAGCCTTCAAGTGCAATGGAGTCACCATCTTTTACATAAGTAGCGACAGCGTCTTTAAGTGTCATAAACTTCGTCATAATGTATCCTGTTCGTTATACGAATTTAAGTTTGCAATACGAACAAGATAGATCAATCTAGGATTAATGGTCAAGCCAAAATTTTGTATTTGTCTTTTTTATCTGGATTTAGATAAAAAATGCGATGAAAAGTCTCTTCCCTCTAGCTAGCCTGTAACGAATCATAAATAATGGCGAGGTTATTAATGGCAATGAGTAAACTGGGTATGAATGAGGAAAAGCTGTCACCGGATCATAGAGATTATGTAGGTGCATTGGCGTCAGGACTGGATGTCATAATGGCATTTGATCCACAGCATAAGGAAATGACGCTGTCTGAAGTGGCTGAGCAAACAGGAATGGACAGAGCAAAAGCTCGACGTTTTTTGTTAACCCTGCATGCGCTTGGATACATTAAGCGGGAAGGGCGACAGTTTACGTTAACGCCTAAAGTATTGGCGCTCAGCTATGCCTATAATGCCAGTAATGATCATCTCAATGTGGTTGAGCATTATCTGCATGACATCACCGCACAGCTTGGTGAATCTTCGTCTCTTGCCGTGCTGGATCAACAAGACATCATGTATGTGGTTCGTTCGCCAGCAGCCCATCGCTTGATGTCGATAGCCTTAAGTGCTGGGACACGATTGCCTGCTGCTTATACTTCTATGGGTCGTATGCTGGTTGCTAAGTTGCCATCAGAAGAACAAAAAGAATGGCTCAAAAATGTTTTTCTTGAGGAGTTCACTCAGCATAGTATTGTCGATAAGCCTGCCTTTGAGCAGATGCTTGTACAAGTCGCTGAACAGAATTTCTGCATAGTTGATCAGGAGCTAGATCTTGGTCTACGTTCGTTGGCTGTTCCAGCGTTCACTTTTGATGGATCCTTGCTTGGGGCGATTAATCTCAGCACTAATGCATCGCGAGTAAGCCACCAAACTTTGATAGAAGAATACTTACCTGTGCTGCGGGAAGTAGCAGAACAAATTCGTTTGCACACCAAATAATCTTGGCATTCATTAATAGTTATAAACTGCTTTGATGATTCTCAACCAGATTTTTGAGGATCTTAACGGCCAGCGCTGTAATGGAATCCATAGGTTCTTTTCTACGACTAAAAATAACCGGACAGGTGATGGATTTATCCTGCAAAGGAATAAACACTACATCATCTCGTCCAAAATGCCTTACTTGTTCGGACACCAGAGCAAACCCCATTTCAGAAGCGACTAAGCCCAACGCCGTTTGTAAGTCATTTACTTGTTGAGTTACATTTGTTGTCATTCCTCGACTGGTAAACAATGAAGTGCAAATATCCGCGAAGGTAGGAGTAGCAGCTTGGCCTGCCGGATACAAGATCATCGGCATCTTCGCTAGTTCTTCCAGAGTCGGTTCACCTTTTTTAAGAAGCGGATGCCCGACATGTAATGCAACTAATAAGGGTTCTTGGAATAAGATAGTTTGTTCCACTTGTTCGTCGGGAATTGTTAAACGACCAAAACCAATATCAATTTTCCCTGTTTTTAATGCCTCGATTTGTTCGCCTGTTTTTAAATCGTGCAGCAAAATATTGGCGTTGGTTTGTTGGCGTAAATCCCTAACCAGCGATGGCAATTGACCATAAAATACCGAAGGCACAAACCCAATACTGAATACAGCTTTTTGCTCTTCAGCTATTCGGCGGGTATTTTCGATAACCATATCGGCTTTAGCCAGCATCTGCTTTGCTTGCTCCCAAAAATATTTTCCCGCAGGTGTCAGTGTTAATCCTCTAGAGTGACGATCGAAAAGTTGCGCACCAACATCTTCTTCCAACTGCTTTATCTGTCTTGTTAATGGCGGTTGAGCAATAAAGAGCTTTTCAGCAGCACGAGTTAGGTTTTTCTCCTCGGCAACAGCGCAGAAATAACGTAGATGTCTTAACTCCATCATACCTCCAAGGTATTGTGAGTAACCAAAAGGATATCTTCTTCAAAGAATCATAATAAAACTGAGTTATTTATGATGAAAAAATGTTGTTATGTTTTTCATACTTTGTGTTCCTTGCATATAGCAAAGATTAAATAGAATAATAAATCAATACCTTTAAGGTATCGCTAGGAACTAAATTGATATTTGTCCTCTGTTTAGAGTGGGTCTAGTGTAGAAAAAAACAATAAACGGAAGCACCTTAGCATGACATCGAAAATTACCCATATTGAAACAATGCTTGTGGATATTCCCACCATTCGCCCTCATAAATTATCAATGACGTCTATGGCCGTACAAACCATGGTGATTATTCGCATCAAAGATGATCAAGGTCGTGAAGGCTTGGGAGAGGGTACTACAATTGGCGGTTTGGCCTATGGTCCTGAAAGCCCTGAAAGCATTAAAATGAACATTGATACCTACCTTGCCCCTTTGCTTATCGGTCAGCCGCTTCACAGCATAAAGCTGCTTGTTCAACGTTTAAGCATGTCCGTACGAGGCAATGTGATTGCTAAATCCGCTCTGCAAACCGCGTTATTAGATTTGCAAGGCAAGCATTTAGGCGTTTCTGTCTCCACCTTGTTGGGTGGTGCTATTCACCAACATATTCCTTGCCTTTGGGTATTGGCGTCTGGTGATACTGATAAAGACATTGCCGAAGCGAAAGCACTTATTGCCAGCGGTCGACATTGTGACTTCAAACTTAAAATTGGTTCTCGACATGTTAATGAAGACGTTGCTCATGTGGCCGCCATTAAAGCGGCATTGGGCAATAGCGCGAGTGTGCGAGTTGACGTGAACCAAGCGTGGGACGAATCAACAGCAACAAAAGGCATGGCCGCACTTCAAGAAGCAGGTGTGGATTTAGTTGAGCAACCAACCCCAGCAAAAGAGTGGGATGCCTTGGTTCGTCTATCGCAAAAATTTACGATTCCTATCCTAGCGGATGAAGGTGTCGCCGATGCTTCAGACGTTTTCCAGCTTGCTCAACGTGGTTTTAATGGTGGCATCGCCTTAAAAATTGCCAAAGCAGGTGGACCGATTGAGGCGCTTTATGCCGCTACCGTTTCCTCTGCATCTGGTATGGGGTTATATGGTGGTACTTTATTAGAAGGTTCTATCGGCACCGCAGCGTCTATTCATGCTTGGTCTACGTTACCTAAATTGCATTGGGGTAGTGAAATGTTTGGTCCTCTTCTTCTACAAGACGACATCATTAAACAGCCGCTTCGTTATCATGATAACGGCGTGGATGTTCCACAGTTACCAGGGTTAGGAATCGAAATTGACGAGGTAAAGCTTGCGCTTTATCGACGTAAATAACACAGCACCAACGTAAACAATAACGAGGAAATGAACATGCTTTTTAAAGTTGAAATGACGGTGAATATTCCTAAAGACTTTCCGGTGGCAGAGGCAGATGCCATTAAGTTGAAGGAAAAAAAATATTCACAAGAATTACAAGAAGCTGGGATTTGGGTGCATTTGTGGCGCGTAGTGGGACAGTATTCAAATGTGAGTATCTTTGACGTGAAAGATAATGCTCACTTGCATGAAATCCTTACTGGCTTGCCTTTGTACCCATTTATGACGATGGAAGTGACAGCCTTATGTCAGCATCCATCGTCTATAAAGTAGCTCTAACTTTTTAAAATAAAAATAAATTTAATAAAAGTGCTGTTATGGCACCCAAAAGCGGAGAGATTAAAATGACTGTTAAAACAATTCAAACAGAAGCAGTACAAACCCTATTGAAAAAAGTGGCTGGCTTGGAAAATAACCAAGGTAGTCCTCGCACGAAAGAAATCATTTTTCGTTTAATGTCAGACATCTATAAGATGATTGAAGACCTAGATATTACCCCTGATGAATTTTGGCATGGCGTGAATTACCTAAATGAGCTAGGCACCAATAAAGAAGCGGTTTTGCTTGCTCCTGGTTTAGGTTTTGATCACTACCTAGATATTCGTGAAGACGCTAAAGACGAAGCGGCAGGTTTAGCCGGTGGAACACCGCGTACTATTGAAGGTCCTCTATACGTAGAGAATGCGCCAATATCTGATGGTGAAGCACGCATGGACGATGGCCAAACGCCGGGGCAGGGTATGTGGCTTCACGGCAAAGTATTGGATGAAGATGGTAATCCAGTTGCAGGTGCGATTGTCGATATTTGGCATGCAGATTCTAAAGGTGGTTACTCTTATTTTGATCCTACACAAAGTGAATTCAATCTACGTCGTAGAATTGTAACGGATGAACAAGGTTGCTACCGCGCTCGTAGTATTGTGCCAAACGGCTACGGCTGCCCACCAGATGGCTCTACAATGAAGGTTCTTCGTCAGCTTGGCCGTCATGGTAATCGTCCTGCTCATATTCATTACTTTGTTTCTAAACCAGGCTTTAAGCATCTAACTACGCAGATCAACTTAGCGGGTGATGAATACACTTATGACGATTTCGCTTTTGCGACTCGTGACGAATTGGTCGTAGAGGCAACGACATTAAATGATAATAGCCACGGTTTTAATGAAGAATATTTAGACGTTGAGTTTAACCTAGATGTTCTAAAAACCGATAAAACAGAACTAGAAGACAAGCATGTTCGTGCAAGAGCAACGATTGCTTAACGCTGAATTAGTACTGCTTTGTGGTGTGAGAATTTACCACTAATAAATATCCCCTGTTATTCATAACAGGGGATATTTAATGCGAGTGATTAAACCAATCCCGCTAAATAGTTTTTCCATTCTTCAGCTTTGCCATAATAATTACTGTGTGGCAGACGCATTAAACGATCATCTTTTTCTATGATAAAAGTAGGGTAGCCGCTAACTTGCATTTGCCCCATGAGTTGATGACTTTCCTCCACTTGGTTCATCATATTCGCTTCCGAGTCAGCCATTTTTTCGTTCCATGTGGTTTTGTCTAATCCCATAGAAACAGCTAGATCCGCTAAAACATTCAACTCATCTAAATGCTTACCATCTTGGTAATGTGCTTTTTGAATCGCTGCTAGCATCTTGTGTGCTTCGATCCCCATGTCTTGACCAACAAGAAAGGCGCGAGTTGTGGAATACGAATCCACGATAAAATCGCCAGCGCCAGCAACTCTCGCTTTATAAGCATCACCAAAGTGTGCTTTCGTCATAGTGGCTATTTGACTGTCAGCTTGCAAAATATGCTGTTTAAAAGACGGATCAATTGCTCGTTTCGGAATCATGCCACCAGGGTGATAAATGATTTCAAACTCAGACATTTCTGCCAGTATTTCGACTAAGGCTGTTGCGCCATAGCACCAACCACACATTGGATCGAAGAAGTAATGAATTTTTACCATTTCATTTCACCTTTATGGACTTTCGCAGCGATGTTTAGGTTCAACGCACCTTGAGCATCTGGATATTTTGCTGACATTGTCTTAATCAATTCAGCGCTGTCCTTGCTGTTTTTCTTCGCCTTTTGGAAATCTGTGATGTAGTTAAGAGAGAAGGTAATGTTATCTGCAGTCAACTCGGTACCTTGAGTCATGTGACCAGGAACAACTGTTGTCGGTTTAAGCGCAAGCATTTCTTGTAACTGTGCTTTCCAAGCAGCTTGAGTCTCATCAGACTGCGCATCCGCCATCCATAAATGCATATTTCCGAATACCGCTACGTTACCCAAAATGGCTTTGTTTGCAGGAATCCAAAGGTAAGGGCGGCTTGCCAAAATACCTTCAGTACCACGAATCTCAATAGTCTGACCATCAACAGTCAAAGTAGACTGAGTGTAAGCCGTAGGAACGATAGGATTAACTGGTGCGTTTGCACCCATTTGAGGTCCCCAAAAAGCCAATTTACCAGCCAATTTCTGTTCAATTGCAGCTTTTACCGCAGGAGTCGTAATAATGTCGGCTTTAGGGAAAATAGCGTGCAGAGTCTCGGCACCGAAGTAATAATCAGGGTCCGCTTGGCTAATAAAAATAGTTTTTAGCTCTTTATTGGCATCCAATACTTTTGCAGCAATGCGAAGAGCATCGGCTTTAGTAAAACCAGCATCAACAACCATGGCTTCTGTTTCGCCATAAACCAAAGTAGACGTAACACCAAAGCTGCCAGGCGCTGCATTATATATATCTAGAGTTAATGGTTTAGTGTCTGCAGCAAAAGCAGAATGAGCGATAAGTGCAGAAGCCGCCAATGTAATCAATTTTTTCATGTTTCTCTCCAAAGAGTGATTGTTTAATTCATGTGGCCATAATAGAGAATTGACGTGCTCGGAAAAATACACAAAAATGAGCATGATTGTTTCTTATATCGTGCAAGTGGGTGAGTAGAATTATGGACAGAGTGATAGCCGCTAAAGTTTTTATCGATGTTGCCCAATCGCGGAGCTTTTCTCGCACCGCAGATCGTTTGAATATGTCACGACCAATGGTGACGCGGTATATAGAAGCAATGGAAGACTGGTTGAAGATTCGTTTGTTGCATCGCACAACACGAAAAATATCACTGACTAGCGCTGGTGAAGCCTGCTTAAAAGACGTCGAGCTTTGGTTGGAGCAAGCCGATAATTTTATATCTTTGGTGAATACCAGCGAGGAGTTGTCTGGCTTAGTACGAATCACGTCCAGCATGTCGTTTGGTTTTTCTCAACTCATGCCTGCCATTCAGGACTTCATGGATCAACATCCTAAAGTTCATATCGATATTGATTTAGAAGACAGCACCGCAGATTTAACCGAAAAAAGCATCGACCTTGCCATACGAATCGCCTCTAATCCAGATCCTTCTTTAATCGGTAAACCCATTGCTGTTTGTGAATCTGTCTTGGTAGCGTCTCCGGCTTACCTTGAAAAATCTCGCCAAACGATAGGTGACATTCAGCATCCACAAGACTTAATAAACCACGATTGCTTGGGTTACAAAAACTTAGAACGTCATATCTGGCATCTATCCCAGCATAACCAATTCGAATCGGTCTCTTTGGATTGTCGTTTAAGTATCAATGAAGCAACGGCGCTTTTGCATGCGACATTGAATGGAATGGGTGTTTGTCTGCAACCCACTTATTTAGCGAATCGCTACATCAACGACGGCAGTTTGTGCCATGTCTTGCCTGAATGGAAACCCAAAGACCTGATTATCTACGCGCTTTATTCGTCTCGAAAGCATTTATCACCCAATGTTCGCGCTTTAATCGATCATCTAGACAGCTACTTTGCTAAGCATCCTTGGTGATAATAAAAGTAACGATTCGAATAGAGTTTTCGTTCAGCCTATTTCCTAAAGTGTTCCGCCAACGCTTGCCATTGATCTTCTGATTGAGCAGCGAGCATTTCGCCGTCTAGCATGGTTGGGCTGTATTCTTGACCGTCTAGTGTTCGGCAGATACCGCCAGCTTGGGTGTGAACCAGTACGCCAGCGGCGTGATCCCAAGGAAGCATTTTGTAAGTCAAACTGAAGTTAAAGTGACCTAGGGCGATTTGTCGATAAGCTGGGCAAGAGGGTAGGTTGTTGATGCGTACAAAGCGAGAGCCTTTTAGTGCGAAGTCTTGTTTTCTCTGACCGGTATAAGAGTTAACCGACATGATGCCAGCGAGTTTATCTAGATCTGGTTCTGCAGTGATGTGCAAGGCCAGTGGCGCTTGAGCGGGAGTTTGATTCTTGCCTTTTTCATTCATGGCGGTGCGTTGGAAAAATGCGCCTTCGCCTAGGTTGGCATAAATCCAGTCGTCGTTGACGGGATCATAAAGCAAGCCAAAACGCGTTACGCCTTTCACTACCACGGCAAGTATGATGCCGAAATCTGATAAGCCATGTGCGTAGTTCCATGTGCCATCGATTGGGTCGATGATTACGCAAGTATCTGCTGTACCAATTTTATCAGTAGTCGATGGATCTTCGGCTACCGCTTCTTCGCCGACGATTTCCCAATTAGGAAACGCTTGCTGAATTTCATCGGTAATGAAGGCTTCGCTGGCTTTGTCGGCAATGGTGACAAGGTCCGTTAGACTGCTTTTGGTTTCTACGTCTGTGGCACTAAGTTGGCGAAAGCTTGGCATGACGATCTCTTGGCCTGCTCTACGGACGATGCTGATCAGTCTTTCTTGAGTTGGTTTATTGAGGTTCATACGCTGCCATTCCTTATATCTGCTTTACATAATACAGAATTATACCTGATGAGGATGATGGTTTGTTGATCAGTAAGAAAGGATTTTAGCTTTAAGGTGATCTGTATTGACAAGACTAAAATAAAAGGTCAGGATAAAGATCCTTTTATGAATAAATATTCATCCTGTAATGTTTGCCTACTAATAGGCGGAAAAGTATAGGCTAATTCGGGTTAGTTTTTTTTGTCTATCCTGAATAAATATTCATAACTGAAAATAAATTCAAATAAATATTCATTAGGAGGATGTATGAATCCTTTCCAGCTTGGCATTGAAGAGCTTGAAAATAAGTCTCGAGCGATTAGAAGAAAAATAATAAGGCTCAATGCTGATAGTCCAGCAGGTGGTCATACTGGTGCGGATCTTTCGCAGGTGGAAATTATCACTGCGTTGTATTTTCGTATATTGAATTGCGCTCCTGATCGGTTGGCAGATGATACGCGAGATATTTATATCCAATCCAAAGGCCATGCTGTCGGTGGTTATTACTGTTGTTTGGCTGAGGCGGGTTATTTTCCTGAAGCATGGCTGCCGACGTATCAATATAACGACTCTCATTTGCCTGGTCATCCTGTGCGTCAGAAAACACCAGGAGTGGAGTTAAATACTGGCGCTTTAGGTCATGGTTTGCCTGTTGCTGTTGGATTGGCTTTGGCGGCGAAACGTGATGCTAGCCCGAGAAAGGTGTATGTATTAACGGGAGATGGTGAGTTAGCCGAAGGCAGTAACTGGGAAGCCGCGTTAGTAGCTGCCCATTATAAGCTGGATAACCTTATTGTAATTAATGATAAAAATAAACTGCAGTTGGCAGGTTCAACCGAATCTATTATGAAAACCGACCCGCTAGATAAAAAATGGCAGGCGTTTGGTTTTACTGTCACTCAATGTGATGGCAATAATGTTGCTTCCGTGGTGGAGACATTGGAAGGCCTTAAAGCTGAAGGTAAACCCAATGTGGTGATTGCCAATACTACGAAAGGCGCTGGGGTTTCTTTTATTGCTGGCCGTCCTGAGTGGCATCATAGAGTGCCAAAAGGTGAAGAAGTAGAACTTGCATTGAAGGAGCTAAGCGATGTCTAACAGTGAACATTTTGCCAATATCATGGTGCAGTGCTTTATAGAAGCGGTAAACAACGGCGTAGATCTTGTACCTGTTGTTGCTGATTCAACTTCCACTGCCAAAATAAAACCTTTTGTGGAGGCGTTTCCTGATCGTCTGGTGAATGTGGGAATTGCAGAGCAAGCGATGGTTGGTACAGCGGCAGGTTTAGCGCTCGCGGGGAAGGTCGCTGTGACATGTAACGCCGCGCCTTTTTTAATTTCACGGTCTAATGAACAAGTCAAAGTCGATATTTGTTACAACAATACCAATGTGAAGTTATTTGGTCTTAACTCTGGCGCAAGCTATGGGCCATTGGCCAGTACGCATCATTCTATTGATGACATTAGCGTCATGCGTGGGTTTGGCAATATTAAGATTTTTGCACCGGGTTGTCCTATTGAATGCAAGCAAATCATTGAATACGCCATTGCTGAAAAAGGCCCTGTGTATATTCGTATGGACGGCAAAGCTTTGCCAGAATTGCATGATGAACATTATCGGTTTATTGCAGGGGAGCCATCTTTACTTCGTAGCGGTAAAGACGTGGTTATCTGTGCGTTAGGGTCTGTGGTTCACGAAGCTGTCGCTGCATCGGACGCATTGAAAGAGCAAGGAATAGAAGCTTCCGTGGTCAATGTGTCCTCTATTCGTCCTCTTAATAAAAGTACTTTGGGTCAGATGCTTGGCGGGACGAAACACATTATTAGTATGGAAGAGCACAATATTAATGGTGGGCTGGGAAGTGTGATTGCAGAAATCATGGCAGAGCAGGGCATTGTAGCTAAGTTGGTACGTCTTGGTGTCGGCGATGGTGCTTATGCGGCCGCAGGAGATCGTCCCTATACTCGTAAAATGCTTTCTATCGATAGCATGGGTATTGTTGCTGTTTGCCAACAATTGGTTAGTGAAAAATAGTGCAAAGCGAGACATCGAATGCGTAATGTAATTTTAGCGATAGATGAAGGTACGACAAATGTGAAGTCGCTGCTTTTGAATAAGCGCGGAGCGGTTATTGGTAAAGGTTCTGTTGCTTTGTCGATTAGTCATCCGTCAGCGGGTCTAGTGGAACAAGACCCTATTGAGATCATTGAAAAAATGAAAGCCTCTATTGCCTTGGCAGTGAACTCTGTTGCCGATGAAGTGGTGATTGAGGCGGTGGCGATCAGTAATCAGCGAGAATCTGTTGTGCTTTGGGAAAGAAGTAGCGGTAAGCCTTTAACTCAAGTTATGAGCTGGCAATGCCGTCGTTCTGAATCGCTTTGCGAAGTACTGCGAAAGGACGACGTTTTTAGTCAATATGTTCAGCAGGCAACTGGCTTGATCCTCGATCCTATGTTTCCTGCTACGAAAGTGTCCATGGCTCTTCAGCAGATCCCAGATGGTCATGGCCGAGCTGAGAGAGGAGAAATTTGCATAGGCACAATGAATTCTTGGATGGTTTGGAATATGACCGCCAATAATGTGTTTGTGACGGATGCGTCTAATGCTTCTCGAACACAGCTTTATAATATTGAGAAGCAAGTTTGGGACGAGACTATTTTAGAACGTTTAGGCATTGCAGCGGCGGCTTTGCCTGTCGTTGTGCCTTCTTCCCATGTGGTGGGTTTGACTCATGAATTTGGTGTGCTTTCGCATGGTATTCCGATTGCGTCGCAAATTGGCGATTCTCACGCTGCTTTATACGGTCATGGCGGCTATCAAACCGGAGTGGTTAAGGCAACTTATGGGACAGGCAGTTCAGTAATGGCGGCGATGCCGACACTGCCTAAGATACGGAATGAAATCAGTACGACCATTGCTTGGGATGATTCGGCATTGTTTTATGGTTTAGAAGGCAATATTACCCATACGGGATCGGCAATCGATTGGGCTCGACGTATGTTGGGTGTTGAAGATATGGAGACGATGTGTCAGTTGGCCGCGCAAGCTGATGTCGATCATTCGGTATTTTTTGTGCCGGCTTTGTCAGGGCTTGGCGCTCCTTATTGGGATTTGGAGGCGACAGGTGTGTTTTGTGGCTTGAAAAGTGCGACTGAGCGAGCGGATATTGCTCGCGCTGCGTTTGAATCGGTGCTTTTTCAAGTGGCGGATGTGTTTAATCTTATAGCGGAAGAGCTGCCAGAAAAGATTGAATATTTGTCTGTAGATGGTGGTCCGACGCTCAACGATTGGTTGATGCAAGCTCAAGCGGACTTGTTGGGCGTTACTATTCGTCGGGGGGAAGTAGCGGAAGTCTCTGCTGTAGGAGCAGGGTATCTTGCCGGGTTGGCCATTGGTTGGTGGAAGAACGAGGAAGAACTCACCCACTTAGAAAGTCGCAGTCATTTATTTACGCCTAGAAAAGACAAATATGACTACTGGCAAAATCGCTATCAGGGTTGGGCATTGGCGGTTAAGAAATCTAGATTGTCGGCTTAATACTTTGTTAGATGAAAAGCATTAAATATGAATCATTGATGTAATGGCTGATCCGTCATATCTATTTGATTTTATTAATTTTTTATTTTCATCTTTGTCTTTTTTAAATAAATAATGCTTCAATTTAATTTATTTCATTGGTGATGTAGACATCTACTGAGGTGTTTATTACACTGTAATTGAATAAATAACTAAGTTTGAATAAATATTCAAAAAGGGTAATAATATGAATAAGAAAATCCTTATCTCTGCTTTGTTTGGTTTATCTGTTGCCTTCTCTGGGGTTGCCTCAGCAAGTGGGTTGATCGCTATCATCACGCCTTCTCATGATAATCCGTTCTTTAAATCTGAAGCGATGGGCGCTAAAGCCAAAGCGGAAGCGTTAGGTTATACGACGCTTGTTGTGTCCCATGATGATGACGCTAATAAGCAAGACCAGTTAATTTCGACGGCGATAGCAAGAAAAGCAAAAGCTATTATCCTTGATAATGCTGGAGCTGACGTCACTATTGGCGCGCTTGAAAAAGCCAAAGCGGCTGGTGTGCCAGCGTTTCTTATTGACCGAGAAATCAATAAAACGGGCGTTGCTGTTTCGCAGATTGTTTCGAACAATTATCAAGGTGCGCAGTTAGGTGCTGAGAAATTTGTTGAGCTAATGGGCGCGGAAGGCTCCTATGTTGAATTATTGGGTCGTGAGTCTGACACCAATGCCCGAGTTCGCTCTCAGGGTTATCATGATGTGATTGATGACTACACTGGCCTTAAAATGGTGGCTCAGCAAACGGCAAACTGGAGTCAAACAGAAGCGTTCACTCGTATGGAGTCAATTCTACAAGCACATCCTGATATTAAAGGGGTAATTTCAGGGAACGATACTATGGCATTGGGTGCCGAAGCTGCTTTAAAAGCCGCTGGCCGCAGTGATGTTATTGTTGTTGGCTTTGATGGAAGCGACTACGTTCGTGACTCTATTTTGGCGGGGGCGAACATAAAAGCCACTGTATTGCAGCCAGCTTGGGAACAAGCTCAAATGGCGGTTGTTCAAGCAGATAAATACATTAAAACAGGTTCTACAGGCTTAGAAGAGAAGCAGCTTATGGATTGTGTGCTAATCGACGAGTCTAATGCTAATCAATTAGATACTTTTGCATTGAAGTAATGACCACTCGGAAATAAAGCCAAGTTTTGGCTTTATTTCCTCTTCGTTTGGAAATTATAAGTGCCAAAGGATGTAGAAAATGTTTAAAAATGCTGTATTTAAAATATTATTTTTGAGCGCTATGACTATTAGTTTAGCGGGTTGTCACGTTGTTGATTTAGATGAAAATGGTAAACCTATTATTCCTATGTCTGCTGCCGAGGCTGGGTTGCTCAAAAACATGACGCCGGAGGCAATATCTGAAAAGCTTTGGCCTTTAGTTAAGAAAGATGCACGAGATAATGCTGTCGAGTTATCAAGCATTAAAAAAGATACCAGTTTAGTGTCTTTTGTAAGATTTCAGGGGGTTGTTAGCCGTTTAGATGAGTCAGTTATTAAAAAATCTCTGATCATAAAAAGTGGTGATTACGACATTGAGCTACAAATAGGCTCTATTATTAAAGGCAATTCCATTCGGGATTCTGCTTCTATTATTTCTTTTGATAAATTTAAAAACCAAATTCAATTTGCTCAATTATCGAAAGCCTTAAATAAAAAGTCTATCAGCCAAGTTATTCAACCTGATGCAAGTTGGGCTGGAAAAACAGTCAATGTGCTTGCTGCTGTGACGATTAACAACAATAAGATTACTTATGCTGTTCCTTTAGAGATTAAAGAGGGGGGGTTGTAATGTCGGTAGTTGATGAAATCGCTGATGAGAATGTCATCTTAAAAGCAGAAAATATTTCCATGATATTTCCTGGTACCAAAGCGTTAGACCAGGTCACTTATAAGGTCTATAAAGGCGCCGTAAATGTCATTATTGGTGAAAATGGCGCTGGCAAGTCGACTCTGATGAAAATTATTTCTGGTGTTCAGCAACCTTCAGAAGGGCAACTCTATTTGAAAGGAGAGGCCATCAATATTACTAGCCCTAGATTTGCTGCACAGCATGGTATTGGCATGGTTCATCAAGAATTAAATTTGTCTGAGAACCTTTCTGTTGCTGAAAATCTTTTCTTGGGGCGCGAAAAACAAACAGGTCTGTCGCCGATAGATACCAAGAGTCAAAATCAGACCGCCAAAGAGGTCATGGCACGATTAAAACAAGACATTGATCCGAATGAATTGGTGGGCAATTTAAAAGTGGGTCAAAAGCAGTTAGTCGAAATTGCCAAATCTCTGATTACCAATGTTGATATTTTGATATTAGATGAGCCTACTTCTGCGTTAAGTAAAAAAGAAGTGAAGATTTTATTTGATGTCATTAATGATCTGACCAGTCAGGGCGTGTCGATTGTCTATATTTCTCATCGCTTAGAAGAGCTGATGGAAATAGGTCAATACATCACTATTTTGAGAGACGGTAAATTTCAGTCTTCCGCTTTGGTTAACGAGATTGATGTGGCGTGGATTGTACGGGAAATGTTGGGTAGCGATCCTGTGAGTAACTTCTTAAAGCCCGGTCGAACTTTTGGTGATGTGGTGCTAGAAGCAAAAGGCATTACTCAGATTAATGACGCTGAATCTCGTTTGGTTGATGAGGTTTCATTTTCATTAAGAGCAGGTGAGATTGTTGGTATTTATGGCTTGATGGGAGCCGGAAGAACCGAGTTGTTTGAGTGTCTAGTTGGTAAAGCAGATTACTCCGGCATTTTTTCTTTGAACAATCAAAATATCAATGCAAAAACACCCACCTCAGAACGGATAAAAATGGGGATTGGTTTGGTTCCTGAAGATCGAAAACAGTCTGGTATTTTTCCTATTAGTTCGGTTTCAAATAACTTGTCTATGTCCAGTTTATGGAAGCGATTAAAGCGTTTCGCGATTAATGAGCTAGAAGAAAGAAAATCAGTCAGCTATGCCATTAGAGAGCTTTCTATCAAGGTGTCATCTCCTATGGTTGAGATACAAGCATTGAGTGGTGGCAATCAACAAAAGGTTGTTATTGGCCGATCTTTGCTAACAGAACCCACTGTGCTTTTACTAGATGAACCAACGCGGGGCATTGATGTTGGCGCAAAGGGCGATGTATTTGAAATGATGGTGAAGCTGTCAGAGCAAGGGATCGGTATTTTATTTTCCACTTCGGATCTAAAAGAAATTATGGCGGTTTCTGATCGCATACTGGTTATGTCCAACGGGAAAATAACCGCAAATGTATTGAGAGATGAAGCAGATGAATCAAGTTTGGTTTTTGCCAGTGCCCAAGGATTTTAAAAATGAATAATAAAAGTACTTTTTACGACACCAGTAATATTGCGTTACTTATTTTAAAGATGCGAACCTTTATTGCGCTGTTTATCATTTTAGGCTTTTTCTCTTTAACCGTAGATGGTTTTTTAGCGCCTACTAGCTTAATTATTATGATTAAGCATATTTCGATTAATGCTTTTCTCGCCTTAGGAATTACTTTTGTCATTATTACGGCTGGGATCGATTTATCGATTGGTGCGACATTAGGTTTTTGCGGAATGGTTGCTGGTTATCTTATTTCTAACGGTTTAATTATCGAACCATTAGGTATTGCTATTTTTCCTAGTGTTTGGGTTGTCGTACCTATTGTGATTGTTATTGGTGGGCTAATAGGCGCATTGAATGGACTGATTATTACTCGATATAAAGTCGCGCCATTTATTTGTACTTTAGGGACTATGTATATTATCCGCGGGGCGGCGATGTTGCTTTCTGGTGGTGAAACCTTCCCTGGGCTTCAGGGTAATCCTGAATTGGGTAATACAGGATTTGATGCTATTGGTGCGGGGTATCTTCTTGGTCTGCCTATCGCAATTTGGTTGATGTTTATTATGGCCGCCATCATCGCATATATTGCTAAAAAATTGCCTTTTGGCCGTCATGTGTATGCGATTGGTGATAACGAACGTGCTGCTGAACTGTCGGGCATAAAAGTGAATAATGTTAAAATTTGGGTGTATACCATTGCTGGTTTGTGTGCTGCTGTTGCTGGTATTGTGGTGACTTCTCAGTTGGTTGCTAGTCATCCAGCGACAGGGACGGCGTTTGAAATGAACGCTATTGCGGCCGTTGTATTGGGCGGTACGTCTCTGGCGGGTGGCCGCGGCACCATAATGGGAACGTTAATAGGGGCCTTTGTTATTGGTATATTGGCTGATGGTTTGGTCATGATGGGCGTCAGTGAATTTTGGCAGATGGTCATAAAAGGGCTTGTGATTATTATCGCTGTCATCATTGATCAAATGCAGAATAAATTGCAATACAAAGCGGCCATTAGCTCTCAAAAATTAGCATCTTAATTTATTGGTTAAGACATTAGTAAAATGATTTTAAAAATTTAAACATAGAGGTTTATTAAATGAAAATAATAAAGCAAGAAGCAACCGCCTAAATTTGTTATCACTTTAGAGTGTCCTTTGGAGAATAAAAATGAAACTAATAAAAGACAAAAAGATTTTAGTTGCTGCTGATTGGGCTGGTTTTCCGCTTAAAGAAGTTATCGTTAAGTATTTGGAAAGCAAAGGTTGGGAAGTGACAGATATTGGTGTGAAAGACCCTGATGATCCAGATGTGGAAATGTTTCATCGCATTGGTTTACGCGCAGGCTCAAAGATTACTGAAAAAGAGTTCGAACGTGCGATTATTTTCTGTGGAACTGGTATGGGTGTTCATTTGGCCGCGGCTAAGTGTCCAGGTGTTCGTTGTGGCGTAGTAGAAAGTGTTCCTGCTGCTCGTCGTTGCGTGATTGGTAACGATGTTAACGTGTTGTCTCTGGGAGCTTGGTATGTCGCGCCAGAAATGGGTAAGGCAGCCGTTGATGCGTTCTTGAACACAAAATTTGGTGATGACCATGAATGGTGGCCAGACTTTTATGAATATCATAAAATTGCTGTGGATGAGATGGAAGCATTTGATTACGACGAATACAAAGCTAATAATTTTGAGGTGCACAAATTAGGTGACTTGACCCTAAGTCTAGTGGAAAGACCTGAAGGACGGTAAGAGCGTATTCGTATTGATAACCCCAGCGTTTTGCTGGGGTTTTGTTTTATTCCTTTTTAAATTATTACTGGCAAAACCGCTATCATGGATGGGCGTGGGCGTGGGCGGTTAAAAAATGTCGCTTAGGTTAATTGTTCAAAATCGCTTCTGCAGTCACTCTGTCTGTGATCAACACATCAATATAATTTCCAGATAATGCGCCTTTTATAGCTTCTACTTTATCTAGGCCGCCAGCTAGGGCAACGACGAGTTCACATGATTCAAGTTGTTCTAGCGACATACCAATTACTGGGTCATCTTCAAGCTTAATAACCGGTTTACCTTCTTTGTCGTAGTAATGTAGACAAATGTCGCCGACGGCACCTTTGCTAGCCAGTTCTTTTAATATCTTTGTATCGTAGTAGTTGCCAGAATTTCGTAGTAGATTCGATGGTTCCAGCATGCCGATGCCGACAATGGCAAGGTTTACTTTATTAAACATTTCCACTACTTCTGATACTTCGTCTGTGCTAAGCAGTTTATTTTTGTCTTCTAGAGAATGCTCAATACTTTGTGCTGGCAGCATAAAGGCATCACAGGACAGAATATCCGCCATGTTTTGCGTTAGTATGGTTGCCTGAATATTTCCATTGTGACCGACACCACCTAACACTTGAATAACGCCTTTTGCTTTTGCTTTGGTTGAGTGTAAGTGGTCGACCATAGAGCGAATAGTATCACTCCAAGAAGAGATACCAATTAGATCACCGTCTCGTAATGAAGTATCTAAATAATGGGCGGCTGAAGAACCTATCACACGTTTGATCTGTGTATCACTGGGGTTATCTTCAATGTCGACGACAATTACGTTAGAGACGTTGAAACGCTGTTGAATTTGGGATTCTAAACCAATAAAAACAGAAGGTGGTTGAATAACACTGATTTTTACTATGCCTTCTTTGAGGCATCGAGTAACTGCTCTAGATACTTGAGATTGCGATAGTCGTAATGCTTTTGCTATGTCAGCTTGCTTTAAACCATCCTGATAATACAGTGTGGCTATTTTTGATAGCAGTCTTTTTTCATCGGCTTTTGACATTATTTTTTGGTCTCTCAACGGTCTTTTATTCTTGTCACTAATAATAAAGGTCGTACTATCAAAATACTATACTTTCACTTGTTTAGCTGACGATAACAGCCGTTATAACTAAGCAGGTGTATTAGTCGAGAGACAGTATTTACGCCAATTGCCTTGTACCGCTACTGTCACTTTGGTGATGCAATAAGTTGTCGATTGTTGTGGCGGCAATATGGTTAAGTGCTTCTATGGTGAAGTAGCCTTGGTGTCCTGTAACAACGACGTTAGGGAAGGTGAGCATAAGTTGAAAGACGCTGTCTTGGATAATGTGAGATGACATGTCTTCGAAGAAGATTTTGTTTTCTTGTTCGTAGACATCTAAACCTAAATAGCCGATTTTTCCACTGTAAAGCGCGTCGATGGCTTCTTGCGCATGAACCAATGCGCCGCGGCTGGTGTTGATGATCATCACGCCGTCTTTCATTTTAGCTAGGCTGTCTTTGTTGATCAGGTGATGAGTCGAAGGGTTCAAAGGGCAATGCAGGCTGATGATGTCACTTTTTTGGTAGATTTCATCGAGTGGAATGTATTGGCAGCCTTGATCGATGAGTTCTTGCGACGGGTATAAGTCATAACATAAAACATGGCAGCCGAAGCCTTTCATGATGCGACAAAATGCTGCGCCAATACGTCCTGTGCCAATGCAGCCGACGGTTTTTCCTTCTAAGTTAAAGCCCATTAATCCTTCTAATGCAAAGTTGCCTTCTTTGACTCGGTGATAAGCTCGGTGTGTTTTGCGGTTTAACGTCATGATGAGGGCAACAGCGTGTTCGGCGACAGAGGTTGGGCTGTAATCTGGAACGTGAAATACCTTGATGCCTTGTTTTTTTGCAGCATCGAGATCGACGTTATTGAATCCTGCGCAGCGCAAGGCGATGGTTTTGACGCCTTGTTGCTTTAAACACTGAATGACTTCGGCATTAACATCGTCGTTGACGAAACAAGAGACGGCATCAAAACCTTTTACTAAGCTGATAGTTTCCTTGCTTAGACGACTTTCAAAGTAGGTCATGGATAAGTCTGTCACGTCGGCGAAGGTAGAAAGAGTTCTTTTGTCGTAAGGCTTGCAGGAGAAAACAGCGACTTTCATAAAACGTAATCCTGTCGTTTTGTTAGAAAAGGTTATGCCAGTTATAACTTAAAAAAGGCTGATGATGTGCTTTTTATAGTTAATGTGTTGATTTATGGCAATGGGTTTTTGCTTATAAAGGAAAGTTTACCTTATTTAAAGAGCGTAAGATTTTGTAATCTTAGCTAGTTTTTATCGCACATTATTAAGTTATAAGTTATTAATTCATCTACACTTAAAAATTAATTTGGTTGGCTTCATTACGCCTTTTTTAGGTGTCCATGCTGAATAAGATCCTTGCCAGGAGGCAAATGTGAATTGGATATCATTTGAAAATATCTATAACCGCTGGGTGATGGTTACTTTGCTGACTGGCACGCTGATAACTTGCGTCATTACTTATAACGTTCAGCACTCAAACGAAGAAAGAATTAAGCAGGCTGCTTACGATACATCCGTTAACTTAAAGCAGGAAGTTGCTTCAAGAATAGAGCTCTACCAGTATGGACTTCGCGGTGCGCGCGGTGCTGTACTTACGGCTGGTGAAAATACGATAACACGCGATATTTTTGAACAATATAGCCGATCGAGAGACGTTGATAATGAATTCGCGGGCGCTCGCGGTTTTGGTTTTATTCGCCGAGTCCCACAATCAGATGTAGATGTTTTCACCTCAAAGGCTCGTCAAGATGGTTGGCCGTACTTTTCTATAAAAATGCTTAATCCTAATTTCAACGAGCATTATGTCATTCAATATATTGAACCTGTGGAGCGCAATCGTCAGGCTGTTGGGTTGGATATTGCTTCTGAGAAAAATCGACGGGAAGCCGCGACTTCCTCTTTATACTCAGGTAAAGTCCGCCTAACCGGCCCAATTACCTTGGTACAAGCCTCAGGAAAACCACAGCAATCTTTTTTAATCTTAATGCCGATTTACCGTGGTGGTAGTACTCCAGTAACTCAGGCAGAGAGAATAGAAAAAGGTTTTGGTTGGAGTTATGCGCCTTTGATAATGGAAGATGTGCTGGCCGGCTTAAATTATGACCCAACTAAATTCCATTATGAGATTTTTGATATTACGGATTTAGATGACCAGATTCTTTTTTATAATAGTGGTGAAATAAAAAACGATAGTCATGAGCAAGTTGAAACATCTCAAGTTTATGGTCGTCATTGGCAAAGTAGATTGTATGTTTCGCCTGCCTTTATTGCTGACTTGCATCTTCCAGATCCATTTGTATTTTTAGTAATTGGTTTGTCCATCAGTTTATTGAGTACTATTTTGGTAGTGGTAATTCGGGTCAGTATGGTTCGTCAGCGCGAAGTGATGGCCCATCAGTCAAGAATTACTGCGTTAGTAGAAAGCTCAGCCGATGGCATTATTAGTAAAAATCTAGATGGCGTTATTGTTAGCTGGAATAAAGGTGCTGAGTCAATTTTCGGTTACACAAAGGAGGAGGTTGTTGGGCAAAAAGTACTTGATCTGCTAGTACCAAACTCACTTCAAGACGAAGACAAAAGCATATTTTCTAGTGTCAAAGATAAAAAGGAGTCGATATCGATAGAGACTCGAAGAACGACTAAAGCAGGTACTGAAGTTCCCGTTTCTTTAACATTTTCTCCTATTTTTAATGATGACTATGGAATTATTGGTGTATCTCAAAGTATTCGAGATATATCAGAGCGTAAAAAGGCAGAAGCTAAAATCCGAGAGTTGAATACTAATTTAGAACATCAAGTTAAGGAGCGAACCGCTGAACTACTTGATCTGAACTTACTCTTGAATGATGTGGTCAATGCGTCGTCAGAAGTTTCAATCATTGCAACTGATACGAAGGGCATCATTACGCTATTTAATCATGGTGCACAGAGAATGCTGGGCTATACCACTGAGGAAGTAGTCGGCCAGAGAACACCAGTGGGGTTTCACTTACAATCTGAGATAGAGCAGCAGCGTGCTGATATATTTAAAGCAACGGGAACGCATGTTACTGATAATTTGGAAGTCTTAATCTTTAAAGCATTACGCGAGAACTACGATAGTCAAGAATGGACTTATATTGCTAAAAATGGCATTGCTCGTCCCGTCTCCTTGGTGATCACACCAATGAAAAGTAGCGATGATGAAGTGATTGGTTTTCTTGGTATCGCGATGGATATTTCCGAGCAAAAGACAACCCAGCGTGAGTTAATTTCTACCAGAGATCAGTTGTTATTGGCCGCCGAAGTTGCCGAGCTTGGGATTTGGACTTGGGATATAGAAAACGACACTCTTGAGTGGAGTGATTTAATGTTTGAAATATACCATCTTTCTAAATCTCAAAAACAAGAAGGGATTAAATACGCACATTGGTATAACCGAGTTCATCCTGATGATAGAGACATGGCCGAAAATGCTTTAAAAGAGGCTGTAGAGGGAATTAATGAATACAATTTAGTGTTCCGAATCGTGTTGCCAGATGATAGCGTCCGTTTTATATTTGCCAGAGCGTCTTTGCACAAAAATGCCGAAGGCAAGATGACGAAAGTAACAGGCATTAACCGTGATATTACCCAAGAGCGAGAGTTAGAAGATCGGCTACGAAAAGCCAAAGATGAAGCGGATGCTGCTAGCGCGGCCAAGTCCAATTTTCTTGCTAACATGAGCCATGAAATCCGTACACCGATGAATGCAATTCTCGGCATGCTCCATTTAGTCAAACGTACGACTTTGACTCATCAACAAAATGACTATGTGTCAAAAGCGCAGATATCAGCGAAATCATTATTGAGTTTGATTAATGATATTTTAGATTTCTCTAAAGTCGATGCTGGAAAGCTAGTGTTAGAGAAGGCGCCATTTGAAGTCGAAGAATTATTATGTGAACTATCTACTGTCTTGTCTGGAAGTTCGTTAGAAAAAGATGTTGAGCTGATTTTTGATATTGATAAAGACATTCCCGCTTATCTTATTGGCGATAAATTACGCCTGCTGCAAATATTGATTAATCTAGTGAGCAACGCAGTGAAATTTACCTTAGAAGGTAGTGTGGTTTTGGAAATCAAGCAGCTATCTACTGATTCAAGAATGTCACGTTTGTCTGTATCTGTAAAAGATACCGGTATTGGTATTGCGAAAGATCAAATAGACTCTATTTTTGATGTGTTTTCTCAAGGGGAGTCTTCTACGGCGCGACGCTTCGGTGGTTCAGGCTTAGGTTTGGTTATCTGTCGTCGTTTTGTGGAGTTAATGGGAGGCTCCTTACAGGTAGACAGTGTTCTTGGTGAAGGTAGCCGTTTTTACTTTACGATTGATTTGCCCATTGCTGATATTCAGATTGATAAAATACCTAATCAAACATCGTCAAAATCACTACGCATCTTAATTGTTGATACGAATGTTGCGACGCAAGTCATTTTTGCTCGTATGGCATTTAGTCTGGGCTGGATGAGTGAAAAAGCCGAATCACTTGAATATGCTAGCAAATTAGTTCACGAGGCTATCAAACAGGGCAAGCCTTATGATGTTGTTTTATTAGACACAAAAACATCTGATTTCAGCGGACAAAAAAGTATCGAAAGCATTAACGCGGTAACTTCTTCATCTGAAAGTCATCCAAAAATAATCTTATTAACCAGCATGATGAGCGATCAATCTGAAAGCGAACTTGAGTCTGTCTCTGGCTATTTATTGAAGCCTGTCACCTTAAGTAAATTATCAGAAGCTGTTTATCAATCTCTCTCAGATGTAAGAACGCCCATAGAGATAGTTCACAGTAATAGTCGTGAAGAAGGGCGCTTAACTGGCGTATCGTTGCTGTTAGTCGAAGACAATGTTTTTAATCGGCAGGTAGCGACAGAATTATTGATTGCTGAAGGCGCTAGTGTAATGGTTGCGGAAAGCGGATTAGAAGGCGTTGCTATGGTATTGAATCGAAAAGAAGAAATGTTCGATTTGGTACTGATGGATATGCAAATGCCTGATGTGGATGGTTTGGAAGCGACCAAACAAATTCGTAAAGATGCGAGATTTACCACACTTCCTATTATTGCCATGACTGCTAATGTATCGGAAGTCGATCGTCAGGCTTGTTTTAATGCCGGTATGAATGACCACATTGGTAAGCCATTAGACATCGACCAAATGGTTGCCTGTATCCTTAAGTACACTGTTATTAAGCATCAGGAAAGTGAACATCAGGCAAGTTCGCACAAGCACAATGAACATAAGGAAGGTCTGAGCACGTCACCAGAGCCTATTGAATCAGCGACAGAGTCTAATGAATACGAAGACATAGAGTCTATCTTGAGTCGCTTTGGTGGCAGTGTTGATCTTTATAAAAGCGTCGTTGAAGGCTTTACTCTTGAGGCAAACGATTTATTAGAAAAGATAAAAGAAGGCGTGAACGAGAAAGACAAAGTGAAAACACGCGAGTACCTTCATACTTTTAAAGGTGCGGCATTGACAATGGGATTATTGAAACTTTCAAATCACTTGTTTGCTTTTGAAAATGTATTAAAAACTTCTGAGAGCAGTGCAGAAATTGAAGCGTGTTTAGCTTCTATTAACACGACTGAATTGCATGTTGAGCTAGAAGAAGAGCTCGCTATTATCATTGCTCAGCTAAAGTAATCTGTTGCGTGTGACACAAAAAAAGCCTGATCATGAAGTGATGATCAGGCTTTTTTATCTATAACAGTATTTCAATTAGGTCGTGTTTAAACCTGATAGCTTTCCCATCGACTTAGATTTCAAGAATAACCTTAGCCATGGGATAAGGTGTCTAGTGTCTTCAGTAACCAATCTAGTTCATTGTCGCCTTCTAAACGTGCAGCCATGATTTGTTCATGCTCCATGACGCGCTCGCTTAGAGTTAAGAAAAACTTCTCACCTTTTTTAGTCATAAACAAAGCATATGAACGACGATCATTGATAGCTGGTCGACGTTCAAGAATGTCCATTTTTTCTAGTTTATCGACCGCTGCAACCATGGCAGATCTGTCATTGCCAAGGGCTTGAGCTACCGCTGTTTGAGTTAACCCTGGGTTACGTTCCACGATAGCAATAATAGCGAATAAACCAGGGCTGATGCCAAGGTCAGAACAGACTTCCGAAAATTTGCTGAAAAAGTTCATTTGGGCTCGACGTAGGCGATAACCAACTAAGTTATTTAGTATTCCAAAGTCTACTGGTTGGTCTGTTTTTTTTGTATCGTCTGCCATGTAAGTCTCATTTTTAATCAAATAAACCAGCATTGTAATATAAAAATACTAATTTGGTGTAACACTAAACTGTTGAGAATCTTCTCTATACAACAATAGCTGGATTGGTTTCCAGCTATTGTTGATGTGTACTAGCCTATTAGGTGGACTAATCCAAGAGTGATTCCAGGGAAGAGGATTAACAAAGCAACCCTAACAAAGTCAGAAATCAAGAATGGAATCACGCCTTTGAAACATTCTTTTAGTTTCAGTGAGTCGTCAAACGATTTGATAATAAAGACGTTCATACCAACCGGGGGAGTAATTAACCCCACTTCAACAACGATCAAGGCGAGTATGCCAAACCAAATTCCTAAGTCTGCCTGAGGAATGCCAAAATCCATTGCCATAATCATAGGGAAGTAGATTGGAATTGTTAGCAATATCATCGCTAAGCTGTCCAAGAAACAACCCATAACCAAATAGGTTAAAAGCATGACGACTAAGATGGTATAAGGCGAAAGCCCGGAGTTTTGAATAAGCTCCACACCCAAGTCTGGTAATCTTGATAGAGCGATAAAGACACTAAAAAGATCCGCGCCCAATACAATGAAAAAGATCATTGCAGAAGATACGGCCGTTTTCATCAAGCATACTAGCAAACCATCTAGGCGCATTTTTCCGTGAGTGAATGCTAGGATTGCTGTCAAAATAACACCAACAGATGCAGCCTCAGTAGGCGTGAAAATCCCTAGATAGATACCGCCCAACACAATGAGAAAAATCCCTGTAATGTGCCAAACGTCTTTAGTGGATTTTATCTTTTGCGCAAAGGTGGTTTTTTCACCGCGTGGACCTGATTCAGGGTATAGACGCACATAAATCGCAATGGCGAGAATGTAACCGCCTGCCGCTAAAAAACCCGGTATAAATGCAGCGATAAACATTTTTGAAATATTTTGCTCGGTAAGTACCGCAAAGATGATTAGTACCATCGAAGGTGGAATCAAAATTCCCAGTGTTCCGCCCGCAGCCAGAGCACCCGCAGCAAGGCTACCAGAGTAATTGAGTCGTTTCATTTCTGGTAAGGCAACTTTACCCATGGTTGATGCCGTTGCTAATGATGATCCACAAATGGCACCAAAGGCTGCACAACCAGCAATCGCAGCCATAGCAATACCGCCACGTTGACGTCCAATCCAAGTATTACAGGTTCTAAAAAGTTCAGCTGTAATGCCAGAACGGGTAGCCAGTTCGCCCATTAGTAGGAACAGTGGTACGACCGATAAATCATAACTTGAAAATTTAGAAACCGGTGTGGTTCCTAGGTATTCTAATAAAGCGGGAAAACCGCCAATCATCGAGTAACCAACAGCACCACACACTAACATGGATAGCGCAATTGGAATGCGGATGCTCATTAAAACCAGCAGCACCGCCATCATCAAAAAAGCCAATTCGATATTACTCATGATTACCTCCACGAAGCGTAGCGAACAAGCGATATAGACCGCATAGGCCGCACAGTGTCATTGCAACGACACCAATAATAAAAGTCCACCAAGTGGGGAGTTCAAGTAGCATACTTTGTTCTAAATATTCTTTTGCTTCCATGCCGCTCAAACTCATACGATAAGCAAAAGTAAAAGAAACAACGGTAAACACTATGTCGCTAATCACTTCTAAAGTGAGCAGGGTGCTTGGTTTACAGTTGGCTGTAAACAAATCAACAATGACGTGGCCTTTGCGTATATAGCAAGCAGGGAGAAAAAGAAATATGGCCATACCTAGGCCCATTTCTGTAATTTCGTAATCGCCTTCTATCGATTGACCTATAGTGGTTCGACCAATAATGCTAGCGACGGTAACCGCCGCTACCACTAACATGATAAACCCACCTGTCAGTGCAAATATGTCCGAGATGCGCCCTAGGAGAGAGCGCTGTAAGTCGGTAGTAAAACGTATCATGTTTAATTATCCTACGTGCGGTATGGCTTAAAAGTTTTCATACTTCTTGATAAGATCTTTAGCTTCATCTAATAGACGCTGTCCATCGTAACCGTCAGCATTCATTTCTTTCAGCCATTGAGCTGTAATTGGAGCAAATTTCTCTTTCCAGCGATCAAACTCAGCACCCTCAATTGAGTTGAACGTATTGCCGCGTTTTACTGCATCACCATTAGCCCCAATTTCATAAGCATCGTATGCATCACCGAAGAAGCCCGCTAAATTAACGCCAGAGTTACGATCTATTACGGCTTTTAAATCATCTGGAAGCTTTGCGTACGAATCATTATTCATTGCGAAAATGAAGAACTGGGTATAAAAGCCGTGATCACCTTTAAACACAGTGTGATGTGGTGCTAATTCTTCAATTTTGAGCGGTTTAACCACTTCGAAAGGCAGCGTTGTTACATCAATAACGCCTTTTGAGAGGGCGCTCGGCATGCTTGGTACTGGCATGAAAATAGTATTAGCGCCTAGTTGGCTGAAGATGTCAGCCATCATTTTGTTTGGCGCACGAACTTTTAGACCTTTAAGGTCTTCTAGTGATTTGATGTCTTTATCACGAGAATGAAGTGAGCCAGGGAAGTGAGTGTGCATGGCAAGCAGATGAACGTCTTTTAATTCATCTTGCATTTCTTTTTCAGCATATTCTTGTAATGCCATACTCGTAATGCGAGCGTTTAGCGGAATAAAAGGTAATTCAAATACTGTCGCTTTTGGGAATCGTCCTGGGGTATAGCCACCTACAGTCCAAGTGATATCGACAACGCCTTTACGAACTTGGTCAAAAAGCTGTGGTGGCTTGCCACCTAATTGCATGGCTGGGTAGATATCAATTTTAATACGGCCATTGGATTCAGCTTCTACTTTATCCGCCCAGGGCTGAAGAATATTTGTGTGTGCATTAGACACAGGAGGAAGCATATGGTGAAGCTTGAAGGTGTATTCAGGCTCTGCAGCGATGGCATTGATTGACATTATAGAGCCAGCAATTAACGCCAAGCTTTGTAGTTTGAACTTTTTCATTTTTTATCACCTTTATTTTTTTTATTAAGTGGTTTTTGTTATTAAGTGTTTTTTGCTATTTCTAATGACATTTCACAACCTTCCATAATCGCTGAATACAATGTCATTTTTGTTTCTTTTCTAGCTTATGCTTAAGAATTATATCCTTTGTGACATAAATTGTTGTGCTTTTCAACAATCATGTTTATAGAATTTTTACTCAAGGTATTCAAAAAAAACATTCTTCTTAAAAAAGCTAAAAAGCGCTCTAGAAAAGAGCGCTTCATGTCGGTAGTTGCTTTTTTATTGCAATAAACCTATCGCTTAAAAGTCATTATATTTTTTGATAAGAGATTTGGTTTTGTCTAAAAGGCGCTGAGCGTCATAGCCATCCTTGTTCATATCTTGAAGCCACTGCTCTGTCACAGGAGCCATAGCCTTTTCCCAGCGTTGGTGTTCAGCCCCTTCGATATAATCGAAGCTGTTGCCTTGGTCAACTGCGTATTTACGAGCAAAAACTTCATAATTATCAAACAAATCACCAATATGTCCGGCTAACGTAATACCTGAATTGTCATCGATAACCTTCTGTAAATCTGCTGGCATACTGTCATAGATATCTTTGTTCATAGAGAATATGAAGGTGTTGGCATATAAGCCAGCCCCTTTAAATTCGGTGTGGTGTTTAACTAGCTCATAAATTTTTGTTGGTAGAACGACTTCGAATGGTAATACAGCGACATCAATTACGCCTTTTGATAGTGCGCTTGGCATTTCAGTCACCGGTAGAAATATTGTGTTTGTACCAATAGTTTTAAATGCATCTGACATGACTTTGTTTGGCGCTCGTACTTTTAGCCCTTCTATATCTTCTAATGTTTTAATGGCTTTGTCTCTAGAATGAAAAGATCCGGGAGCATGAGTATGAGCTGCAATTAAATGCACATCTTTTAGTTCATCTTGCATTTCTGTTTCTGCGTATTCTTGCAATGCCATGCTGGTAGCTTTGGCTGTGCCTGGAATAAATGGCAGTTCAAATGACGTCATTTTAGGAAAACGGCCAGGAGTGTAGCCAGCCACAGTCCAAGAAATATCGACAATGCCTTTTCTCACTTGATCAAACAATTGTGGCGCTTTACCGCCCAACTGCATTGCAGGATAGACATCTATTTTAATTCGACCATTTGACTCGACTTCTACTTTTTTAGCCCAAGGCTCAAGAAATTGGGTATGAGCCATAGACATCGGCGGAAGGAAGTGATGTAGCTTGAGGCTATACTCTGGCTCCGCAGCTAATGAATTCATAGATATCATTGAGCCAGCCATTAACGCCAAGCCTGCTAGTTGGATTTTTTTCATTTTTTCACCTTTGATTTTATTGTTATTTATAGCGCTATTTTCATTCATTCAGTCGTTCAGTGAGCTTTTAGCACAGTCAGCCATAGTCGTTATCTGGCCGCTTTTCTTGTTACCCTCTAAACCATAGTTTGTTTTTCACATAAATTGTTGTTGTTTTCAACATTTGTATTTATTTAATTTTCACCCAAGGTATTCAAAAAAAGTAACACCCAGACAAAATGTTTGTAAAAAAAATAGTTGTGGTGTACAACAGAATTATTCCTGACAAAATAAAGTCGACAAACTAAAGCCCGATTAACCAAATAAATAAAAGAGATGTGAGGGTAAAAATGAGTAAGGTTATTTCCCTAGCGCAAGCCGCTAACTTGATTTCTGATGGTGCCAACGTTGCTTGGTCAACAGTGGGCATGTCTTATTTTGCCGAAGCTGTAGCCAAAGCGGTTGAGCAACGTTTTAAAGAAACAGGCCATCCGCAGCAGTTAACACTTATTCATGACTGCGGTTGTGGTGATGGAAAAGACGCTGGCATGTCGCACATGGCGCATCCAAATCTAGTTAAACGTTTGATCTCTGGTCACACAGGCCAAGCGCCCAAAATGGCGCAGATGATCACGGATAATGCCATTGAAGCTTATTTACTGCCACAAGGTGTATTGACCACCATGTGGCGTCAAATTGCGGGAAATAAACCAGGTGTGATTACTAAAATTGGCATGGGAACCTATGTTGATCCTTTGATTAGCGGCGGTAAAGTTACGTCTTTAACTACAGAAGATCTGGTTAAACGCATTGAAATTGAAGATGAAGAATGGCTGCTTTATAAAAAATTCCCATTAGATGTCGTAGTGATTCGTGCGACTACTGCCGACGAAGACGGAAATTTATCAGTAGAAGAAGAGGCCATGTTGGCGGAAATTTTGCCTATGGCTCAAGCCGCTAAAAACAGTGGCGGTATTGTTATTGCGCAAGTGAAATACATTGCCGAACGCCATTCTATTCATCCAAAAGAAGTTAAAGTTCCTGGTGTGTTGGTGGATTACATCACCGTTGCCCCAGCCGAAGATCACAAACAAACCATCACAACAATCTACAACCCAGGTTTAGCGGGTAATTCCCGAGTGCCGCTAAATGCCTTACCACCAATGCCGTTCAGCGACCGTAAAGTGATTGCCCGTCGTGCTGCAATGGAACTAAAAGCCAACGTTATGGTGAACCTTGGTATTGGTATGCCTGATGGCGTAGCGGCCATCGCTGCGGAAGAAAAAGTCTCTCATTTATTTACCTTAACGACCGAACTTGGTACTTACGGCGGTATTCCTGCATCTGGTGGTGATTTTGGTGCTGCGTGGAACGCAGATGCCATTATTGAACATGAAGCTCAGTTCGATTTTTATGACGGTGGCGGTTTGGATATTGCGTTCTTGGGACTGGCGCAAGCAGATAAAGAAGGCAATTTAAACGTTAGTAAATTTGGTCCAAAAGTAGTCGGGCCGGGTGGTTTTATCAATATTTCTCAGAGCGCTAAAAAAGTCGTGTTCTGCGGCACTTTAGTGAATGGCGCCAAACTAGGCTTTGAAAACGGCAAGATGAAAGTATTAGAAGAAGGCAATGTGCAGAAATTTGTCGAAGCCGTTGATCACATTACTTTCAGTGGTGCTGTAGCGCGAGAAAACCATAAGCCAGTGGTGTTTGTAACTGAACGCTGCGTGTTAGAGCTGCGCCAAGAAGGCATGGTATTAACCGAAATTGCACCGGGATTAGATTTAGAAAAAGATGTACTAAGTGTGATGGCGTTTCGTCCGATCATAGCTGACGATCTTAAAACCATGCCAGCAGCTATCTTTGCTGAGCAGTGGGGCGGTTTGGGTGACATGATGGCTGCGGCTGGTCTGTAAAAACAACAAGAATAAATAAGCGAGAAAATTTTATGTCGATCAAGAATGTAGAAATCCCTTACGGTGCTTATTGGAGTACTCCGTTTACCAAGTGGCAAGGTTCATTGCAGCATTTGCACTCGATGAAGTTTGCTGCTCATGTGGCAAAAGCCGAATTGGCAAAACGCAATATTGATCCGCTGGTATTTGATTCTGGCGTATTGGGCATGACGATCAACCAATATCAATCTTTTAACGGCGCACCTTGGCCTTTATATGAAATTGGTGCTGTGAATACAGCGGGTCATGCGGTCAATCAGGTATGTGCGACCAGTGCGCGTGGTTTGTTTGCTGCCGCATCAGAGATTGTGTGCGGTATGGCGAATGTCTCATTTTTGATGACAGCAGACCGTTGTTCAAATGGTCCGCATATTTATTACCCGAATGCGAAAGGCCCAGCTGGATCTTCAGAAGATCAAGTGACCTACAACATGATGAACGATTGTATTGGCGGTCATTCGATGATGCAAACTGGTGAAAACGTTGCCAAGCGTTTTGATATCACTCGTGAAGAATTAGACACAGTCACTTATCGTCGTTACGAACAGTACCAAGATGCATTAAAAGATGATCAAGCTTTTCAAAAGCGTTACATGACGCTGCCTTTATCTGTTCCAACGGCTAACTTCAAAAAAGAAGAGACCGTGATCACGGGTGATGAAGGAGTTTTTCCAACCACACTAGAAGGTTTGCAGAAGCTTAAACCGATTCAAGAAGGCGGAGTAATTACGTTCGGTAATCAAACTCATCCTGCTGATGGTAATGCTTCTGCGATTCTTTGCCGATCTGAAGAAGTGGCTTCTCTTACTTCTCGTCCTGAAATCAAGATTGAAGTACTAGGTTTTGGTCAAGCACGTGATGATCTTGCTTTCATGCCAGCTGCACCAATAGAAGCTGCGAAACGTGCGCTAGCGGTTGCGGGTATCGATATTAAACAAGTCAAAGCCATCAAAACACACAATCCATTTGCGGTTAACGATGTGGCCTTTGCAAAAGCCATGGGCATTGATGTGATGACAATGAACAACTACGGCTGTTCTTTGATTTGGGGGCATCCTCAAGGACCAACCGGTATGCGCGCCATTATTGAGTTGATTGAAGAGCTGGTTATCAACGGCGGCGGTTATGGTTTGTTCACTGGGTGTGCTGCTGGGGACACTGGAATGGCCGTAGTAATCAAGGTTTCAGATCGCTAATTATAAGATTAAAGGTAATCCAAGATGACTTATCAATTTATTAATTATTCCGTAGAGAATGGCGTGGCGCATTTGCAGCTTAATCGCCCAGAAAAGAAAAATGCCATCAATGACAGCTTATGTCTTGAGATTGAACACGTTTTTTTGAATTTAACCGATGACGTAAATGTCATTGTTTTTTCCGGAAATGGTCCTGAGTTCTGCTCTGGCCTTGATTTGCAAGAGCATAAAGCCCGCGAGCCTTTCGAGGTGGTTAAGCATTCCAATATGTGGCATCGCGTCTTTGGTCATATCCGTGATTCTGGTATTCCTGTTGTGGCAGCGATGCATGGTGCGGTTATTGGTGGTGGTTTGGAGTTGGCTATTTGTGCTCATGTTCGAGTCACCGAAGAAAATACTTTTTACCGTTTACCTGAAGGCAAGCACGGCATTTTTGTCGGTGGTGGTGCTTCTGTAAACGTGGCTAGTGTTATTGGAGCAAGCCGTATGACAGAAATGATGCTAACAGGGCGAGACGTAAGATCTGACGAAGGCTTGCGTATTGGTTTAGCACATTATGTTGTTGGTAATGGTGAAGCGTTGGCGAAGGCGTTTGAGATCGCAGAAGGCATTGGTAAAAACTCTAAATATTCTAACTGGGCAATGACAACAGGGCTTAGCCGTATTAGCAATATGTCTGCGCAAGAAGGTTTGTACACCGAGTCATTGATCTGCGGTATTACGCAAACCAGCGACGAAGTAAAAGCTCGTATTGATGCTTTTTTGAATCGTAAAAAATCCTAGGCGCTTTTTTCTGTAAGAGATTTTTCTTTTGTAAATGATGTTGCTCTAAAAATAACAAAGCAAATTAAAGGTGTATTTTATGCAAATTCAAGGCAAACATTTTGTGGTTACAGGTTCTGCTTCTGGTATTGGTGAAGCGGTTGCGCGTCGTTTACATGGTCTAGGGGCAAAAGTCACTCTAGCGGATGTAAATGAAGAAGGTTTAGCACGTGTGAAAGCCTCTTTAGGTGAACGTGTACAAGGTTGCGTGACAGATATCGTCAGCGAAGAATCGGTACAAAATGCGGTCGATAAAGCCGTAGAAGCGTTTGGTCCTATTAGTGGTTTGGTGAACTGCGCTGGTATTCCAGGCGCAGAACGTATCGTCGGCCGTGAAGGTCCACATCGTTTAGCATCATTTCAGCGTGCGGTATCGGTTAATTTAATTGGTACTTTTAACATGATTCGTTTGGTTGCAGACAAAATGCAGCACAACGAACAAGAAGCCAATTTAGAGCGTGGCGTGATTATTAATACCGCATCTGTAGCGGCATTTGATGGTCAGATTGGTCAAGCAGGCTACGCGGCTTCCAAAGGTGGTGTTTGCGCCATGACGTTACCGATTGCCCGTGAACTAGCGCGCTTCGGTATTCGTGTGATGACTATCGCGCCGGGTCTATTTAAAACACCAATGATGGATGTGCTTCCAGAAGAAGTACAAAAGTCTTTAGGTGAATCTGTACCATTTCCGCCACGTCTTGGTGAACCTGATGAATACGCTTCTTTGGCTCAACATATCATCGAAAACAGCATGTTGAATGGCGAAGTGATTCGTCTTGACGGCGCCATTCGTATGGCCGCGAAGTGATACGGAGCCGATGATGACTTATCAAGCGCCTTATAAAGACATGCAGTTGCTGGTGGCGCAAGCTTATCAGCAACAAGGCTTGGATGCTCTCGAATCATTGGATGGTTTTGATCCAGAGCTTGCCAATGCTGTGATGGAAGAAGCGGCGAAATTTGCTGCTGGAGTGCTTGCACCACTGAACTCAGTTGGTGATATGCAAGGTTGCCGCTTTCAGGACGGCAATGTGATCACACCAGATGGATGGCAAGATGCGTATCAGCAATTTGCTGAATCGGGCTGGATTGGCTTGGCGTTGCCCGAGGAGTTTGGTGGTCAAGGTCTGCCAAAGTACATAGCTCAACCTGTGAACGAAATGTGGTTGTCGGCGAATTTGGCCTTTGTGATGTTTCATGCCTTGGCACAAGGTGGCTCTGAAATTTTATTGGCCTTTGCCAACGAATCTATTCAAAAGCGCTATTTGCCAAAGATTGTTAGCGGTGAATGGACCGTCGCCATGGCGTTGACAGAACCCAATGCTGGCTCTGATTTAGGCGCATTGAATACTAAGGCTATTCCACAACAAGATGGCACTTATAAAATCAAAGGCCAGAAGATTTACATTACCTATGGTGATCATGATCTTACCGATAATATTGCCCATTTGGTGCTCGCGAGAACGCCTGATGCGCCAACGGGTAGCCGTGGTATTTCGCTTTTTATCGTACCTAAATATCGTGTTTCTGAAGATGGCTCTTTGGGTGAGTTTAACGATGTTCACTGTACTGGCATTGAGCACAAAATGGGACTTCATGGCAGCCCAACTTGCTCCATTAGTTATGGCGATCAAGACGACTGTGTCGGTGAATTGGTTGGCGAATTGAATCAAGGCTTAATGGCTATGTTCGTACTGATGAACGAAGCTCGTTTAAGTTGTGGTTTACAAGGTGTAGCGTTAGGTGAGTTGGGGTATCAACGGGCATTGGAATATGCCAAAGAAAGAACTCAGGGTACAAATAGCCAAGGCGAAAAAGTGGCCATTGTTGAACATGCTGATGTGAAACGTATGTTGTTAGAAATGCGTTCAGAAACTTTTGCATTGCGTGCATTGGGTTATCAGATTGCAGCACAAATTGATGCTACTGAATCAGCTGTTGATAAAACGGAAAGCAATCAAATCAAAAAAGACAGAGTCGCTTTACTTACTCCGATTTTTAAAGCCTTTGCGACAGAGCGTGTCAATGTCATGGCGGGACAGGTGATTCAAGTTTTTGGCGGTATGGGCTTTGTTGAGGAAACTGGTGTTGCGCAAATCATGCGGGATGCTCGAATCACGACGATATATGAGGGCACAACCGGCATTCAAGCCCGTGACTTGATGTTTAGAAAAGTCCGTGGTGATCAGGGCAAAGCCTTGACTGAGTTACTTGCAGATATTACTCAGTTGGCGAGCTCATTTGAATCTGATCAAGTGTTCGCTGCCATGGCAAAAGAAACCCAGCAAGTGGTTACTAAAGTGACATCTTTGTTGGACTCTCACTTGCTTAACTCTCAGGGGAATACCAGTAATAGCGATGCAACGTCTTTACATGCTGTGTCGGTGCCTTTTTTAGAAGCGATGGGCATCTTATGTTGCACTTGGCAGTTATTAAATGTGTTGGCTTATCAGCAAGTACAAGAGAACACTGACGAGTCCTATATGCAGAATCTTAGAGCATTGGCAGCATTCTATGGTGCTTATCGTTTGCCTTCTGCGATGGCTGCTTTGAAGGTCGTTGAAAACGCTGGTGCGGGTGTCAGCGAGTACGAATTTTAAACAGACTGTTTAGGTCTGAAGTCGAGAAAACAATAACAATTCGGCAGTGGTTTATAAACCACTCCCTAAAACTCTAGCCATAAAAATAATCAAAGTGCCTTTTAAGGGCAAAAGATGAGAGTGGGAGCAAAAAATGAACGGTGAATTTCATCCTATTAAGGTCGTAGCGCATCCTATCCACATTGAAAATCGCGAAGGCGGAGTGCAAATCATCAATAGCCAAAAAGCGCTGGATGAGTATGCACGTTGTTGGACAGATCAGCTTGAATATTGGGCGGCAAAAACACCTGATCAAATGTTTGTTGCAGAACGTGATGATCAAGGTGAATGGCAAAAAGTGACCTACGCACAAGCAGTAACCCGAGTGCGTAAAATTGCATCTTGGTTAATTACTCAGCCAGTTTCTGTTGAGCGTCCTATCGTGTTTCTATGTGGCAACAGTCTAGAACATTTGATGTTGGCGCTGGCTGGTATGTATGTGGGAATTGCCCATGCCCCTGTGTCTCCAGCGTACTCTTTGGTTGCTACAGACTACAGCAAGTTACAGCATATCTTCGATATATTGACGCCTGGTTTAATTGTGGTGGATGAACTTGCACCTTATGAAAATGCTATCCAAGCGGTTTGCAAAGATCTGGATACGCCAGTTGCTGTTATCAAAGGCGACATTACTCCGCAAAAAATTAAAAATCCAACGCTCTCATTTCAGTCATTTTGGGATTTTCCTGAATCTGACTCGATAAATGAAAAGAACGCTCAAGTGAATGGCGATACCATTGCTAAAGTGCTTTTCACTTCTGGCACAACGGGTATGCCAAAAGGCGTTATCAATACTCAGCGAATGATTTGCGCCAACCAAGTGATGATTCATCAGGTTATGCAGTTCTTTAAAGATCAGCCGCCTATTATGGTGGATTGGCTTCCTTGGAATCATACCTTTGGCGGCAATCATAATATCGGTATTGCTTTGTACAATGGCGGTAGTTTGTATCTTGATGATGGCAAACCAACCGAAAAATTGTTTGCTAAGACCTTAAAGAATTTGGCTGAGGTTTCTCCAACTGTTTATTTCAATGTGCCAAAAGGCTTTGAGTTATTAGTGAAAAATTTAAAAGCCGATAATGATTTGGCTGAGAAGTTTTTTTCACGCTTGCAGTTTACATTTTTTGCCGCAGCAGGCTTGGCTCAGCATATTTGGGACGATTTGGATGCCTTGGCGATTAAGTATACTGGCAAGAAAATCCCCATGGTAACCGGCTTAGGCTGTACTGAAACTGCACCGTCAGCGACATTTGCTTCGGTTGAGGAATCCGCTTCAGGCGTTATCGGTGTACCAGCACCGGGTGTGTCTATCAAGCTTGTTCCAAACGAGGGCAAATTAGAAGCACGTGTCAAAGCCGAAACCGTGATGCCAGGTTATTGGCGTCAACCTGAGTTGACCGCAAAGGCGTTTGATGAAGATGGTTATTACTGTCTAGGCGATGCTTTCGCTTATCTTGATGAAAACGAACCACAGCGCGGCTTCCGTTTTGATGGCCGTGTGTCGGAAGATTTTAAACTAGATAGCGGTACTTGGGTAAGTGCTGGGACATTGCGTGCCAAGTTCATCAGCGCGTTTGCGCCATTTGTACAGGATGTTGTTTTGTGTGGCACCAACCGTGGTTATATTAGCGCGTTAATTTTCCCCGATTGGGCTCATTGTCAGGCGATTCTTCCTCATGATTTGATGGAGACAAATGAAGAAATCATCGCACATTTTGCAGTTCGTGAAGCTTTCAAACAAAAGTTGGTTGAGTTTTCGAATAACAGTACGGGCAGTTCAACAGTCGTACAACGCATTCTGTTGCAGGCGATTCCACCCAGTATTGATGCCCATGAAGTTACTGATAAAGGTTCGTTGAATCAGCGTGCGGTACAAGCTCATCGAGAAGATCAAATTGAGCTTTTGTACCAAGAACCCTTATCAGACTTAGTTATCAGTCTTTAAGAAGAACCATAATTTTAAAGAGGCAGCATCATGTTTAAAAATGAGCGTCAATTACAAATCGAGTGGGGCGACTGTGACCCTGCCGATATTGTTTTTTATCCGCGTTATTTTGCATTCTTTGATGCATCAACTGGCGCCTTGTTTGAAGCGATGGGTTATACGCTTCGACATATTCGAGACGAGTTAAAGGATGTTGGCTTTCCAATGGTCGATACTCGCTCGCAGTTTTTTAAGCCTTCTAAGTTCGGTGATAAGGTGGTTATCAAAAGCGAAATTACTGAAGTCGGTCGTGCTAGCTTTGGGATTCGTCATCAGCTTTTTAATGATGGTAACTTAGCGGTCGAATGCACGGAAAAACGTGTCTGGGCTTGTCATAATGCAGAAGGTGTTCTTAAAGCCAAACCAATCCCAGATGACATCAGAGCCAAAATGTTGAGTCATGGTTAAACAGAAAGGTCAGTGAAAGAATGAAAATTTTAGTGGGTGTTAAACGAGTCATTGATTACAACGTCAAGGTTCGTGTTAAAGCAGATCAAAGCAATGTGGATTTAACCAATGTCAAAATGGCGATGAACCCATTTTGTGAAATCGCTGTTGAAGAAGCGGTTCGCCTTAAAGAAGCAGGTGTTGCGTCAGAAGTCATCGTGATGAGTGTTGGAACAACACAAAGCCAAGAGCAACTTCGCAACGCCATGGCGTTAGGTGCCGATCGTGCCATCTTGGTTGAAGCTGAAAGCGACGTTGAGCCTTTAAATGTCGCCAAAGCCTTTGCTGCCGTGGTTGAAAAAGAGCAACCTGGATTAGTTATTCTTGGCAAGCAATCGATTGATTCAGACAATAATCAAATGGGACAAATGTTGGCGGCTTTGACAAAACGTCCACAGGGAACCTTTGCTTCTAAGTTGGTTATTGACGGTGATAAAGCACTCGTTACTCGTGAAATTGATGGCGGCTTACGTACTATTGCACTTACATTGCCTGCGATAGTTACGACAGATTTACGCCTTAATGAACCGCGTTACGCTAAATTGCCTGATATTATGAAAGCCAAGCGTAAACCACTAGAGACTCTATCTTTGGTAGATTTAGGCGTGACATCAAAGGCGCATTGCCGAATAGATAAGGTTGAAGCGCCTGCAACTCGTAGTGCCGGTATTAAAGTGGCGTCGGTGGATGAATTGATCAGTAAATTAAAAGACGAAGCGAAGGTGATCTAATGACGACTTTATTAATTGCAGAACATAATTCAAGCGTACTTTCGTCTTCTACTTTATCTGCGTTGACAGCAGCTCAAGCCATTGGTAATGAGATTCATGTGCTGGTGGCAGGTAAAAACATTGAATCGGTCGCGGATGCAGCAGCTCGTTTGTCTGGCGTCACTAAGGTCCTTTGCGCAAATGCTGATACCTATGAATACGCATTGGCTGAGCCAATGGGCGATTTAGTCGTGCATTTATCTGCGAGTTATTCGCATATTGTCGCGCCGTCTAATTCTGAATCGAAAGACTTTATGCCAAGAGTGGCCGCTTTATTAGATGTTGGTCAAGTGTCTGATATTTCCGCTGTATTGAGCACAGATCAGTTTAAACGTCCAATTTATGCCGGTAATGCCATTGCGACGGTAACCCTGTTAGACGACAAAAAAGTCATTACAGTGCGAGCATCTTCATTTGATAAAAGTACTCAACAGAATGATCAAGCCTGTGTTGTTGAAGTGGTAGATTTTATTGCTGATAGTAATTTGTCTAGTTGGCAATCAGATGACATTACCGAGTCGGCGCGACCTGATCTTGCTAGTGCTAGCCGTATTGTATCTGGTGGTCGTGGTGTTGGTAGTGGCGATAACTTTGCGCTGGTTGAAGCCTTAGCTGATAAACTAGGCGCAGCGGTTGGTGCTTCTCGTGCAGCAGTTGATGCGGGTTTTGTATCGAATGATCTTCAGGTCGGGCAGACGGGTAAAATTGTTGCGCCAGATTTGTATATGGCGTTTGGTATTTCTGGCGCCATTCAGCATTTGGCTGGCATGAAGGATTCAAAAGTGATTGTGGCGGTAAACAAAGACGAAGACGCGCCTATTTTCCAAGTTGCAGATTATGGTTTGGTCGGCGACCTTTTTGATGTGCTTCCTGAAATGACAAGCAAACTTTAGAATTGTATTAGAGTATAGATAATATGACCGCCTAGCATTAAGTTAGGCAGTCTGTTGTGAATTTGGTGACTTTAACCGAGCTTAGGCTCGGTTTTTTTATTTGCTTGAATTGGTTTGCGAGCAAAGTTCAATGACGCGTTTGCCGCTGATAACTAAAAAACAGCAAACTGTGGTGGCAAGAGCTGAAAGGTGAAAAAAATCAACGAGTAGCATGTTTTCCATAGATCGTTCCTTTTGTTGGCGCTTTTATTCATTGTTATTTTATTTAATAAAAGCACAGGTTTCATAATTCGTCCATACTATTTGCGAAATAGGCTTTCTTAAAATGTTTGTTTGCGGTAATGAAAAGTTTTGAATTTAGCTTTATTGACTTATAGTGTGCATCAGGATCAATAGCGTGCCTCGGTCCTATAGCTCTGTTGAAATATTCCCTCTATAAAAGATGTTTTTATACCGTGCAGATTGTTTATAGGAGTCGTGACGACTCATGATTCGCCCATTGTTGATTATGCGTTTGCTGACTATGCCGTGTTTATGGATGAGTGTGGTGCAGTTTGTATTCGGTGAATTGTCCTTTATGTTATTTAAAGATGATGTTGGGCGTGCTTTTGCGACGCCAGCCTTGATTACGTTTACCATATCTTTGGTTCTTTTATTGGGCTTTAAAAAATACCCTTTACCCTCCGTAAATACTCGTGAAGCCATGCTGTTTGCCACGTTAACTTGGTTAGCTGTTGGTGTATTGGGTGCGATTCCTATCATATCGGTTACGCATATTTCCTTTACCGATGGCGTGTTTGAATCCATTAGTGCTTTGACGACTACGGGCGCTACTGTGTTGTCTGGTTTGGATGATATGCCGCCGACCTTTTTGATGTATCGCCAGTTTTTGCAATGGATGGGCGGTCTTGGTGTGGTGATCTTTGTGGTGGCGATTCTTCCTATGTTAAACATCGGTGGCATGCGTTTGTTAAAAGCGGAAACGCCGGGGCCGATTAAAGACGATAAGCTTTCTCCTCGTGTATCTAGTACAACCCATTATTTATGGATGGTGTATTTGGCTATTACCGGCTTGTGTGCACTGAGTTACTACTTTGCTGGTATGTCGGCGTTTGATGCCATTGGCCACAGTTTTACCACGGTATCCACTGGCGGTTTTTCAACTCATGATGCCAGCATGGGCTATTTTAAAAGCCCGTTAATCTTGTGGATTTGTAATCTTTTCATGGTGCTAGGCGCGGTCAACTTTGCTTTGCATTATCGTATTTATATTGCCCGTAGCATTAGACTGTATTGGAAAGACGAAGAGACGCGTGGCTTTCTTAAAATCATTACTTTTGTGGCGTTATTATTGGCTTTGTTTCTTTTCCAGACAGGTTCAGAAGACGGGCTTTGGGTATCTATTACGCAGTCGTTCTTTCATGTTATTTCGTTTATTACCAGCACCGGATTTGCCGCAACCGACTTTGGTGCTTGGCCTGCAGTGACCTCAATAGTATTGATTTTTGTTGGTTATATTGGCGGCTGTGCAGGATCTACAGCGGGCGGTAATAAAGTGATTCGGAATATTATTTCTTTGAAATCTATTTCTTTGGAATTAAAGCGTTTGGTGCATCCAAATGGTGTCTTTGCGATGAAGTTTCAGGGGCGAACGATCAGTGCAGATGTTCGTCATTCTGTGATGGGCTTTATGTGTCTTGCTGCTATGGTTACCGTGTTCTTTACGATTTTGCTGATGATGACAGGCATGAGCTTTATGGCATCCTTGAGCGCCACGGCTGCTTGCTTGAACGTGCTGGGACCGGGTTTTGCTGAGCTTGGCAGTAACTTTTCACCACTAAGCGACACAGGTACTTGGTTGATGAGTTTTGCGATGATCTTGGGGCGTTTGGAATACTTTACTGTGCTGGTGCTTTTCTTCCCCGTAATGTGGCGTCATTAATAAGCATTTGATCGTTTTGATAAATAGTAAGAGCAAAAAAAAGGGCGGATATCTCATCGATATCTGCACCTTTTTAATTACCACATTAAAGAGCGTATTATTTAAAGAGAAGGTTAAACGGCGGCAACCGCGATGCCATTGTTTTCTTCTTCGTATGCTTCTAGTTCTATAGCAATACTTTTTGAGGTTGGTGTATTGCTGAATTCACCATGGCTGTCTAGCGGTACTAATGGGTTAGTCTCTGGGTAGTAAGCGGCAATGTTGCCTGCTGGAATACTATAAGGAACTAACTTGAAACCGCTAACTTTTCGCTCCACACCATCATCCCAAATTGAACGCAGTGTAACGCTTTGACCTTCTTCGAAGCCGAGACGTTGTATATCCGCAGGGTTGATAAACACCACTTTGCGTTCGCCTTTAATGCCACGATATCTATCGTTCATGCCATAAATCGTGGTGTTGTATTGGTCATGAGAACGCAGCGTTTGCATGATGAGCGTCTTGTCTGACAGCAAATCTTGGGCGCGCTTCGGCAGAATAGATTCAGGCAATACATGAGTATGGCAAATGGCTTTGCCGGCCGGTGTTTTCCAGTTTCTTTCTCGTGCGCTGTTACCTAGGTAGAAACCACCATCTTGTAAAATGCGCTGGTTGAAGTCATTAAACCCCGGAACAACGGCGGCAATGTGTTCACGAATAAGATCGTAGTCACTGACTACTTCGTTCCAATCAATTGGGAAATTGCCTAGAGTCGCAGCTGCGATTCCTGCGACGATGGCAGGCTCAGATTTTTGTTCTTTACTCAATGGTTCTAATACGCCACCAGAAGCATGAATCATACTGAAAGAGTCTTCTACAGTGACTTTTTGCTGACCTTTCGCTTGATGGTCTATGTCGGTACGACCAAGGCAAGGCAATATAATCGCCTCAGTGCCAGTAATAAGGTGAGAGCGGTTTAGCTTAGTACTTATTTGCACTGTGAGCTGACATTGCTTTAACGCGTCCTCTGTGGCTTGTGTATCTGGCGTCGCTGCAGCGAAGTTACCGCCTAGGGCGATAAACACGCCGACTTTTCCATCACGCATGGCTCGAATGGTATCAACAACAGCCAAACCGTGTTCTTGTGGTGGCGTGAAGTTGAAGCGTTTTTCCAATGCATCAAGAAAGGCCTGAGAAGGGCGCTCATTAATGCCCATGGTTCTATCGCCTTGTACATTACTGTGACCACGAACTGGGCAAGCGCCAGCGCCAGGTCTGCCAATGTTACCTTTAAGCGCGAGCAAATTGACCATTTCATGGATCATGGCCACCGAATGATGGTGCTGAGTAATGCCCATTGCCCATGTGAGAATGGTGCTATTGGCTTCGGCATAGACGTTGGCTGCGTGAGTTATTTCTTCTTTTGTTAGACCTGATTGATCAATAATGTCTTGCCAAGATGTCTGTTTAACTTGCTCTAGGTAGGCATCTAAACCCTGAGTGTGTTCTTTAATAAAGTCGTGATCAAAAACGGCTTTGCCTTGTTGCTGAGCTTTTTCTTCTAAATCGATAAGCACTTTGACCATGCCGCGCACTACCGCCATATCTCCGCCGATTTTAGGGCAAAAGTAGCCGGTATTGGTTGGTTTAGAACCGTTGGTGAGCATTTCCACTGGACTTTGAGGGTTTTGGAAACGTTCTAAACCCCGCTCGCGCAGTGTATTGAAGATGAGTAGTTGGGCGCCACGTTGCACTACTTCTTTTAAGGTTTCTAGCATACGAGGATGGTTTGTCCCCGGATTTTGGCCAAAAACCAAAACGGCATCTGCGCGTTCAAAATCGTCAATTTCAACCGTGCCTTTGCCGATACCAATGCTGCTGGTCAGTGCATAACCGCTGGCTTCATGACACATGTTTGAGCAGTCTGGGAAGTTATTTGTGCCATAAGCACGAGCAAGAAGTTGGTATAGGAAAGCCGCTTCGTTGCTTGCTCGCCCAGAGGTATAAAAGGCCACATTATCTGGATTGGTTTGTTCTTTTAGTGTGTTAGCGATTTGTTTATAAGCTTGTTCCCAAGAAATCGCTTCGTAGTGATCTGTTTCGCGGTTGTAACGCATTGGCTCTGTGAGTCGACCTTGGTATTCAAGGAAGTAGTCACTTTGTGTGTTTAGCCAAGTCACACTGTGTTCCGCCATGAAAGCGGCATCTACTTTTCGAGACGTCGCTTCCCAGTTCACCGCTTTAGCGCCATTTTCACAGAAACGAATCTTGGCTGGATCGTGTTTTTCACCCCAAGCGCAGCCCGGGCAGTCAAAACCATGAGGCTGGTTAGTTTTTAATAAGGTGTTAATGTTACGGACAGCATTTTCACTTTTTAGCCAATGTTTTGTGGTGCTTTGTAGTGCTCCCCAGCCGCCAGCCGGTCCCTTGTATGGCGTGTAAAAATCATTTTTTTTGCTCATCGTCTGTTCCTTCTGGCTTGGCTGAAGATGCGAACAGTCGTGGCGCATCTTGCTTGGGTAAATGAATTAATGTTAATCCGTAATGTTGAGCTAATTTGACTGCGAGTGTACTTGGCGACGCTAGGTGTATTAGTCTAGAAAGTCCGACTCGTACGGCTTTCTGAATCAATTCAGTGCTGCAACGACTCGACATTAAAACACTGTAATTATGCAAGTTTATATTCTGTTGGAGCGCATAGCCAATCACCTTATCGAGGGCGTTATGTCTGCCTATGTCTTCCATACATAAAATGGGTTCGCCTTCGGGGGATATTAGCAAGGCCGCATGAACTGCCCCAGTTTTGTTACCCAAGATTTGGTATTCGCCTAAGCGTGGCCTTAATGCGATTAAACTGGCTTCTTTTATCGCTTGGCTAGGCTGTAGTTTTGGCAGTATTGGAATGGCTTGAGTTAAAGATTCTATTCCGCATAAACCACAACCGGTCGCGCCAAGATGTGTTTGTCTTCTTTTTTTGAATTGAGCAAATCGGCGTGGGCTAAGCTCTAAATTGATCGCAATGCAGTCGATGTCTGGTGGAGTCTGCGTGAGTTGGACTGCAATGTCTCGGATGTCGTTAATATGTTCAATAATGCCTTCACTGCGAGCAAAACCGATAACAAAGGCTTCTAAGTTAACTGGTGTGACCATCATAACGGCATAAGAAATATCGTTGATACTGATGGCTAATGGCATTTCTTCAACGAGCTCTGTCGCTTCTAATGGTTCTTGTTCTAGCTGAATGCCTTGCTGCGCAGTCTTGTCCTGTAAAGCGTCGCAGCGGCCAAATTTTTGGCACCTGTGGCTGATAAAAGAAATAGGCGAATGTTGCATGATATTGAAATCAGTTAATTAAGAAGATGTACTTATAGTACGGAGAGAGAACAGGAGCGTCCAATGCTTTTGCGCTAAGAAAGAGCATGAAAACGACATGAATTTTGAATAGATATTGTTTGTTTAAAAAAGAGGCGATATGCGACCGTGTTTCAAAGGCCTAAGTATTTCTTTAGATCCTAAAATGCCGTATCCTACCCCGAAAAATTAAGCTTCAAAAACCCTCATCCGTATTGGTTTTGTAAAACTATAGGTTAAAAGGGTATGGACTGTGATTATTTGCACTCCAACAGTGGCAAGGAAAAAGCACATGCTACAAAGTGTGGTTCTGTTTTTGTCATATATCGAGAACGTGTGTGACCTAGGTGTTAGCACATAGCCAGGTTCTCCGTGAGCCACTTTTTGTTTAATGAGTTTTTTATTTATGCAGTTTATTAATCGCCTCTCGCGTTGGGCTTTATCTGGCCCGCGAGCTTGGTTATCTATCATTTTTGTTGCTTTTATCGCTTTGTTGTTTGTATATAAGTCTCTTGTATCACCAACAAATAATCCTAAAGACTACACGTTACCTAGTACCACTAAGAGTGATACTGCTAAGAGTGATACTGCTAAGAGCAGTGACAATAAAAGCATAGCGCCTCCACAAGCCAGTTCGAATACTGATGAAGATAATAATTACGATTCGCTGGTTACGACCGACCCTCTGCAAAATGTAGAGAAGGTTACAGCCTCTATTCCTTCAATAGAATACGTCATCAAGCCTGGTGATACCTTGGCTCGCATATTTGCGCGCTTGGGGTTATCTCGAGAATCCTTGTATTCTGTATTGGAAGCGGACCAGGAATTTTTAGTTCTTGAGCCTTTGATGCCGGATGATAAATTCACGTTTAAGTTGGATGAAAACGGTGACCTACTTAGGATGACTCGCCGTATAGATATTAGTAAAAGTGTATCCTATGTGCAGCATGATGGTGGTGGTTTTAGCTACGAAGAAAAGGTTAATCCCATCACTTACACGCAAGAAGCTATGCACAGTAAAATAAGCGGAAATTTTTATCTATCAGCTAAAAAAGTAGGTTTGTCGGATACGAACATTTTAATTATTAACGATTTACTGAAAGGTCGAGTGAATTTCCGCAAAGATCTTAGAGCAGGCGATGACTTTAATGTCATTGTCAAAAAAGGCAATATTGGTGGTGTGAAGGTAGGGGGAAATCAACTAGAAGCCCTGGAAATAACGGTAAGAGGTCAGAAATACAGTGCTTTCTTACATTCAGATGGACGTTTTTATGATCTCGATGGCAACAGCTTAACACCTGCCTTATTACGTTGGCCAACACGTAAGCAGTATCGAATTAGTTCACCTTTTAATGCCAATCGATTACATCCTATTACGGGTCGCCCAGCACCACACAATGGTGTTGATTTAGCAACTCCTTCAGGGACAGAAGTTCTTGCTACAGGTGATGGTGTTGTTACTCGAATCGCAACGCATAAGTATGCAGGTAAGTATGTTGTGGTTGATTATACGGGTCCTTACAGCTCGCGTTTTCTACACTTAAGTAAAATATTAGTGAAACAAGGCCAGAAGGTTAAACGTGGTCAAGTAATTGCTTTGTCTGGTAATACGGGCCGAACAACTGGCGCTCATTTACATTATGAATTGCATATAAGAGGCCGCCCAGTTAATCCAATGACGACGGATATTCCGACCACCCAATCCATACCTAAAGGTGATAAAAAAGAATATGCCAGTAATGTTAAGCGCTGGGTAGCCATGATGGCGAGTGCTCAGGCAGCAGATTCAGCTAAGAATACAGACGTTGAATCAGAGTCTGAACCAGCGTCCGAATTGGATGCCGCGGCAAATTAAATATCGATTTTAAAAAGACTGATGAAACATAAAAAAGGCGTCTCTTCTTATGAAGAGACGCCTTTTTCGTTTAGTTATTATTACAGTTAGAGATTAACTATTATTTCAATATTGTGATGTATTATCACTCACATACTTTTCTTATAAGACTTATTGCCTATTACGAAAAGTACCAAGAAAATCACGAGGCCAATACAATTAATCCAAAGCGCTAGATGTGGCCATAACATCATCAAAGAAGCGACTAAAGCAATGAATCGTGAAAAGATCGACAGCTTATCTTCTAAGTAACCTTCCATAGCTCCAACTAAGGCATACATGCCAAAGATGGCAAAGAAAGACAGACGCAATAGTGTTTCGGTATCACCGCCAATTAATGGAGTATAAGCCATTAATAGCGGGACAATGTATAAGCCTTTTGCTAGTTTCCATGCAGTCAGACCCGTTAGCATCGGCGGCGTTTTAGCAATAGCAGCTGCAGCGAAAGCGGTTAAACATACCGGTGGTGTTACGTTACTGTCTTGTGAAAGCCAAAAGATAATCATGTGTGCTGTTACCAAAATCATCGCGACACTCTGAGCACCTAGGGCTTGATCCATCAACATGCTTTTGAAATCGTTAGGCACTTGAGCCAACAATGCTTGTGCTTGCTCCATCGGCATGCCTTGCGCTAAAGAAGCAATAGCTGAAGGGTCTACCAGCATGAAAACAGCACTTGCGGCTTCAGGCAAACTACCAGAAGACATCATATCCAATAGCTGGCTTTCTGCGATGAGATTAAATAGAGCTGGAGCCGATAGCGTTCCTAACACGATGTAAGACGCCGTTACTGGCAAGCCCATACCTAAAATCAAAGACGCAATTGCAACTAAAATAATGGTAAAGAACAGACTACCACCAGCCCAATTGGTTATTAACAAAGAGAAAGTATTACCAACGCCAGTGGTGCTAATTACGTTAACCACTAAGCCAATACCTACCAGTAAAACTGCAGTGGTAGACATGTTCTTCGCGCCTTGAGCCATCGCATCGATAACCGCAGCCGGCCCCATTCTATGCTTGCTGGAAAGGAAGGATGCGGCAATAACTGCCAAAATACTGATCCCCGCAGCGTACGTTGGTGTAAAGCCTTGTACCAACAAGGTGACTAAAACGCCAAGTGGTACAATATGATGCCAGCCGTCTTTGAGGACTTGTGAAATATCGACCGCATCATCGCTTTCTGTTGCAATTACTTTACTGCGTTTTGCTTCGACACGAACAAAGAAACCAACAGAAAGGAAATACAATAACGCCGGAATGGCTGCCACGCTGATGATGGTGACATAAGACACTTGTGTATAAGAAGCCATAATAAAAGCTCCAGCACCCATAACTGGCGGCATCAATTGTCCACCGGTAGACGCTGCAGCTTCGACGCCAGCAGCAAAACGTGCTGGAAAGCCAGCTCTGCGCATTAGTGGAATGGTGATGACGCCAGTCGATACTGTGTTGGCCACAGAAGAGCCAGAAACAGAACCCATCAAACCAGAACCTAATACCGCCACAAAACCGGGGCCACCTATCATTTTGCTAGCAAGCGAGCGTGATAGATCAATAATAAAATCACCTGCACCGGATTTTACTAAAAAGGCGCCGAATAAAATAAACATGAAGACAAAGCTCCATGAGATTCGTGAGATAGAACCAAACATGCCATCGGTACTAAAAAAGCTGCGATACAAAAGGGTTTCAAGGCTAAGTCCGGGGAAGTTAAACATGCCACCAAGCCAGCTTCCCCAAAGTACAACGTAGGTTAGAGCGACGATAATTAGAAATGGAATGAACCAGCCACTGGTGCGACGAATCAGTTCAAGAGATAGTAAAACAGCAACGCTGGATACTATCCAGTCTGAGGTGTTGAAGGTTACGCCTCTAGCATAGAGTGCGTCTTCAAAGAAAATGATGTAAAGCACCATACCTATAAGGGCGAGCACAATAGCACCATCAAAAAATAGAGCGACTTTGCTGTCTTGCCATTTAGGGTTTGCTGGTATCAGTAAGGCACACAAAATACCGAAGCCTGCAAAATGAAAAGCAGATACCCAAAGTTCTGGAAGTGTTGCTATTGTGTTGATGTAAATGTGTGCAACTGCCAAGAAAACCGAAAGGGCAAATACAAAACGGTTTAGCCAAGGGCCAGAGCGATGTTTGGTTTCAAAATCTTCAAGATTGATGTCTTGAGGTGCGGTTGGTTGCGATGAAGCAGTCATAGACAAGCTACCTTTATGTGTGCAAAAAACGGATTGAGCAAAGACGTAAAAGGTGCGCCGCACTAGTGTACGGCGCTAGAACAATAGTGAATGATGTTATTTTGCGATCAGGCGAGCTGGGATATTAATACCGCGTTCACGGTAGTAACGAGCGGCACCTGGATGTAGCGGAACAGGAAGACCTGCAATGGCTTTCTCAAGAGACATCACTGATGTCGCTTTATGAATGGCACTTAAATACGCTAAGTTTTCATAAAGTGATTTGGTTAGCTCATAGACATCGTCTTCTGATAAGTCAGCGCGTGTTGCAAGGAAGTTAGGCTGAGCAACTGTGTTTATGTCTTTTGTTTGGCCTGGGTAAGTGTTAGCTGGAATGACGTAGCGGGTCCACAACTCGTAGTTACCGTTTGCTTCTTTAATTTGCTCGTCAGTAAAGTCTAATACTTTGACCTTGTCGCCCATTGAAGCATAAAGTCTAGTTACCGCACTGACAGGAACGCCTGCAGGAGTGTTCATGCCATCGATATTGCCATTTTGCATTGCGTCGGCACTTGCACCGTAGCCCATATAAGCAAGGGCAAATTTGTCTGGGTCAATATTTAGACCTTTTAGTTGCTGACGGCCAGAACCTTCGGTTCCAGAGTTTTTAGTGCCGATGGAAAATTTATTATTTGTTCCTTCAAGAGCTTTTAGATCCGACATAGTGCCGGTTTTAGTTAGGTCTGTTTTTAGTACAAAATGCTCTACGTTTTGCCAAAGCATAGAAACAGAGCGTAACTCGGTTTGTTTGCCTGAGCTTGCAAATGGGCCTTCACCGTCCCAAGCCCATGCACCGTAAAGACCTTGTAGAATGGCGAATTGCGCTTGGTTTTCACGTAGAAGTTTGATGTTTTCACCTGAGCCAGCTGAGCTGATAGCAGAAACTGATAGGCCAAACTTAGGTTCTAGTTTTACTTTGCTCAAAGTGGCAATAGCTACACCAACTGGGTAATAAGTTCCCCCTGTCGATGCGGTAGCTAAAATGTAATTGCGGTTATCTGCAGCAGATACACCGGATGCTGATAAAGCAATCGCAGCAGCGGTTGCACTAGTAAGAATAGTTTTAGTAACAAAGCCCAATTTCATATTATTTTTCTCCTATTGATGGGATGGTTACGTAATCTATAGCGATTATCATGCCAAATATATATATCATTGATATATATGGTTTTTATTTTATCCTTGGTATTTCCTTTCTTTTTTTATACACATATGGGCTATTTATTGCTTATCGTTGACGTTTCAGTATCGGCAATAAATTGCTTACGGTGTAAGTGAGTAAAAACCGCTGTTAACATGCTATTTTATGTCATAGGGGTTTATGTGATGAGCAAAATATTGCCGATGAGTTCAAAGTGAGAAATTAATGAAAGATCATAATATTCGTGTTGTATTGTTTGATTTGGGAAATGTCTTAGTCGACTTAGGCGATATTTCTGAAATGCATGCTATGTTGAATACGCAAGGTGAGGAGTCTGCAGTCTGGTTGAAGTGGCTAAGATCACCGACAGTGGCTGCATTTGACTCTGGGAAAATTACTTTTGATCAATTTGCTGATAGATTACTAAAAGAAGTTGGCAGTAATATAGATAAAGAAATATTCAAGGCGTCTTTTAAAGCATGGCCAAGAGGCTTGTTTGCGGGGGCACTTGAGTTGGTTGAAGCGGTGAAGCCTGAATATCATCGTGCTATTTTATCCAATACTAATGCCGCTCATTGGCCGCGACTAATGGATGAAATGGCGCTGGCAGGTAAATTTCACAGTTATTATGCTTCTCATATGGTAGGTTTCGTAAAACCGGATGAAGCTATTTACCAGCATGTTATTCGCAATTTACAGGTTGCTCCCGAGCAGATTCTTTTTATTGATGATAATCAGGTCAATATTGATACTGCCAATGCTCTAGGGATGAAAGCGTTTCGAGTCAAGGGGGTTGATGAAGCACGTGTCGTGCTTCATCAACATGGGGTGTTGTCTAGCTAAATTATAGGCTGAGACAACAGTACTAGAATTGCTTGAAGCCTTAAATTAAGCAGTTGAGGTTAAACACCATTAGGTTTAGAGGTTTCTATGCGTACGTTTGATGGACAATCTTCTACTAGCTATTCACGTACTCGGCCTATGTATCCGGCTGAGCTTTATTATTGGCTATCCCAACAAGTACCTGCATCAAGTGTTGTATGGGATTGTGCGTGCGGTACTGGCCAAGCTTCGGTTGATCTTGCTGCGTACTTTGATCGCGTAGAAGCGTCTGATATTAGTGAATCTCAAGTAACTGCTGCGACACCTCACCGGAAGGTGAATTATCAGGTTTTTCCTGCTGAAAAGACGCTCTATCCTGACCATTATTTTGATGTTGTATGTGTTGCTCATGCACTGCATTGGTTTAATTTAGACGCGTTTTGGAAAGAATTAAAGCGAGTATTAAAACCTGGTGGCATGTTTATTTGCTGGGGATATAACTGGTTACAGGTAGGCGAGACGGAGGATAAAGCGATAGCAGAGTCTGTGCTGCCTCATCTTGAAACTTATTGGCCTGCAGAAAGCCGTTTATTGTGGAATCAATATCGTGATATTAAGTTTCCTTTTGAATTAATAGACGTCCCAAAATTTGAGTTAAATTGTCATTGGTCTGTGGCGCAAACGCTGGATTTTATTCGTACTTGGTCTGCATCTCAGTTGCGTATACAAGAACAGGGAGATGACTTTTTATTAAATGCTTCACCTATTATTCGTGAGGCTTGGTCGGAGCCGACAAAAAAGCAAGAGATACACCTGCCATTCTTCGTAAAAGCAGGGCGTTTCGCTTAGGCTTGCTTTTGCAATAAGACTAAAGTGGAATAGATTGGAACCTCTAGCGAGTTATAGTAGTTCAGCATCCGAATAACAAATTTAACAATGGAGCGGGTTATGAAGTCATTATATAGCGCAACCTCAAATGAGGCAGCAAAAAATGCCAATGTTAGTCAAGCAGAATTTGAAAAACGCTATCAAGAATCGATTGAAAATCCAGATGAGTTTTGGGGTCGAGAAGGGAAGCGTATAGACTGGTTTAAACCTTATACAAAAGTTAAAAACACCTCTTTTAAACGAGGCGAAGTTAACATTAAGTGGTTTGAAGATGGTGAGTTAAATGTGGCTTATAACTGCATTGATCGTCACTTAGCTAAATCTGCAAATAAAGTCGCTTACTACTGTGAAGGTGATAAAGAAAGCGATGAAAAAGTCGCAATTACCTACCAAACATTACACGATGAGGTTGGACGTTTAGCCAATCTGTTAAAACGTCAGGGCGTTAAAAAAGGCGACCGCGTTGCTATTTACATGCCAATGATTCCGCAAGCCGTCTACGCCATGTTGGCGTGTGCTCGAATTGGTGCGATTCACTCTGTTATTTTCGGTGGTTTTTCAGCTCATGCTATCGCCGATCGTTTAAACGATTGTGAAGTAAAGCTTGTTATTACCGCAGACGAAGGTCGTCGTGCTGGTAACACTATTCCTCTTAAGCACAATGTTGATATGGCGTTGGACAACAATGCTTGTCCAACTGTTGAAAATGTTATTGTCTACCGTTACACAGAAAAAGACGTGCCTTGGTTTGAAGGCCGTGATTTAGATTGGGTGGTTGAAGTAGAAAACGAAAGTACTGAATGTCCAGCAGAACGTATGAACGCGGAAGACCCGTTGTTTATTCTTTATACCTCTGGTTCAACCGGTAAGCCAAAAGGTGTGGTGCACACAACAGGCGGATATTTAGTATATGCCTCGTTAACTCATGAATTGGTGTTTGATCTTAAGCCAGATGATATTTATTGGTGTGCCGCTGATGTGGGCTGGATCACAGGCCATAGCTATATGGTTTACGGGCCGCTTGCTAATGGCGCAACAAGCATCTTATTTGAAGGGGTGCCAACGTATCCTGATTCAGGTCGAATTGGTCGTGTGGTTGATAAATTTGACGTGACCATTTTGTACACTGCACCAACGGCCATTCGTGCTTTGATGGCGAAAGGTGATGAGGCGACGCGTTCAAGTAAGCGAGATTCCTTACGAGTATTGGGCAGTGTGGGTGAGCCTATCAACCCAGAAGCCTGGTCTTGGTATTACAGTGAAATTGGTAATTCCTCTTGCCCTATCGTTGATACGTGGTGGCAAACTGAAACTGGTGGCATGATGATGACGCCACGTATTGTTCAAGGTGATGTAAAACCTGGTTCATGTACTGGTCCTTTGTATGGTGTGCAACCTGCGTTGGTAGACGCGCAAGGCGTCTTACAAGAAGAGCAGGGCGTGTTAGTGGAAGGTGGTTTGGTTATTACGGATTCTTGGCCTGGTCAGGCACGAACTGTTTATGGCGATCATGAGCGTTTCGAGCAAACTTACTTCAGTACTTTCGACGGTATGTACTTCACTGGTGACGGCGCATCTCGCGATGCAGATGGTCATTATTGGATTACTGGGCGTATGGATGATGTATTGAACGTTTCAGGGCACCGCTTGGGAACCGCTGAAATCGAAAGTGCATTAGTAGCTCATCCTTCTGTCGCTGAAGCCGCTATCGTGGGGTACCCTCATGATATTAAAGGGCAAGGCATTTATGTTTATGTCAGTGCGATTGCTGGTGTGATTCCAGATGAAGAATTGACTAAGTCATTAAAGCTATTTGTTCGACAAGAAATTGGTCCTATTGCAACGCCTGACCTTATTCAATGGACAAGTAAAGGTTTGCCGAAAACGCGATCAGGTAAAATTATGCGTCGAATTTTAAGGAAGATTGCCGCGAACGAACATGATCAACTTGGTGATACAAGTACATTAGCTGATCCAAGTGTGGTTGATGATTTAATCGAAAACCGTTTAAATGTGTGAACGTTTACACATTTAAAAAGGATACACAGTGATTTCACTTGTTATCGCGGATGATCACCCTTTGTTCCGTAGTGCGCTATGTGGTGCACTACGGGCAGAAATTGAGGGAATTGTAATTGTCGAATCACATGACTTAGATTCGACATTACAATGTTTAGCGAACGTAAATGATCTTGATTTACTGCTACTAGATTTAAATATGCCTGGTAGTGGTGACTTGTATGGGCTAATTCGAATTCGTAAAGACTTTCCTGATGTGCCTGTGGCGGTTATTTCCGGCAGTGAGGACAGTGCAATGGTTGCTAAAGTGATTGATGCTGGCGCTTTGGGCTTTATTCCCAAAACTAGCGAGCCTGCCACTTATGTACAGGCCATTCATGCCATTTTGGCGGGTGATATTTGGCTCCCAGATGGTCTTAGACAAGAGGTTGCCAATCAACCTAAACCAGATTTATCTATGCAGCACAAAGTAACAGAACTGACACCTCAGCAATATAAAGTTTTGTGTTATCTGCATGAAGGTCTGCTGAATAAACAAATTGCTTATGAATTATCTATTTCTGAAGCAACAGTAAAGGCACATATTACGGCGATTTTTCGTAAGCTGGAAATCAATAATAGGACGCAAGCAGTATTGGTTGCTAGTGACTTGAAGCTACAAATGACTACCGTATAAAGTTAATTCTTTTCTTTCTCTCTTTTAGCCTGATCTTTTCCATTTTTTTCGTCCTTGCAGTGGCATGAACCGGGAACCGGATCCATGCCACCTTCGTGCCATGGATGACATTTAGATAATCTTTTCAAACCAAGGTACATACCCTTAAAAATTCCAAAACGCTCAATAGCTTGGATCATATAATGTGAACAGCTAGGATAAAAGCGACAGTTATTACCCAATAACGGACTAATTAAAAATTGATAGCCTTTTACTATTAATATGAAGATTCTTTTCATGCGCCACTTGTCTAGTGAATGATTGGATGACTATCGCGTTATGTCATTTTTGTGTAAATAGTAACGTCTATTTGTTACTGTAGCGGAAATATATCACAGAATCGATTCTACTATGCCAGATCAACATCTTACTCTTGATGCAATGCAAGTCGTTGCTTATCAAGGCGAGCCTGGAGCCTATTCGCATCTTGCTTGCAAACATACCTTTCCTGATTGGACCAGCATTCATTGTGCGACCTTTGTTGATGCTTTGCAGATGGTGGAGCGAGGTGATGCTTATTACGCCATGATCCCCGTTGAAAACTCTACTGCTGGTAGAGTGGAAGAGATTTATCGAGAATTAAAACGCACCCAGCTGTATGTAGTGAAAGAGCATTTTGAGCCAGTAAATCATTGTTTAATTGCTCGTCATTCTATGACATTAGATCAAGTTACCCGCATTGGCAGTCACCCTCAAGCGTTGGCGCAATGTGATGCTAATATTAAGGCGTTAGGTGCGAAAAGTCAGGCCATGTATGACACCGCAGGTGCTGCTAAGCATATTGCTGAGTTTGATGAGCCTGGATTAGCGGTTATTTCATCTGAATTGGCTGCAGAATTGTATGGTCTAAATGTGCTTAAAACTTTTTTTAACGACACTATAGGCAATACAACTCGTTTTTTGGTTTTTTCTCGTCAGCAAAAAATGCCTATTTATGAAGATGGCTTAACGTATATTACTTCTTTTATGTTTCGTGTACGAAATATCCCTGCAGCCCTTTATAAAGCGATGGGTGGTTTTGCTACTCAAGGGATTAACATGTTGAAATTAGAAAGCTATATGGTGAATGGTAACTTCACCGCGACCCAGTTCTATGTAGATGTTGAAGCGCATTTTCAATCTTCCTCTATGCAGGCTGCATTAGAAGAGTTGCGCTTTTTCTCTGAAGAAGTCCGAATGTTAGGAACCTATTTAGCGGATGATTATAGGTCGAAGTAGCAATGATAACTCGTTTTTTGTGCGTTAGTTTTTATCTGTTTTTTAGTTTCAATGCTTGGGCTGAAATGGAAGATTTGTCTTCTGCTAGAGGAGATTTTTCTGATCTAGGTTCGTATGATGGCTTTTTCGATCATATTTCTGTGGTTGTTACGCCGTCTAAAATGCCTCAGCCTAGAGTCGACGTGTCTTCTACGTTATCTGTATTAGACGGTGAATTTATCCGACGTATTAATATGCAATATGTGGAAGATCTTTTGCAGTTTGTACCCGGCTTTTCAGTTGCACCTTATAAGTCATCCAGCCAAAAAGAGTCCTCTTATCACGGTACTCAGTTGGATCAATATCGCCGTATTCAGGTGTTGGTTAATGGTCGTTCTGTTTACAGTGTAGGGTTGGCGCGAGTTGAATGGGCAACGTTACCATTAAGTATTGAAGACGTCGCTCGTGTGGAAGTTAACCGAGGACCGAATGCCGCAAGCTATGGTATTAATTCGTTTTTTGCTGTGGTGAATATTATTACCAGATCTCCTTTAGAAACGTTGGGCGACAGTATTAGCGCTTATTCAGGGTCGAATGGTGATTATCGATTATATGGACAGCACAGTGGTTTAAATGGTGATTGGAGCTATCGAGCATCGGCCTCTACAAATAATGTAAGTGGCTTTGATAAAAATGCTGATGGATATGAACGTCATGATGGGCATCGAACCCAAATGGGCAATGTGCTTATTCAAAAGGAGACTGCAAGCAGCACCTTTAATCTAGATATGGGGGCCAATAGCCTTAAAGATAAGATTGATCCGGTGGAATATGACAAAGGTTCTTATGATATTAATAAGCCAATGCGCTTGATTGATCGTGAACATATTAAGTTAAGCTATAGCAAACAAGTATCACCGAGTCATGAGGTGAAAATACAGTATTATTATGATCAATCTGATCTGAATGAATATCATGAAGCTATACTCAGCTCTGGATTTTATAACGCGTTATTTGATGGTTCTAGTACTGTTCCAGTGTATGAGTCCACAATTGTTGATCTACTGGAAACTCGTCAAGATATTGAGCTACAAAGCACATGGGAAGCATCCAATAGACTGCGTTTGATTTCTGCTGTGGGCTATCGTTGGGATGAAGCGGATTCTGAGCATTATTTATCAGGAAAAGCGAGTGATGAGGTGTTTCGCCTTTCTTCTAACATAGAGTACAGAGCTAGCGAGAGTTGGATAATAAATGCTGGGGCTATGTTTGAGCGCAGTCAAATGGGAGGGGCGTTTTTATCGCCTAAATTCGGTATGACTTATAAGTTATCCGAGCAAGAGTCTATGCGATTTAATATATCCAAAGCGGTAAGAACTCCTGATTTATCAGATCAATATTTTAAGTGGCATTATGTTTTAGCTAATGGGGATAGCTCTCCAACCTCGTATGCGGTGAATGGAGAAAAAGAGGAAAAAATTACTTCTTATGAAGTGGGCTATTATCATTATTGGCCGAGTCGCGGTTTATCGTTTGATATAAAGTTTTATCATGATGAAGTTAAGGACATGGTCTTAAGTCAGAAAAAATTCACATCCTATACTGGAGATGCTCAAGTCGAAGAGGGCATAACGGAAGATGTTGATATCAATGGAATTGAACTAGAATTTGATTGGCGCTTTCGTTCTGGTGCTATTACTCGTTTCACCTATGCTTATCAAGATACTCAAACAGACAACGCTACTCTTCTGAAGGCTACAACACCTGTTATGGTCTCTTTCTTTGGTAGCTTGCCTCTAACAGATCGCTGGGCTATTCAAAGCTATTATTGGTATGGAAAAGAGTTAGGCGGTAAAGATTATGAATTACTTAATACATGGTTGTCATACGAATTGACCTTCGGAGGGTACTCTAAGGCTACAATGGGAGCTGGTGTGGAAACGCGTTTAGATGATAACTCACTTGTTTCGAAACATAATAATTTGACGGAAAATACGTTTGCTTATGTTTTCACCAATATCACTTTCTAATGTGGATAAATAGAAACGTGAAAAGGATTTTTATTTTTATTATTTTGTCGCTGACATCCATAAATGTGTCTGCGGCTATTTATGTTGTCCATGATATAGAAGAGAGTTCAGCACGCTCTTTGGCATTCCAGCTTTCTAAATTATTGCCAGCCAATACGCAACTGATCCCAGTGCGTCGTTCTTTGTTTATACAAAACGCTTCTTTTTTGAAAAGCGAAGATGTGACGGTTGCAATTGGTTCTGAAAGCTTTCGTCAGGTGTGTTCATCGGTCTCAGAAGGGGCTGTTATGGCTATTTTTATTGGTAAAGAAGAGTATCTTAAAGCACGGCCGCAGTGTGGGCTTCCTAATAGTGCTGTGTTTTCTGGGGCGCCTTTGGATAAGCGCTTGGCCTTGCTTGAGGCTATTTGGTTTGATCGTAAACCTCTGGCTGTACTTTATAGTGATAATCTTTTGATCGATGTGCAAAATATGCAGGAACAGGCCGCGCAGCATGGCTTTGAGTTTCAGTTTATTAAAACAGAGGTGGACCGACTGTCTGTGTTGAAGTCGGTTAATTTCGTCTTAGATGGCTCAGCTGTGGTTTTTTCATTAGTTGATACTGAGCTATATAAAAATGGTATAGCACAGGACATACTGAAATTACTATTTCATAAACAACGGGTGATGATAGGACCTTCTTTTGCTTTTGTTCGAGCAGGTTCATTGTTTGCAATTTATTCTGATACTGATACGAAACTAGATATTTTGGCTAATCATATCAGCATGTGGCAAACAAAAGGGGTACTGCTGGACGCTGTGTACCCCGATAAGCTGAGAGTGAGTTTTAACCCCTATCTGATTAAATCACACGGTGTCGTGTTGCCGTCTCCGTCTTACTTGAAAGATAAGTATGGTCTTTGCTCCGAAACTGGGTGTTAGAGGTTACTGTAGAAAGCGTTTCACTAGACTGGTAAAGGGTAATGGTTTTTCAGCATGTAACCAATGACCAGCACCAGATATTATCTTAAAGCTGGCGTTTGGAAAGAATGCCAAAATAGCTTCCTGATACTCTGCCAAGATATAGTCTGAGTTTTCACCTTTGATAAATAGCGTTGGAATACTTACCGCACTTTTAATCACTGGTTTTTTCAGGATAGTAGAATAGCTATCGGCTATATTGTTCACAGAGAGCTCTAGTGTGAAGCCTTCTTCGCTTCTTGCTAGGTTTTTCAATAAGAATTGTCTGACGGCCAAGTTTGACTCGTATTTACTTAATAGCGCGTCTGCTTCTTTTCTTGAAGAGGGTAGTGATTCATCAATCGCCTTTAAGCCTTCTAAGATCCGAGTATGGCTAGGCTGGTAATCGACTGGAGCAATGTCGACGACAATAAGTTTTTCAATTTGTCCCGCTGTTGCCATTGCCGCCATTTGCATGGCGACTTTCCCACCCATAGAGTGACCGAGTAGGTAGAAAGAGTCGATTTTATTGAGCTCAGCCCAGTTAAGTATCGCTTCTGCCATTTTTGGGTAGCTGGCGTCTGGCATGCTGTCTGATTTACCATGGTTCGGAAGATCGATGCAGTAAACAGTGAAGTGCTCAGCTAAAGATTGTGCAATTGAATGCCAGTTGTCAGCATTGCCAAATAAACCGTGTATGACAATAAGATTTGGGCCTGATGAGCCATATTGTTTTGCGTGTATCATAAAAACCTTATTATTCTGCTAAGTAGATGAATGGTATTAGTTAACACTAGTATGCTTACATTGTATCAAGTCTTGGAATATTTCGTCCCTATAGAATCAAGGTAGTTGTTTGAATGTTAGATACATTTTTTATTAAAGCCCTCAAACACCCGTTGCGTTTAACGGCTTTAGTGATTGATAAGTTAGGAGTAAAAGCCAATTGGATTACCTTGCTTGGTTTTTTGATTGGCATGATGGTATTGTCAGCTTTGTACTTTGGAAACACCTCTTTAGCGTTGGTGTTGGTGATTATAAACAGGGTGATGGATGGCTTAGATGGCGCGGTGGCTAGGATACAAGGCCCCACAGATTTGGGGGGGTATTTAGATATCACCTTAGATTTCATTTTTTATTCGGCGGTGATTTTCGGTTTTGCCTTGATGAATCCAGTGGACAATGCGTTAGCGGCGAGCTTTTTGATTTTTTCTTTTATGGGCACGGGCAGTAGTTTTTTAGCGTTTGCCATTATGGCCGAGAAGCGAAACATTGAACGTTTAGAGTATGGTCGTAAATCTCTGTATTTTTTAGGGGGATTGGCTGAGGGTACAGAAACTATTGTGTTTCTGGTATTGATTTGTTTATTGCCTGACTACTTTGCCGTCATGGCGTATTTGTTTGGTGTGATATGTTGGGTAACGACGACAACTCGAATTTACGCGGGCTACCGTACGTTACGTTAGGCAGTAATTAGTAAACAAAAATTAGTCGAAAAAAGCGATTTCAATGTCGCTTTTGACAATAGCGCAGCATGCTAATAAATAACCGCTTTGCACCCATGCAAGGGGCTCAAATGGGTAAATTACATTTCCCCACAAGAGCTTGATTGAGCAAGAAGAGCAATATCCTTCACGACACTGGTATTCAACGTGAATACCAGCTCTCTCAAGTTGTACTAGCAAGGGCTCATCTTCGGTGACGAGAATTTGTTTTTTCCCTAGCAGTACACGATGCACTTGTTCTTTTTTCTCGGGTGCTTTTGGTTTAGAGGTCGAAGTCATCGAAGTCTGAATCATCTAAGCTATTGTCAGTTTGACCCACTAGGTAAGAACTGATTTCTGCCTCTTGTGGGGCAACTTGAACATTGTCACTCACCAACCAAGCATTAATCCAAGGGATTGGGTTATGCTTAGTTGTAAAGCAAGTTTCAAATCCAACGGCTTGCATACGTACATTGGTAATGTATTCAACATACTGGCCTAGAATTTGAGCGTTAAGGCCAATCATCGAGCCGTCTTTGAATAGGTAAGTTGCCCATTCTTTTTCTTGCTCTGCTGCTTCAATGAAAATCTGGCGAACTTCGTCTTGGCATTCTGCAGCAATGACGGCCATCTCTGGGTCATCTTTACCGGAAGCCATCAAGTTCAGCATGTGTTGAGTGCCTGTTAAGTGCAAAGCCTCATCACGAGCGATTAATTTGATGATCTTAGCGTTACCTTCCATCAGCGTGCGTTCAGCAAAGGCGAAGCTACAAGCAAAACTCACATAGAAACGAATCGCTTCTAATACGTTGACGGATGCAATTGTTAGGTAAAGTGCCTTTTTAAGCTTAGGCATAGAAATTTCAATTGGGCCCTTGCCTGGAACATCAAAGGTTCCCATGCCCATGGTGTTATACAAATTGACCATTTCGATTAGACGGTCATAGTATTTAGAAACACTATCAGCACGTTTAGTGATTTCTTCGTTCGTCACGATATCATCAAAAATTTTGGTCGGATCATTAACGATGTTACGAATAATATGTGTGTAAGAGCGGCTGTGAATGGTTTCGCTGAATGACCAAGTTTCGATCCAAGTTTCTAATTCAGGTAGAGAAACGATTGGTAATAATGCAACGTTTGGCGAACGGCCTTGCACGCTGTCGAGCAGGGTTTGATACTTTAGGTTGCTCAAGAAGATATGTTGTTCGTGTTCTTCTAATCTTTGAAAATCTTTACGATCTGTAGAAAGGTCGACTTCTTCCGGGCGCCAAAAGAAAGATAATTGCTTTTCGATTAATTTTTCAAAGATAGGATGCTTTTGCTGATCATAGCGAGCAACGTTGACATTTTCACCAAAGAACATAGGTTCTTTTGTACTATCGAAGTGCTTACGGTTGAAAGTCGAGTAACTCATGTCTCAGGGTATTCCTCAAAAGCGTAAGGCACATTCAATGAGAAGATGCCTTAGTTATTAATAGATTTTAGTATTTCGTTAAAGCGATAAACGTAGCAAAGCCTCATTGTTATGAGGCTTTGCTTGTCAGATCATGCAAAAGATCTTTGTACGATGGCTGACAGGTTAGATTTTGCAAGCACCGCCAGCACAATCATCCATGTCTTCTTGTTTATCATCAGCACCATCACGAGTATTGTGATAGTACAGTGTTTTCACACCAAGTTTATAAGCGGTAAGTAGATCTTTCAAAATCACCTTCATCGGTACTTTTTGAGATTCAAATTTCTGTGGATCATAGTTTGTATTGGCAGAGATCGCTTGGTCGACAAATTTCTGCATGATGCCAACTAATTGTAGGTAGCCATCATTTGATGGAATGGTCCACAACAATTCATAGCTATCTTTTAGGCGTTCAAACTCAGGTACGACTTGCTTCAAAATACCGTCTTTACTTGCTTTAACAGATACGAAACCACGAGGTGGCTCGATGCCGTTAGTCGCGTTACTGATCTGAGAAGAGGTTTCAGATGGCATCAATGCAGTTAGTGTTGAGTTACGTAGACCGTGAGTAACGATCTCAGTACGCAAGGTTTCCCAATCGTAGAACAATTCGTTAGAAACGATGTTATCGATTTCTTTTTTGTAGGAATCGATTGGCAAAATACCTTTAGAGTAAGTCGTTTCGTTGAATGCCAAGCATGGACCAAACTCTTTCGCTAACTTGTTAGAAGCTTTTAGTAGGAAATACTGAATCGCTTCAAATGTTTTGTGAGTTAGTTCGTTTGCACTGCCGTCAGAGTATTTAACGCCATTTTTCGCTAAGTAGTACGCGTAGTTAATAACGCCCACACCTAAAGTACGACGCAATTCAGTAGCACGTTGTGCTGCTGGGATTGGGTAATTTTGGTAATCCAACAAACTGTCTAAAGCGCGAACAATAAGCTCTGCTAGCTCTTCTAGCTCATCTAGACTTTCAAGTGCACCTAGGTTGAATGCAGACAAAGTACAAAGGGCAATTTCGCCTTCTTTGTCATCAATGCTATTCAGTGGCTTGGTTGGAAGGGCGATTTCCAAACACAAGTTACTTTGCTTGACTGGAGCAACTTTAGGATCGAATGGGCTGTGAGTATTACAGTGATCCACGTTTTGTAGATATATACGACCAGTACTTGCACGTTCAGAAGCAAATAGAGTGAATAGTTCCGTTGCTTTAATCGTTTGTTTACGGATAGAAACATCTTGCTCATACATAGTATACAAGCGATCAAATTCTTCTTGGTCAGCAAAGAAAGCATCGTATAGACCTGGTACGTCAGATGGGCTAAACAAAGTGATATTGCCGCCTTTAATCAAACGTTGGTACATCAGGCGGTTAAACTGTACGCCGTAATCCAAATGACGAACACGGTTTTCTTCTACACCACGGTTGTTTTTCAGTACCAATAGGCTTTCGACTTCTAAGTGCCAAATTGGGTAGAAAACGGTAGCTGCGCCGCCACGAACACCACCTTGAGAACAGCTTTTTACCGCTGTTTGGAAGTGTTTGTAGAATGGAATACAGCCTGTGTGGAAGGCTTCGCCACCACGGATAGGGCTACCTAGAGCACGAATTGCACCGGCGTTTACACCAATACCAGCGCGCTGGCTAACGTATTTAACGATAGCACTTGATGTGGCGTTGATAGAATCTAAAGAGTCACCACATTCAATCAATACGCAGCTACTGAACTGACGAGTAGGTGTGCGAATACCAGACATAATAGGTGTTGGTAATGAAATTTTGAATTTAGATACTGCGTCATAGAAGCGGCGGATTAAGTTTAAACGCTCTTTTTTGTCGTATTCAGCAAATAAACAAGCAGCGACAAGTATGTAGATAAACTGAGGGCTTTCGTATATTGCACCAGTTACTCGGTTTTGTACCAAGTACTTACCTTCAAGCTGTTTCACCGCAGCATACGAAAAATCCATATCACGAGAGTGGTCAATGAATGTATTTAGCTCGTTAAAATCTTCTTCTGTGTACTTTTCAAGCAACTGTGCATCATAACGCTTTTGCTCAACAAGACTTTTTACGTGTTTGTAAAGGTGTGGTGGCTCGAAATCACCAAAGGCTTTTTTACGTAGGTGAAAGATAGCTAAACGAGCTGCTAGATATTGATAGTCTGGAGTGCTTTCGGAGATTAAATCTGCAGCAGACTTAATAAGTGTTTCGTGGATGTCTGTAGTACGAATACCCTCAAAGAACTGAATTCGTGCTTTTAGCTCTACTTGGGAAACAGAAACATTGTCTAACCCTTCGGCAGCCCATGCGATGACTTTATGAATCTTTTCTAGGTTGATGTTTTCTGTCGTCCCGTTACGTTTAGTAACTGTGAGAGTGCTCATTCAATGACTTCCCATTAGCGCAATATAAAAAAGGATATTTACTCTATGTAGTGTGTATTTTTTAGCTAACACACTATATGTAGTGTTTCGTTGTTAATCTGTAGCGAACAATAGTGCTCATTTAGGTGAAAATCAAGGCTTGAAAAAAACTCTAAAATGATAATTGAATAATAGCTAAGTGGTCACTTACTTTACTTGCCTGAAAAAGCGTAAAGTTAGCAATTGGCAATACCATAAGGGCTATTTTTATCTATTTTTTGCTGAAAAAAACTCACCTGCCTGAACGCACGAAAAGTGATCAAGAAATGAGGGTAAGCACCATTTTGAACGCCGCAACCAGTACAAATAAAATTACTTGGTGGGTAAGGTATATTGGTAGTGCATAACGTCCCATAAATGCCAAAATATGTATTATTAGGTTGTTTGGTATGGGGCACTTATGCCAATTTAGGTATCCAAGAAGAGGGCCAATTAAAACAACACCAATCCATGGGAATGGAAACACGATATCCAAGGTTCTTTGTGGCAGAGCTATGTAGGAAGTGATGGTCGAGAAGGCGTTAGGGAAGTGTAGCCATTTAGTTGTGTGATAGATGATTATAATTATGGCACCGAATAACGCTGAAAGAATTGGCCATTTCGCAATGGGTCTAATGATTAACGATGCGATAAATATAAAATGCAAAATGCCAAAATATATCCACTGCTCAGGAACTGCTAGGTAAGTAGCAAAAGAAATAGCCGCGGCGGAAATAAATAGTTTTATATCACGTTTCCAAAACGACTGACTGCTAGCCCTTTCTAATGCTAGATAGGTTGACCAGCCAATTGCAGATAGAAACAAGGTTAGAATTAGGCTGCGAAAATAGACCCAAAAAGGGTCGTAAATGGAAAACTCCATAAAGCCAAAATTCCGCAAATCCCAGCAGAAATGGAATATCATCATCAGTAGTACGGCGGTACCGCGATAAACGTCTAAAAATGCACTGCGTTTGGTGGGTTCGAAAACGGAAGAGGTTTGCATTGAAGTCCAAGGTGAATAATTAAATGGAAGCTCGGCCATCATACCGATACTCAATTTCTAGCTCAAGCTTGCAGCAGCTTATGCCACAGCTTAAGTTGAATTTACTGTGGGAAAGAGAAAATTTGCTCATGTTTGGCCGCGATATATCGGTGCCAAGAAAAGTTGCGTTTATTGCGGATTTTGGTATTTGTTATCGCTATTCAGGTAAAGATCATCATGGTGCTGGTTGGCCTGATTGGCTATTGCCTATCAAAGAAGAGGCAGAACACCTTGCAGAGCAGCCTTTTAATGCGGTGTTATTGAATTGGTACCAAGATGGTGATGAATATATGGGCTGGCATGCCGATGATGAAAAATCATTAGGGCCTGCGCCAGTCGTTGCTATGTTAAGCCTCGGAGCGAGTCGGCCATTTCTATTTCGCCTTAAAGCGAATCATCAAATTAAACACAGTGTGGAATTAGAAGACGCAAGCTGGTTGGTTATGTCTGCTTCAACGCAAGTATTGTGGCAGCATTCTTTACCAGTAAGAAAGCGAATCAAAGAGGAGCGAATAAGCTTAACGTTTCGCCTCCTGCTTTGATCCTTATCTACTTACTTTAATACTTCTTTGGTAGCGTCTAATAATTAAGGCGCTTTGCGTGTTCTTAGCCAATCGTTGTCTTTGAGTGTGTAGCAAATGCGATCATGAAGTCGGCTTGGTCGTCCTTGCCAGAATTCAATGAAACTAGGCTTTAGCACATAGCCACCCCAGTTTTCTGGGCAAGGTACTTCTAAATCATTAAAAGCTTGTTCTTCTGCGTTAAAGGCTTTTTGCAGTGCGTCACGGCTAGCAATTACAGTACTTTGTTTTGATGTTCTTGCTGCTAGCTGGCTACCGCGTGGGCGAGTTGCAAAATACGTCTCTGAAGTCTTGCGGGATACTTTCTCTATAATGCCCTCTACACGAACTTGACGAGACAGCGCAGGCCAAAAGAAGGTCATGCTAGCTTTATTGTTTTGCGCGAGCTGCTGGCCTTTCTCACTGTCATAGTTGGTGAAAAATGAAAATCCAGCATCGTTACGTTGTTTTAATAGCACCACGCGTGAATGAGGCCAACCATCTAGTCCAATAGTGCTTAATACCATTGCTGTTGGATCATCGGGGCAAGATTCGATAGCCTTTTCGAGCCAAGTGTCAAATAAAGCAAGTGGGTTGTTACCAGCCTGTTCTTCCAAAAGATCGTCGAATTGGTAGTCACGACGAATAGAATGAAGATCTCTGTTCATGATTAAATCCGGTAAGTAGTTGTGGTCATGACTTTGGATACTTGGGTCATGATGGCCATAATAGGTTGTGGAAACTCGTATCCGCCTGCTTCTAACGCCATTGCTTTGTGTCTGGCTTCATCTATGTGCATTTGCGTTAATACAGCTTTGCTTTTTGCATCTTGTATTGGCAGGGTCGCCATGTGTTTTTGAAGATGAATGCAAACCTGATCTTCTGTTGCTGCAACAAAGCCTAAGCTTAATTTATCACTAATAAGGCCAGCTCCAGCTCCTATCATAAATGACGCACCATAAAATAATGGGTTCAAAATGCTCGGCTTGCTGCCTAGGTCATAAAGACGCTGTTCGCACCAGACTAGATGATCTATTTCTTCGTCTGCGGCATGCTCCATTTCTTGGCGAACTGTAGCTAGTTTTGCGGTAGTAGCTTGGCCCGCGTAAAGGGCTTGTGCGCATACCTCTCCAGTATGGTTAATACGCATTAGGCCTGATGAATGCTTACGCTCGCTTTGATCCAATTCTGCTTCTTCTAGTTTATCAGCAGGGGAAGATCGATTTGCTTTCGCTGCGTGAGGGACAAGCGTTTGTAAAGCGCGGTCAAACTGTAATACGGCTTTATCTAGAAAAGAGATCATCATATTTCCTCTTGTTAACCTGGAGGCCATGTCATCGCGCGGCCACCCAATACATGCATATGAATGTGGTAAACGGTTTGCCCACCCATTTCGTTGCAGTTCATGACAACGCGATAGCCTGCGTCGCTGATGCCTTTCTGTTTTGCTATTTTCGCTGCGGTAATTTGTAGTTTACCAACCACTGGAGCATCTTCATCTGTAAGGTCATTCAGCGTACTAATGTGACGCTTCGGGATGACAAGAAAATGGGTTGGTGCTTTAGGCATAATATCTTCAAAAGCAATAACGTCATCGTCTTCAAATAAAATGTTTGCCGGAATGTCACCCTTTACTATCTTGCAAAATAAACAGTCCATATCATCTCCTTTCGTTTGTATTATTCAAGGTTAGTGGTTTTGCTTCAAGGCGTTTTGCGCAAAGGGTTGATCCGTGACAAAGATGTGTTCTTTAGTCTGTCCCCTTTTTGTATAAGGCGCGATATCCTTTGCTCTAGATGGTTTTCTAACTCAGAGCAGGCTAGTAATTCATCAAATCCCAGCTTTTTTGCATAATCTAGCGACATTTTAACATTGTTGCTGATGAGTAAGCACTGATCTTCATGGCGCATTAAAGGAAGTAATCTTTGCTGTGTAATGTGGGGAATGTGCCCGCCGTTATCAAATACTAAAATAACAGAGCCTGATTCTCTTTTTGCAGGCAGCTCTAAATAATCCAATAAACTTTCTAGAGTGGTGAAGTGCTCTATTTTATTGGTATGACTTTGCAAGATCGTTAGTGCTTTTTGTAGGTCGCTGTCTTCTTGGCCAAATAATATGATGTCAAAGTGATGTTGTTGGCTGATATCGTTATTTAAAGGGCGTATGTGCGCACGTATAGGGAGCTGGATGTTAACGCTTCGCATACGAGCATTTTCAGATATTTGTATCTCACCTTCTAAGTGTTGGGTGAGAAGTGATATGTAATGCATTCCAAGATCAAAACTGGTTGCAGTAGTGCGAACTTGTGTCGGCAGCGGAAAGCAGCTGAGCTCTAGTAAAGTTACACCTTCTCTGTTTATTTCATGGCGGGTAATGTTGATGGTTAATATTTGATCTGTGAAGTGCTTGAATTCTTGCGCTAGGCTTTCTATAAGGTGCTGCAAAATAGATGCATTCTGTAAGATTTCAACTTGATCTGTCTTGTAAGTATTCAGCTCAATCTGCGTGTTATCTTGATCTAAGCGTTGAACGTTATTGTAAGCATTATCTATTAATTGATTAAGTGATAGCGGGTACGGCTGATCTGGTGGCGTATGTTCTTTAATATCACTAATTAGGTCAATTCGCTCAATCAGATTTTTTAGATTGTTGTTAGCAGTCAGGCTGCTGGTTAAAAACAGCTTGGTATCATTTGATGTAGCAGCTTGTTCAAGGTGGGAGAGCGTACCTCCAAGAATATTGATTTGACGGCGAAGCCTGTTGGAAATGTCGGATAAAAGGTCTGTTATTTCTGTTTGAGCTTGTTTGCTCTTTTTCGAATGCCTTTGTAGTAGTGGCGTTGTTTGCGCAATCATACCAGTGAAATGAATCATTGCTTCGATGATTATAGTGATGGTTAACCCCCACTCAAACAATAACGCGCTTGGAATAACGCCATAGGCTGACATAAGCCAAGCAAAGTGGCCGCAAAGTAATGTTAGTCGAGCAACCAGGTAGTACCCAGAAAACGGTATATTTTTCATAAAGGCGATGACAGCATGCACGGTTAATATAATAAGAGTGCCAACCACTATGAAAGAAAGAGCCGCTATGTTTATTTTTTCTGGTGAAATAGTGAAAATGATGGCAAATAACGCGTTAATAGAACCGACTGCAATTAATAGCTTGTCTAATTTAGGCAGATGTTCTTTGGTATCAAGATAGAGACGGGAGAAAAATACAATGGCGCATAAACAAGATAATGCGGCTAGATTGTATATTCGTTCTTGAATATTGATCTGGTTTGGAAACAGCTGAGAAATCTGATCGTGAAGTGCGAGATGTAGAACTGCTATGCCAATGAGCAAGATGCAGTAGATTAAATACATAGGGTGTGATGTTTTGACAAAAAAGAAGGCATTACAAACCAGTAGAGCCAACAATATGCCAATGAGAACCCCGGTGAAAGTTAGGCTTTTTTGAGTGTCTTGGCTTAGTTGAGAAAGGGTTTTAAGCTCGATTTGTGCATTAATTGGTAAGTGAGATGATAGCTTAATGTACAAGGTGAACACGGGGGGCGAGTTGGCTGGAATTGAAAAAATATAGTTTGGTGCTTTGATTTCTTTGTTGTTATAAGGGCGCGCACCACCGAGCTCTGCCTGGATCTGATTTTCGTATAAATTAGGTAGGTAGATGTCTAGATATTGTAGTCTAGGCGAATCTATTTCTAGTAAAATAGGCGTACTGTTGGTAGTTCGTATTGCTACATCGGTGCGAATCCATATGTTGCCTTTTACCAATCCCAATTGTAAGTATTCACGGTTAATTGGACGAAATCTCTTTGCATATTCGTCAGACGCAATAGTGCTAAATGGGAGGGCTTGATCTTCATCGATAAAATAAGAGCCGCTTTTGCTAATATTGAACGTACTATTCGTATCATCAATGATGGCAATAGTGTTTGTGCTCCACGCGGTGTTGGAGATGCTAAGTAAAAACAGTAAAATAAATCGATAAAGCAAAACGCTAGCCTAATTATATTGTATAAAGGCTATCATTATTAACTAGATAGGGGATCAAATGCTATATCCAATTTTGGTGGAGTATTATGTTTGGTTTAGCATACTCTTGTTGGGTGTAACTTGGTTTGCTAGGCAAGCAAAACCGACAACCCGAACTAATCTAATGTACGGCTATGGAATGGTTGCAGCGCTAGGTTTTGTGCTTGGTTTAGATTGGGTCGCTGGCATTATTTTTGGTTTATTGGTGCTGGAAGTAGGGCGCTTGTTTAAGGCTTGGTTAGACAAAAAAGAGTCTCAGCTGAAAAATAAGTCATAAGTCTGGATCAATTTTAATATGTGAAAAAGGCCTCAATTGAGGCCTTTTTTGTTAATAAATAACGTATTTACACTTTAAGTTGACTGCAGATTACTTTTGCTCACGAGCAATTGCACGATGGCCGATGTCGGTGCGGAAATAAACTTTGTCCCAAGACAGTGTCTTAACCACATCGTAAGCAGACGCTTGTGCTTCTGCAACCGTATCGCCAAGAGCAACGGCACAAAGAACACGGCCGCCATTGGTAACCACCTGGCCATCTTTTAATGTTGTGCCAGCTTGAAATACTTTCTGGCCTGCAGGAAGTACTGTGTCTAAACCAGAAATTACATCGCCTTTAGGGTAATCTGCAGGGTAGCCGCCAGCAGCAAGAACCACGCCTAAGCTTGCGCGAGGATCCCAATCAGCTTCGATTGTATCTAGCTTGCCATTGATTGCAGCCAAACACATTTGTGCCAAATCAGAACGCAAGCGCATCATGATTGGTTGTGTTTCTGGATCACCAAAACGGCAGTTGTATTCGAGCGTTTTTGGTGTGCCATCTGGTGCGATCATCACGCCAGCGTATAAGAAACCGCGGTAGCGATTACCTTCAGCGTTCATGCCTTTGACCGTTGGCATGATGACTTCGTTCATAATGCGATCATGGATTTCTGGTGTAACAACAGGTGCTGGAGAGTAAGCGCCCATGCCGCCAGTGTTAGGGCCTTTGTCACCATTATCACGTGCTTTGTGGTCTTGGCTTGTCGCCATTGGTAAAACGGTCTCGCCATCAACCATGCAGATGAAGCTAGCTTCTTCGCCAACCAAGAATTCTTCGATAACAACACGACTACCTGCATCACCAAAAGCGTTGCCTTGTAGCATGTCTTCAACAGCTTCAATAGCTTCGGCTTCTGTTTGCGCCAAAATAACGCCTTTGCCTGCTGCTAAGCCGTCGGCTTTAACAACGATTGGAGCGCCGTGCTGCTTGATGTAAGCAATAGCAGGTTCGATCTCAGTGAAGTTACCGTAAGCCGCAGTTGGGATATTGTGGCGAGCTAAGAAATCTTTAGTGAAGGCTTTAGAGCCTTCTAATTGTGCTGCTGCTGCCGTTGGGCCGAAGATAGCTAGGCCTTCTTTTTCAAACGCGTCTACTACACCAATAACCAATGGCGCTTCTGGACCAACAATTGTTAGGTCGATGTTTTCTTTTTTTGCAAAAGCAACAAGATCTGCAATATCAGTGACACCAATGTTAACGTTTTCGACTTTGTTTTCTGTTGCTGAGCCTGCGTTGCCTGGAGCAACGAAAACTTTTTCGACATGGCTAGATTCTGCGGTTTTCCATGCTAGAGCATGTTCACGTCCGCCGTTACCAATAATAAGAACTTTCATTATCTAATCCTTCGTATTGCTAGCCAGAGACCTAGGTCTCTGGCGACTAACTAAAAAGTTTTGATGTATTAATGGTTATTTCCATCAATACGGCTTCTTAGCGGTGTGCTCTCAATGACGCGCTTTTAATGACGCGTTCTTAATGACGGAAATGACGCATGCCAGTGAAGACCATTGCCATGCCTGCTTCGTCAGCAGCAGCGATGACTTCTTCGTCACGCATAGAACCGCCAGGTTGGATAACAGCCGTAATACCAGCTTGTGCTGCAGCATCGATACCATCACGGAATGGGAAAAATGCATCAGATGCCATAACAGAGCCAACTACTTCCAAGTTCTCATCAGCTGCTTTAATACCTGCGATTTTAGCGCTGTAAACACGGCTCATCTGGCCTGCACCTACACCAATAGTTTGTTCCGCTTTTGCATAAACAATCGCATTGGATTTAACAAATTTAGCCACTTTCCAAGCAAACAATAGGTCTTTTAGTTCTTCTTCGCTAGGTTGGCGTTTAGAGACGATTTTAAGATCGTCTAAAGTAATCACACCATCGTCACGGTCTTGAATCAATAAGCCGCCGTTAACACGCTTGTAATCTAGTGCTGCTGGCTTGTCTTTTGACCATTGTCCGCATTCAAGTACTCGAACATTCTGCTTCGCAGCAACGATATCGGCGGCTTCTTTGCTTACGCTTGGTGCAATGATAACTTCAACGAATTGACGATCAACAATCGCTTGAGCTGTTTTAGCATCTAGCTCTTGGTTAAAAGCAATGATGCCGCCAAATGCAGACGTTGGGTCTGTTTGGAAAGCAAGATCGTAGGCTTCAAATTGGGACGCTGCTGTTGCTACGCCACAAGGGTTAGCGTGTTTAACGATAACGCATGCTGGTTTATCGAAGCTTTTTACGCACTCAAGAGCCGCATCGGTGTCTGCGATGTTGTTATAAGACAGTGCCTTACCTTGGATTTGTTTAGCAGTGCTGATGGACGCTTCTTTAGGATTTGCTTCAACATAGAAAGCGGCTTTCTGGTGTGGATTCTCACCGTAGCGCATTTCTTCTTTTTTGTGGAATTGTAGGTTGAAGGTACGAGCGAAGTCTTCGCTGCCGCCTTCTACTTTTTTACCTAGGAAGTTAGCAATAGCGCCATCGTAGTGAGAAGTATGTTCGAATGCTTTAACAGCAAGGTCGAAACGCTGTTCGAAAGTCAAACCACCATCTGCTTTAATAGATGCCAAGATGTCTTCGTAGTTAGAAGGGGAAACTACGATAGCAACGTCTTTATGGTTTTTCGCTGCAGAGCGAACCATAGTTGGTCCACCGATGTCGATATTTTCGATCGCCATTGGTAAATCGCAATCAGGACGTTCGATGGTCGCTTCGAATGGGTAAAGGTTTACAACCACCATATCGATTTCTTCGATACCGTGTTCTTTCATGATGGCGCCATCGATGTCACGACGACCAAGAATGCCACCGTGCACTTTTGGGTGTAGAGTTTTTACGCGGCCATCCATCATTTCTGGAAAGCCTGTGTAGTCAGAAACTTCAGTTGCTTTAACGTTGCTGTCCAATAAAAGACGGTAAGTACCACCAGTTGAAAGAATTTCAACACCTTGAGCGGTCAGTTCGCGTGCGAATTCGACAATGCCTGTTTTGTCGGAAACACTGATTAACGCTCGTTTGATTGGAGTTACTGTATTTTGATTTGCCATCATGGTTCTCGCAATTAATTTAACACTAAATAAACAAGGGGAAGGTAAGACGAAAAAAAGGGCGAATTCGCCCTTTTTTCTTTGTGCTTATAGCATACCGTATTGCTTCAGCTTCTTGCGAAGTGTACCTCGGTTTAAACCAAGGATGGTGGATGCTTTTGTTTGGTTATCCTTTGTGTAGCTCATGACAGACTCCAGCAAAGGCGCCTCAACCTCTGCTAAGACTAACTGATATAAGTCTGTTATTGGCTGCCCATCAAGATGAGCGAAATAGTTTTGTAGGGCTTTTTCAACATTGTCACGTAGGGTTTGTGACTGCTCTGAAGAAGCGGCTTGAAACGTATGAGTATGAGTTTGTTCTACCACAGAATGACCTTCTATTTTTAAAGCTAACCATTTATTAATGCACGTTGATCGTCATTGAGAAGGGTGATCTAGGTCTTCTTTTTTGATTTTCAGTACATTAAGTGTAAGGTTCGTTTGCCTATTGGCAAACAAAGAACTCTTCCAATTTATCAAGCTGTTCTTGCGTATTATCAATACGGTTAAACAGACTGCGAAATTGTGTTTTATCCGCTAACGTCTGCAGGTACCAACCAACGTGCTTGCGAGCAATACGCACGCCTAAATAATCACCATAAAATTGGTGTAAGGCGTTCACATGGTTGATAACAAGCTGTCTCACCTCAGATAAAGAAGGAGGCGCTAACAATTCGTTTGTTTCTAAATAGTGGTTTATTTCGCGAAAAATCCACGGTCTTCCTTGGGCGGCTCGACCAATCATTATGCCATCCGCTTGGGTGTAATCTTTCACGAATTTTGCGGATTGCGCGTCTTTAATATCCCCATTAGCAAAAATAGGGATGTTTAAATGATGCTTAATCTCTGCAATCGTGTCGTATTCAACTTGTCCTTGGAATTTACATTCCCGTGTTCGTCCGTGAATCGCTAATGCTTGAATGCCAATATCCTCTGCCATTTTCGCAATCGCAAGACCGTTTTTCTGATCAAGACTCCATCCAGTACGGATTTTTAGAGTGACTGGAACAGAAACACTATTTACAACAGACTCCAGTATTTCTCGAACAAGTGCTTCGTCTTTAAGTAATGCAGAGCCTGCCGCTTTATTGCATACTTTTTTAGCGGGGCAACCCATGTTTATATCAATGATTTGTGCGCCTAGCTCAACATTTTGTTGAGCGGCTTCAGCCATCATTTGAGGGTCACCGCCAGCAATTTGAACGGATCTCGGCGAGACTTCCGCGTCGTGAATTAAACGATGGCGGCTTTTTGTCGAGTTCCACAGGCGAACATCAGAAGTGACCATTTCTGATACTACTAAGCCTGCACCTTGGTCATGGCAAAGGCGGCGAAAAGGCAAATCTGTTACGCCTGCCATAGGGGCAAGAATAACGGGCTTGTCAACGCAATATGGGCCAATAGCAAATGCCATGATGTTCCTGAATACTGGATTGAATGTTAAAGATCGTCGACAGCGTCGAGCGGGCGTGAATAATACCTATGCAATCGTTGTTTTTGAAGTCTTGACAGGCTAAAAACTGACTATTTTTTGTTCTTTTTTTAACCTTAGTACTAAAACAGTGAAAAACTAGTAAGAGCGAGTGTCTGTTGGGAAGGCTCTAAGCTGATGAGTGACCGCTCGAGCGCCTGGATCTTGTATCGGAATGACCAAGTGGATCGGGGTATTTGGTGGCATATAGGTGATATCGAGAAAGTCTTTGTGCAGATAATCGTTTGGCGAAAAGAGTCTTGCTGCCACTGGTAGACCGTTTAAGTCAAAAAACTCTAAGGCAATTTTTGGCATTGGCTGAGAGAAATCACTGGTGTTGGTGATAATGGCGTTTACTAAAAGTGTATTCGGTATGGACGGGTGGCTTTGGATGCGAACATGTTGAATGGTGATGGCGCTGATGTCTTCGAATCTTGGTAGTGCACAGCCAGAGTAAGAGCAAATCGTTTTGTAGATGGCTCTAAAATTAGAGGAGCGACTGCCTTCTTCAAAAAAATGCGTAGCCACTTGTGCAGTCAATAAGGCGATTCCTAATAACGAAGCAAAAAACCATAGCCAAGGGTGTCCTTTTTTCTTGCTTGTGAATGATTCGCTCTCGCCCATTAATGGCGCTAAGCTTTGTTGAGCGGATAGTTGCTCAAGGATGGTGTGTTGATTTTTTATGTCGGATGGGCGTGTTTGTTCCGCAGCAGTTTGCGCTAAGGAATGCAGGGCAACCATATAGTCTGGCTCAGGATTGGCTGCTACAGAGGCTTCAGTCGCGGCTGGCTTTGTTGGATTGGCTGCGGGTTTATTTGCTGTAAAGGGTTGCTGTGGTGTGGCCTTAAGTGCGGCTTCTACTTCAGCAAGCTCTAACTCCCATGGTGCTGGCTCATCTTGTCTTTTTGTTTCTGCAGCTGCTCTTTTGGCTTGTTCTTGTTTGTGAACGGACTCTTGGTAAGCATTGTTTGCTTCGAAGGCTTCGTCTTCTTCTAGTATGCTGCTGATTTTTGAACTTGTTGTATCTTCACTCTGTGGTTGCAGGTCCTCGTCATCAAATAGCGTGTGTAGCCAATCTGGATTAACAATTTCTTCTGCAGGAGCGAGCCTATTATCAATAGATGCTTTTAAGTTTGCGTGAGCTTCATTGCTTGGAGGGGTGTTGTTTTGAACTATAGTGTTTTGAGCTATGTTGTTTTGATCTGTCGGCTGGCGAGTCAAATCAGCTTGTGCTTGTTTTTTGGGCGCGACCGTTTCTATTGCTGGATCATTGTTTTCTTGTAGTGACTGTTCTCTTGTATTGGCAGGATTAGTCTTGTTGTTTGCCGCATCGTTGGCATTAAAAATATGGAAGCATTGGCCGCATCTGACTTTGCCCTTGGCCATGCTTAATACTTCATCGCTTACTCGAAATGCGGTTGAACATTTTGGGCAACGTGTTATTAGGCTATTGGCCATAGGGTGTAATCTTCCTGTCTAAAACTGTGCTGAGTAAAACGGCTATTATGCGTGCTTAGTACCTACAATACGAATCCATTCTTCCTTTTCGGTAATGGAGTCAATTGTAAACCACTCTTTATACGCCTCAATCACTTCCTGGGCCTGGTTGGCAAGGATGCCAGAAAGGGCTAATTGACCTTGATTTTTAACCAGAGCGGAAATAGTCGGCGCAAGGTGAGCAAGAGGGCCTGCAAGAATATTTGCAACTACGATATCGGCTTGTAGGTCAGATTCGTACGGAGGCAGTTTTACTTCTAAGCGGCTTGGGTCGATCTTGTTGCGTTCAGCGTTAGCTTCTGTTGCTTGCACAGCTTGTGGGTCGATATCGATACCAACCATGTTGTTTGCACCAAGTAGTAAGCCCGCAATGCCAAGAATACCTGAGCCGCAACCGTAATCTATGATGGTTTTATCTTTGCAATCAATGCTATCTAGCCATTGTAGGCACAATGCGGTAGTGGGGTGAGTGCCTGTACCAAATGCTAAGCCTGGATCTAGCATCAGTGTAACTGCGTTTGGATCTGGTACTTCACGCCAGCTAGGGCAAACCCAAAGACGTTCACCAAATTGGATTGGATGGTAGTTGTCCATCCATTCTCTTTCCCAATCTTTGTCTTCGACTATCTCTATTTTCATATCGATATCAGTTTCACCAAGGGACTCGGCTTTATGTTCAATTACTGGACGAATGTGTTCAATATCGGCGTCTGCTTCAAACAGGCCAGTCACCTTAGTGTTTTTCCATAGAGGTGTAGTGTTTAGGTCTGGTTCGTATACAGGATCGTCATGGACGTCTTCAAAGGTGACAACCATGGCGCCACAGTCAAGAAGAGTATCTTCGAAAGCTGGGACGTGATCGGGCGTGGTATTGATACGTATTTGAAGCCAAGGCATAAAGTGAAGTCCAACAGTAAAACAAACAGGAATAGAATAGCGAAGCTTAGAGCGAGAGGCGAGAGGAAAATGATTGCCCCTAGTGATTTATGTAGTCACTAGGGGCAAAACTGCAGTCTTTATAGACCGAGTTTTTTCTCCAAATAATGGATATTAACGCCACCAGCAATGAAATTAGCATCATTTACTAGGTCTTTTTGTAGCTCTATATTGGTTTTAATACCATCGATGAATGTTTCATCTAGAGCGCCAGAAAGGCGTTTTAGTGCAGCAGTACGATCTGGTGCATGACAAATAATTTTAGCAATCATAGAATCATACGTAGGTGGTACTGTGTAGCCACTGTATAAGTGAGAGTCAACACGAACACCCATACCGCCTGGAGCGTGGAAGTATTCCACTTTACCTGGGCAAGGCATGAAGGTTTTAGCGTCTTCTGCGTTGATTCGAGATTCAACAGCGTGGCCATTTAACTTGATATCTTCTTGTTTAAAAGACAATGGCAAGCCGCTAGCAATACGAAGTTGTTCTTTAACGATATCTACGCCAGTTACCATTTCTGTAACAGGATGTTCTACTTGCACACGCGTGTTCATCTCGATGAAGTAGAAGTTGCCGTCTTCGTATAGGAATTCGAAAGTACCCGCACCACGGTAGTTGATCTTGATACAAGCATCAACACACGCTTTTAAACAAGCTTGGCGAGATTCTTCGTTCAGCATCGGTGCTGGCGCTTCTTCCAGCACTTTTTGATGGCGACGTTGCAAAGAGCAATCACGGTCGTATAGGTGAACGGCATTGCCTTGACCATCAGCCAATACTTGAACTTCGACGTGACGCGGGTTTTGTAGGAATTTTTCCATATAAACCGTGCTATCACCGAAGTAAGAACCTGCTTCAGATTGTGTAATGCTGATAGATTTTAGTAGGCTGCCCTCGTTGTGAACAACGCGCATACCACGGCCACCACCGCCTGCCGCTGCTTTAACGATAACCGGAAAGCCGATTTCATTAGCAACACGGATGCATTCTTCAGGATCTGTAGGTACTGGGCCGTTTGAACCTGGAACAGTCGGAACACCAGCTGCTTTCATTGCCTTAATCGCGGAAACTTTGTCACCCATTAGGCGAATCGTTTCGGCCTTAGGACCGATGAAGGTAAAACCAGAACGCTCAACTTGCTCTGCGAAATCCGCATTTTCAGCAAGGAATCCATAGCCTGGGTGGATAGCTGAAGTGTCTGTCAATTCTGCAGCACTGATGATAGCTGGAATATTCAAATAACTCTGAGCTGATGGATTTGGCCCTATGCAGATAGATTCGTCTGCAAGGCGCACATGTAACAAGTCACGGTCAATCTTAGAGTGAACCGCAACGGTTTTGATACCGAGTTCTTTACACGCACGTAAAATACGTAGCGCGATTTCGCCTCGGTTAGCAATCAATACCTTATCGAGCATGATGAAACCTTTGCGTTGGATTAAATGATAGTAATAAGAGGCTGGTCAAATTCAACTGGCTCGCCGTCTTCAACAAGGATAGCGCCAATTGTACCAGATTTATCTGCTTCAATTTGGTTCATCATTTTCATTGCTTCAACGATACAGATAGTATCGCCAGCGTTAACTTTTTGACCTACTTCGATGAAAGGCTTAGCACCTGGTGCAGAAGACTTGTAGTAAGTACCGACCATTGGAGAATTTACAGAGTGACCGGCGAAAGCAGCTGGTGCTTCAGGTGCAGCAGTAGAAGCAACTGGTGCAGCAGCAGGTGCAGCCATCATTGGAGCGGCCATCATAGGTGCTTGAACTGGAGCACCACCACGGCTAATACGAACAGCTTCTTCGCCTTCTTTGATTTCAATCTCATAGACGTTAGATTCTTCTAAAAGTTCGATTAGCTTTTTGATTTTACGAATGTCCATAAATACTCTCTTCTGTCTGTGTTGGTGTTTCAGTGGTTATGTTATCCACTGACTATTATAAAATCTGTGTACTGCTTGTGTTATCCAACAAACAGGGCTTTTATAAAAAAACGAATTGTAAAAGCTTGTAACGCGAAATTATCGATAAAAAGCGGGATATTGTCCAGTTTTGCGTTAAAAAAACCGAAAAATGTTCTTGCTGGTTTATTTTTAGTCAAAAGTAAACTGCCGTGCTTTTTTATAAAAGTTATTAGTCGATAGCGTGATTTAAGCGATCAATTAGTAAGGATTTTGTCGGTTCGCCCATCAAAGTTAATGCTTTACGCTCTTCGCCTTTACTATCTAAAAATACCAGTGATGGCGGCCCAAATAAGTTGAACTTCTGCATTAATGCTTGGTTCTTCGCTGAATTTTCCGTGACATCAACTCGAACTAATTGAACCTTATCGAGCAGTGGTAACACGTCAGATGAAGCAAACATGTCTTCTAATATTTTGCAGCTGATACACCAATCTGCATAAAGATCTAAAATGATAGGGCGAGAGTCTTGATTTGCTATAATTCCATCAAGTTCGCCTAAGTTCGTAATTGTGGCGTCAAATATTACTTTCTCCTCTAGTGTTGTTGAGGGTGAGGATAATTTTTTCAAGGGTTGCAGTGGACTGCTGCTTCCTGTTGCGCCGCCAATAAACTCAACACTGCCGATAAGGAAAAAGGCTAAGGCAAAAAACCAGCGAATAGGGTGCGAGGTTACTTTATAAGCTCGATGAATGAAGTAGCCGCTTATTGCCAATGCAAGAATGCTCCATAGATACAAGTGGCTGTTCATTGGTAACCAACGAGTAATCATCCAGACTGCCATAGCGAGTAAACCAAAGCCCATGAGTACCTTAATATCGTGCAACCACTCTCCGCTTTTGGGTAATACTTTAGGCCCAAAAAGGCCGACTAGTAATAGTGGAACCCCCATGCCTAGCGCCATGACAAACAGCATCGTCGCGCCATACCACGCATTACCATGGCTGCTTATATATAGTAAGGCACCAGCAAGTGGTGCAGAGACGCATGGTGAGACTATTAGCGTAGATAAAACCCCAGCGATAAAAATACTCGCGGTTGATTTCCAAGTAGAACTTGTTGATTTGGTCGACACTTGAAGGCGCTGTTGCCATGAGCTTGGCAGTCTTATTTCATAGACACCGAACATTGCTAGGGCCAGTAATACAAAGATGATTGCACTGCTAATTAATAAAATAGGGTTTTGTAGCTGGGCCTGTAGATTGAGCTGGGTACCAAAAACACCGACCAATCCACCAATGGCCGCATAGGTCAATGCCATGGCTAGTACATAAATAAAGCTGTAATAAAATGCGCCTAATTTTGAATTACGAGTGCCAATGACAATCGCACTGACAATAGGCACCATAGGAAGTACGCAAGGCGTTAGTGATAAAAGTAACCCTAAGCTAAAGATAGCAATGAGAGTTACCCAAGTATTGTTATTGCTGAGCAACTGACTTACTGATTGCGCTTCGGAAGGTACAAGTATTGTGTTGGAAGGTTGAGGGTTTTCTGCTCCAGGTTGAGATGCTGTTAGATGTTTTTCTGTCGATGCCAGTTTTTCTGTTGATGATAATAGTGCGGGAACCGTAAATTGAATCGGCATTTTTTGTGGCGCGTAACATAAGCCTTTATCGGCACAGCCTTGATAAGATAGTACGGCATTAACTTTAGTGCCTGCTGTCAGTTTGATGTCGTAATAAATGGGCAGAGTTAATTGCTCGCGATAAACCGTTACTTCACCATAATAAGGATCTTGTTTGATTTCGCCGGCAGGAAAAGGCGAAAAATGCAATTTATCTGCAGCATCACCAGACAAGGCGAATTGTTCTTGATATAAATAGTAGCCATCATGAATCTTCCATGTTGCCATTAATTTTCCGTCTTTAGGAGCCGAGACGGATAGTTGGAAAGCTTGGTCTACAGTTAAAAATTCTGGTTCTGCAAGTCTTGATGTGGGGCCGAAAGTGAAGGCGTGAGAAACGCTTTGAAATATCAGTAAAAACAGTAGAACAAGTAGGCGCATAAATATCTTCAATCAAATTGAGCGTATTGTGTAAATTGTAAATCCATATTTCATCACGCTAGATAGAAGGTGTAGACTACCAATCCACCTTTAAGTTGCCAATCGCAAGGGGGCAAATTGAGTAAAAACCTAGTTTCTTTTCTAATTGTTGTAGTTTTCCTGACAGGCTGTCAGGAAAATGTGAAGTCAACAGAGAAAAGCCAGCCACTACAAGAAGTGGAAGTCACCCAAGCTGTAGTAGCTAAGGCTTCTGTTAATAAATCAGTCAATATTGAAAAGCCAACGGCGATAAAAACACAGCAACCTAAAGCTGCCAAAGTCCCAACGGCTTTTGAACGATTGACGCAGCGATTGATAGAACAGGGCGAAATAGCTTTAGCTGCAGAGCGATTTTTAACGCCAGTAGACGACAATGCTAACTTGTACTTTCAGGCTGCGCTAGGACGTGATCCTGGTAATTTCCGTGCAATTCAAGGCATTACTGCCATTGTGGATGTTTATACGCAATGGGCATGGCAAGCGGCTAGAAACGGTGATTATAAGAAGGCTGCAAAATATTTAGATTCTGCACGCTCCGTTAATCCAGAAGATCCTGCCATCATAGAAATGACGTCGCGTGTTAGTGATTTGAAAGCGAAACGAGAGCAGGCTGCTAAGATTTCAAAAACAAAGCCAGAGTCGAAAGAACCGAAAGCTCTAAAAGAGGGACAGTTTTTATTGCCCGAAACACTTTTTAGTTTGAGTGAAGAAGAGATAATCGCAAAGATTCAGCCTATTATAGATGAAGTGGCAACAGCGGATCGTCCCATCGCTATTTACTGGCCAAATGACAAAGAAGCACGTTTGATTTATCAAATCATTAATAGCCGTGTTCCCGAATTTCGTGTTCGTGCGATGACATATCATCGTGCTGATTACATGGTCGAATTACAACAAGATTAAGGTAGGTCAAGAATGTCGTGGTTAGCGAATAAGTTACAAGGTTTAAAGCCAAGTATTAATTTCTCGAGTGTGGGGAAAGTCGCCATATCTGCTGTGCTCATTGCTGCTGTATTGTTGAGCTTTTTAGGTATGTATTGGAGTAGAGAACCAGATCAATTTGATGTCGTTGCTACAGCAAAAGAAAAGGCTACCGAGCGTGGTTATTTAAACAATAGTAAAAAGCTCGTTGTTGGCTACACAACAGCAAGCACACTGCACACCATCATGGAAACATTACTGGACAAACCAGGCGGTTTTATTAGCAATGACATACTGCCGCCAGGTGTGTTTATGGACAACATGCCAGCATGGGAATTTGGTGTGTTGGTTCAGTCTCGCGATTTGGCTAGAGCGTTCCGTAAAGAGTTTAGCCGCTCTCAGTCCCAGTCCACAGAAGATGTAAACTTAAAAATAGCCGAGCCACAATTCAACTTCGACAACAAAAGCTGGGCCTTGCCATCTAGTGAAAGCGAATATCGTCGTGGTAATAAAGAGCTAATGGAGTATCTTGATCGTTTGGCTGGCCAATCAAACAACAAAGCCCAATTCTATGCTCGTGCCGATAACCTTTCGGACTGGTTATCAGACGTCAGTACTCGTCTTGGTAGCTTGTCTCAGCGTTTATCTGCAAGTGTAATAGAAGACAAACCACAGTTGGAATCAGACGAAAATACCCGTTACGTGCGTACGCCTTGGTCTAAAGTAGATGATGTTTTTTATGAAGCTCGTGGCACAAGCTGGGCACTGATCCACATGTTGCGTGCTGTAGAAGTAGATTTCATCTTCACTTTACAGGACAAAAACGCACTGGTTAGCTTGCGTCAAATTATCCGTGAACTAGAAGCAACCCAAGCCAATGTCTGGTCGCCCTTTATCTTAAACGGCAGTGGCTTCGGCGTATTGGCGAACCATTCCTTGGTTATGGCTTCTTATATCGCACGTGCAAATACCGCGATTATCGACCTACGTCGTTTGCTTGAACAAGGCTAACGCGGCAATGCCACTTAGTCACAGCAGGGAAATTCGTCTAGCGGTATTAGACGATGCCCCTGCGATATTAGACATCTTTCAGCACTGCGACCTTTTTGCCAGCACAGGCCATCGACAAGATCATATTGGTTTGATCGATGTCATGGACTGGCTAGAAAGCGTCACTGATAACCATCCCATGTTAGTCCTAGAAGAACAGGGCAATGTGATTGCTTGGTGCTCCGTTGAACCTTTTTATGGCTTACCCGCTTTTGATACTGCTTGTGAGGTCAGCTTCTATGTATTACCAAACAGGCAGGGGAAAGGCATTGGCACACAGTTATTTCAATACCTAGAAACGAACCGACCAGAACTTGGTTTCACCCATCTCGTTGCCTACATCTATGCCAGCAACCTCGAAAGCCAAGGCTTCTTCAAACGCCAAGGATTTGATCAATGGGGACTGCTGCCGAATATTGCTCAGAATGAACAGATTAAAGAAGACGTGTTTATTCTTGGAAGAGAGTTTTTCTAGTGATCAATATCAGTACGATTGATAGGAACTGAATGAAAATATGATCATTCGAAAAGCGTGTTTAGACGATCTGTCCAGTATTGCAAACCTACATGCCCAAAGTTGGCGTGACAATTACCGTGATGTCTTGTCTGAAGAGTACCTTGAAAAATTTGTATTTACTGATAGGCAAGCAGTATGGACATCTCGACTAAACAACCCTTTAACCAACCAGTTGGTGTTAGTCGCTGAGATAGATGACCATATATGCGGCTTCATTTGTGCGTTTGGCGATAATCATCCAACTTTCGGCACTATCATCGATAACCTACATGTAAAATCGGGTAATAAAGGCAAAGGTACTGGCCGTCAATTACTCGCCGCTGTGGCATCTTGGGCTACGGCTCATTATAAAAACACAGACTTATATTTAGAAGTTTTAGAGTCTAATGCCAAAGCCATTGGATTCTATGAAGCCCTTGGCGCTAAAAATATCGGCTCTTCTTATTGGCATACACCTTGTGGCAACCAAACAAAAGAATTCATCTACAGCTGGGGGCTGCCAGACACCTTGGCTGAAAAGCTTTTATTATCTAAATAGAGTGATTATCCGTTAAGTGGCGCATCTGTTCAGTGATCCAATCTGTCAATTTATTACTTGGGCTGTCGAGTCGTTTCACTATACCTATTTCAATTAATTGATTCGTTAAAAAGTCACTTTTGGCGATTTTTATTTGCTCAAAAAACCAATGTGCCTTGGCAATATGCTCAGGTACGATGGCCCAACCTTGATTCTGCGTTACCAATTCACAAATCAGATAATAACTGTCTAAATCCCAATGATCTGGGCTTAGGGCATTTTCGCGGTTTTCTCCTGAACGATTGCATAGTACGAATTGACGGTATTGCTGTAGTTGCGCAAGACTCAATATATTTTCTTTAGCAAGAGGGTGCTTTTTACCGACAATCAGGATTTTTTTAAAATATCCCAAAGACTGCAAAGTTAACTTTGGTGGCAAAGCACTGTTGCTAATCATAAAACCAATGTCAGCTTTTTGATTAGCAATGGCTATGGCGATATCGTCTTGTGACCCATTGGTAATAACTAAATGCGTGTTAGGAAATAAATCGCCAACTTGAGAAAAAATAGAGTGGATGGTTTCCAATGGCAAGGCTTCATCTAGCGCGATGCGTAATGAAATGGGTTCTTTGTTCGCTGCTGATAAAGCACGTGAGTCTAGACGTAAGCACTGATTAAGCACGGCTCGCGCTTCGGGGAGCATTTCTTTACCCAGAGGCGTTAATGCGGGGAATTTAGAGCTGCGATCAAATAACTCAAACCCTAAATCCAATTCTAAATTGGCGATGGCACTACTGATACGCGATTGTGCCTTTTGTAATTGCCTTGCTGCTGCCGAAAAAGAACCCAACTCTGCGGCGGTAACAAAAGCCAGTAACTGATCCAGTGTCCAATTCATTTCTTTGCTCATAAAATGGTTACTCTCGCGGCATAGATTATTGCTTAATCCATCCTATAAACGGATGGTAACTAACTTTCTTATATCTCAATTATATATATTATGCCTGCATTCTTACTTTCTGGATATTTAAGTTATGCAAGCCGCTACACCTGTTCAACCGTCACAATCCGTGGCAAGCACATTTTGGCGTTTTGCCATTCCTTCCATAGTCGCTATGTTAGTCAGTGGTCTATATCAGATTGTTGATGGCTTCTTCGTTGGTCACTTTGTTGGTGCACACGGACTCGCAAGCATCAACATGGCCATTCCATTGCTTGGTTTAATCATGGGTTTTGGCTTGCTTGTGGGTATGGGCGGCGGCAGTGTATTATCTAAATATCGTGGCGAGAAAAACCTCGCAGCCACTCAAGCAACACTCGTCACGGCGCTTTTTGTGATCATTTTGATTGGCTTATTGGCAACTATCGTGTTTATTGCTTTTGGTAAAAGTTTGCTCAATATTCAAGGCGCGACGGGCGTCATCCTAGAAATGAGCTGGAGTTATGTGCAGGTAATGTCGTTTGGTGCGCTTATTTCGATTGGTGCGAGTGCCATGCCGATGTTGGTCCGAAATGACGACAGCCCAAATCTTGCGACGGTATTCATCATCGTTGGCGCCTTGACCAACATTGTCTTGGACTATGTTTTCTTAGGCCATCTTGACATGGGGTTAAAAGGTGCAGCCATTGCCACCCTAATAGCTCAACTGGCGACTTGTGTATTGTGTCTACGTTATTTTACGTCGGCAAAAGCCAAAACCAAGCTGACTATTAAGCAACTTGATAAAACCATCGCCATTCGTATCGTGCAATTGGGTGCGTCAAACTTAGTGATGTTTATCTACTTCAGCTTCGTCATGGCGTTCCATAATATGCAATTTATGGCCTACGGAGAAACCACGCAATTAGCCGCTTTCGCGATTGTTGGCTACTTAGCGAGCTGTTACTACTTCTTCGCTGAAGGCTTAGTCAGCGGCTTGCAGCCACCGGTGAGTTATTACCTAGGCGCCAAGCAATACAAGCGCATTATCGAAACCGTAAAACTGGCTTTTTCTGTTACCGTTGGATCCGGCATCGCTTTGGTTATACTGTTTAACATTGTTCCTGAGCTCTTTATTAGCATCTTTACCACAGGCAACGATGCATTACTTGAAGCAAGTAAAAATGGCATTCGCCTACACTTAATGGCACTGTTTTTAGACGGCTTTTTATTTATGGCGTCCATCTACTTTGTTGCCGTCGGTAAAAGCGGGCAAGCCCTGTTTGTCTCCGTAGGTAACATGTTGATACAGTTTCCATTCCTATTCATCTTGCCGAAATACCTAGGCATTGATGGTGTTTGGTTAGCCGTTCCTCTTTCCAACATCACCTTCGCACTGATTGTACTGCCGATGCTATTGATCAACCTGAAAGGACTAATGAAAATGCATAGACAGCAGAACAATTCAGATGGGGGCGTGGCTGTTTGCCAGTGACATCCCGATGAAGAACACTTTGCTCAAAGTGTTCTTCAAATTTGGCTTCTTCGTTTCCA